>NZ_JAESIF010000330.1:0-285 GCF_016757295.1 Streptomyces sp. M2CJ-2 | reverse complement strand
GTTCTACCAGCTCGGCCGCCCTCGCCGGATGCGGGCATCGGAACCGAGATCACGACCCCGAACAGGCCCTAGATGGCCATCCAGTTCAACCCTCGGCAGCCCTACTGGCGGGCGCGCGGGTCGTCCGCCATCTCCAGGCCGTCGATCAGCGCATCCTGAAAAGCCCGGTTCCCGCGAGGCGGGAACTCCTCGTCCGCCAGGCCCTGGCACGGCGCTGTCACGTTGGCTGAGCGGGTGGGATGATCTTCTGGTTGATCATGCGGGAGGGGTTGTCCGTGGACAGCG
>NZ_JAESIF010000329.1:0-286 GCF_016757295.1 Streptomyces sp. M2CJ-2 | reverse complement strand
GCGACCGCACCCGCGCCCGCACCACCGACGCACCCGTCGCCCGGAGCACCACACCACCCCACACGAACGGCAGCCGGATCTCGTCCTGCTCCCGGGCCTCACCGGCGGCGAAGTCCGTGGCGTGGAGCACCGCGTCGAGCAGGGCGGGGTGGAACGCGAAGGTGCCGGCGTCCTTGCGGGCCGTGGCGGGGAGTTCGACCTCGGCGTAGACGTCGCCGCCGGCGCGCCAGGCGGACTTCAGGCCCTGGAACAGCGGACCGTAGGCATACCCCTCCGCCGCCAGACC
>NZ_JAESIF010000328.1:0-287 GCF_016757295.1 Streptomyces sp. M2CJ-2 | reverse complement strand
AGCGCTTGCCCCCTCCACAGCCTGAGTCCGGCAACGGTCTCACCGGGGGAAACCCACCCGGCCGACATGAGGCTCTGGGACGCCGCTGTGGGGTTCAGAGGTCGAGGACGGCATCCCGCATCGCCGGCGGATACGGCCCACGGGCCGCGACCGCGCGAGCCACCTGCGCGGTCAGCTCCGGTACCTGCGGCCAAGGCCGCGACTGCATCGACATCCAGCACCCCACCCGCAACCGGAACGGCAAAACGGTCGCCACCCTGGCCAACGAGCCGTCACACCGGACGGCA
>NZ_JAESIF010000327.1:0-289 GCF_016757295.1 Streptomyces sp. M2CJ-2 | reverse complement strand
GAGGGAACTGCGCCGCCGGTTCTGCCGACCGGGCAGTTGGAAGCTCATCTGCGACGGAGTCGAGTTCACCGGCGCGTCCAGCGTCAAGGTGATCCGCTACCGCTACCGCGGCAGCAACATCCCGACCCCGTGGACACCACGACCGGCAGCCGCAGCTACCGGCGGCTGACCACCGGTCAAGGCACGTGGAGCGCCCGTTGCGTGGAGACACGCACGGCGGGTGCGGCGGGCGGGTCGGGGAAACGGGCTGGTCGCAAGGCCAGTACCGCGCCCCGGCCCGACCCAACCC
>NZ_JAESIF010000326.1:0-298 GCF_016757295.1 Streptomyces sp. M2CJ-2 | reverse complement strand
GCCCATGTCGCTGAACGCGTGCCGCGGGTTCACCGCCTCGGCGCCGTCGTGCCCCAGCACCAGTGCCACCCGCTCGCACACCGCCTCCAGCACCACACGGCCGCGCTCGGCACCGCTCAGTCCCGCCAAGCGCTGTACCAGCGGGGCCGCGACGGCGGCTTCCGCGCCTGCCGCGACCCGTACCTGGGCGGCCGGGGCCAGCGCGCTCAGCATGACGGGGACGCCGTCGGGGCGGGTGCGCAGTGCCTGCCGGTCGACCCGCACCGGCATCACGACCGGCACCCCGGACGCCAGGGCC
>NZ_JAESIF010000325.1:0-304 GCF_016757295.1 Streptomyces sp. M2CJ-2 | reverse complement strand
CACCTACAAGGCCACCATCAGCATCGACATCTTGACGTCGGCTCCCGGACCGTAAACTTCACGGCCTTGGGCTTTCGCCAGCGTCAGCGCCTCCGCGTAGCGACGCAGCGCGCCCGCGGCGTGCCCGTAGGCTTCGGCGAGCTCGTCGACCAGACGGCGACCCTCGGTGAGCCTGGCCGTGTAGTGCGCGCTGCCCTCGCTGCGCCACTCGGTGTGCTTCTCTGCCCGTTGTCGGCGTACGGGCTGTAGTGCAGAGGTATGTACGGGCTGATGTACAGAGCTTGAGACCGTGTCAGCTGACGGC
>NZ_JAESIF010000324.1:0-309 GCF_016757295.1 Streptomyces sp. M2CJ-2 | reverse complement strand
GCACGTCGGTGGCGCGCCCGTCGACTGGGAGGCCTTCTACGCCGGCACTGGCGCGCGGCGCGTCGAGCTGCCCACCTACCCCTTCCAGCACGAGCGCTACTGGCTCTTGAGCCGCAGTACGGACGGCGGCGCCCGAGTAGGCCAGGAGGCGGCCGAGCACGGCTTGCTCGGTTCCGTTCTGGCCTTGCCGGAGTCGGGCGGTGTCGTGCTGACGGGCCGTCTCTCGGTGGAGGACCAGCCGTGGCTGGCGGACCACCGCGTTCGGGACGCCGTGGTGGTGCCGGGTACGGCGCTGGTGGAGATGGCGAT
>NZ_JAESIF010000034.1:0-74952 GCF_016757295.1 Streptomyces sp. M2CJ-2 | reverse complement strand
GGCTCCTCATGCCATTCTCGCAGGCCAGCCCGCGAATCCGCCGACCACGTGTGCCTACCTACTGATGAAGTCGGGTACTTCGGCGAGGAGCCGCACCAGCAACTCGACGACGATCTGCGCCGCTTCAAGCAGATCGCGGAGACCGGCGAGGTCGTCCGCTCCGAGGGGGCACCCGGCGGCAAGCGGGCCCGCGGGGAGTTCCCGCAGCACCCGGCCCGGCCGCTGACCGAAAGCGAACTGAAGGAGGCCCTGGGATGAAGGCGAACTGCTGGACGGGACGCAACTCGGTCGAGGTGCAGGACGTCCCCGAACCGTCGATCCTGAACAGCCGCGACGCCATCGTGAAAATCACTTCGACGGCGATCTGCGGCTCCGACCTCCATCTGCTCGACGGCTACGTCCCCACCATGGAAAAGGGCGACATCATGGGCCACGAGTTCATGGGGGAGGTCGTCGAGGTCGGCCCCGGCATCAGCGATGACAAGCTGCGCGTCGGCGACCGGGTCGTCGTGCCCTTCCCGATCGCCTGCGGCGCCTGCGGGGCGTGCCGCGCGGAGCTGTACTCGTGCTGCGAGAACAGCAACCCCAACGCCGGCATATCGGAGAAGTTCTTCGGTCACCCCACCGCCGGCATCTACGGCTACTCACACCTCACCGGTGGCTTCGCCGGCGGTCAGGCCGAGTACGCCCGGGTGGTGCTCGCCGACGCCAACGCCCTCAGGATCGAGTCGGACCTCAGCGACGAGCAGGTGCTGTTCCTGTCCGACATCCTGCCGACCGGGTACATGGGCGCCGAGATGTGCGACATCCAGGAAGGCGATGTCGTAGCCGTCTGGGGCGCCGGGCCGGTCGGCCAGTTCGCAATGGACAGTGCCCGGGTCCTGGGCGCGGAGAAGGTCATCGCGATCGACAAGGAGAACTACCGGCTCGACATGGCCGCCGCCCAGGGGTACACGACCATCGACTTCGAAGACACCGACGTGCGGTCGGCACTGCTGGAACTGACCGGCGGCCGGGGCCCCGACAAGTGCATCGACGCGGTCGGCCTGGAGGCCACACACGGTGCCTCCCACGTGCACCTCTACGACCGCGCCAAGCAGGCGGTCCACTCCGAGACCGACCGGCCGCACGCGCTGCGCCAGGCCATCATGTCCTGCCGCAGCGGCGGCGTGGTGTCGGTCATCGGCGTCTACGGCGGGCTGATCGACAAGTTCCCGGCGGGTGCCTGGATGAACAGGTCCCTGACCCTGCGCACCGGGCAGTGCCATGTGCAGAAGTACATGAAGCCGCTGCTGGGTCTGATCGAGCAGGGCAAGATCGACCCCACCCGGGTGATCACCCACCGGCTGCCCCTGAGCGAGGCACCGACCGGCTACGACCTGTTCAAGAACAAGAAGGACCGCTGCGAGAAGGTCGTCCTCACGCCGTGAGGGCCGCGCCGATGAACTCTGTCTTGCGCGGGCCTGGCTTCCGCTTCTGCTTCGGCTCGGCAGCGCCGACGGCGTGGTCGTCCGGTTCGGCGGCCGGACCCCCTCTTCTACGGGCCCCGGCCGCAAGCTGGTGAGCGCGCACGATCGTGAAGTCCACCGAGACGACCCCGTCCAGGTCTTCGTCGGCATCGGCCTGGGCCGTCAACGCGGTGAAAACCCGCTCCCACGTGCCGTCGATGGCCCACGTCCGCAGCCGGTTGTAGACGCCCCGTCAGTTGCCGTACTTCTCCGGCAGGTGGACCCGCTGTGTTCCGGTCCGGAACTTGAAGGCGGCCGCTGGCGTGACCACCTCCCTGTGATCACGCCAGCGGCCGCCGCGCTTGGGTGGCCGGTCCGGGAGTAACGGCTCGATCCGCGCCCACTGCGCGGCAGTCAACGACACACCCGGACCAACGACCGGCTGATCCAAACGAAACCGCCTACCTCGTGCAGGCGCGACCTGCGCATCGCGTAGCGCAGAATCCCGTGGTACGACGTTCTTGGCCGCCTCCTGGTGGCCGAGATGGTTGAGCATCCAGGAAGCGTCCGGGCCATGCGCTGCGCGATCTCCGTCGGCGCGTCCGGATCCGCCAGGAGAGCCACGACCGTAACGCCATGCGACGACACCCGCATGACCGGACCCTTCTCGTCGGCTGCCCCCGCGATCGCAAGTGCCCACAGGATGCCCCCGGGGTGGCGTCGGCGCCACGTGACACGCTGGCCCCCGCCGGCAGGTGCAGGCCGGTACGGACAGATCTCCTCACCCTCCCCAGTACAGGGGCGTGCTCCCACCGGGCCACGAACGAGTGCGCCACCGCCTACACCCGCTCCGCGCCACCGACCGCCCCGCTTCGGTGTCCGGCCCGCGACCGTTCGCCGACGTGGTCGTCACCGCGGCGTTCGGCCTCGTCAGCATTGATACCTTTCGGGTCACCTCCACGTGAGTCACGGCGCTGGTCGTCGACCATGAACGGTGGGACCGTGTGTGCGACGAGATCGCCCGGCAGCAGGCCGGCCTGTTCAACCTCGTCACCGTGGTCACCTCGTTCATCGGCATCACCTGCCTGTACGCCACACTGTTCGTGCTCGTCCATGTCACCACGGCGTTCCTGCTCACACCGGAGTCGTTGCGCCCGGTCGTCGGGCACCAGCCCGATGCTGGGTATTACCTCTCCCTCGCCCGGTTCATCACGTCCATGGGAACCGTCGGCGGTGCGCTGGGCGCCCGCTGGGAGGACGACCGTGTGGGGGGTCGGGCCGCCTACGGGGTCCGTCAGGGGGAGGGCCAGCGCCAGGACACGGACTGGCCCGCCACCGGCCGACGCCCCTCGGGGCCCGCGGTGCGGACCACGTTGCCCGTCTTTTCCCGATGCTCGTGCACGAGGCGGATCGCCATGGCACCCTCACCGGCCGCCGAGGCCACCCGTTTGACCGAGCCGCTCCTGACGTCGCCGGCGGCGAAGACGCCGGGAAGGGTGGTCTCCAGCAGCAACGGACCACGGCCGAGCGAGGCCCACCGGGTCGCGTCGGCCGCCGCCTGGGCGTCGGCGCCGGTGAGGACGAAGCCCTTCTCGTCCAGGGCCAGCACGCCCCTGAGCCATTCCGTGCGCGGCCGGGCCCCGATGAACACGAACAGCGCCGCGGCCCGCAGCTCCCGGCGCTCACTGCTTGCGTTGTCCTCCACGATCAGCGACTCCAGCTTCTCCTCCCCGGAGACGCCCCGGACTTCGGTGTGGAGCAGCACCTCGATCTTCGGGTGCCGTTCCACCTGGTCCACCAGGTAGCGCGACATGTCCGCGTTGAGGTCACCGCCCCGGACGAGGAGGTGGACCCTGGACGCGTGGTTCGCGAGGAACAGCGCCGCCTGCCCGGCGGAGTTCCCGCCGCCGACCACGGCGACCGGGTCCGCCTGGCAGAGACTGGCCTCGTGGACCGTCGCCGCGTAGTAGACGCTGATACCCTCCAAGCGGTCGATGCCGGGCACCTCGAGCCTGCGGTACCACACGCCCGAGGCGAGCACCACGGCGCCCGCCCGGGCCCGGGACCCGTCTGTGAAGGTGACTACGTACTCGTCGTCCTGCGGGGTGAGCCCGCTGACCTGGGCCGGCACCATGAGGCGGGCGCCGAACTTGTGGGCCTGGAGCACCGCGCGTTCGATGAGCTCGCCCCCGGAGATGCCCGACGGGAAGCCAAGGTAGTTCTCGATTCGAGACGAGGTACCGGCCTGGCCTCCGGTGGCCACGGCGTCGACGGTGACCGTGGTGAGGCCGTCGGAGGCACCGTACACGGCGGCGGCGAGTCCCGCGGGGCCCGCACCGACCACCATTACGTCGCACCGCCCGGCCTCCGGCGAGGGGGCGGGCAGCCCGATGAGCCGGGCGAGTTCGGCGTTGCTCGGATTGCGCAGCACCCGCTCGCCCTTCCAGAGGACTACCGGAGTCTCCTCGGGACGGATGGCGAACCGACGCAGCAGCGCCTCCGCCTCCTTGTCCTTCTCCAGATCCACCCAGCGGTGGGGCAGCCGGTTGCGGGCGGCGAACTCACGCAGCCGCAGCGTGTCCGGTGAATAACACGACCCCAGGATCCGGAAGCCGGCGCCGAGGCCGATGAGCAGATACCTGCGGCCCAGGTAAGCGCGGAGGATCAGATCGCCGAGGACGGGGTCGCGGCCGACCAGGGCGCGTTGCCGCTCCACCGGTACGGCCAGGATCTCGCCCGCCCCGCGCACCACAGCGGTGTCGAACGCCGCCTGGCCCTCCAGCAGCCCGAGTTCACCCAGGAACCTGCCGGGTCCGTGCACCGCCACCGTGCGCTCGTCGGGCCCGCCGTGGTCGTGGAGGATCTCGACGGTCCCGCTGAGGATCGCGAGGAACTCCCGGAACGGCTCGCCCTCGCGGTACAGCACCTCGCCCTCGGCGGTCCTGCGGCGCTCACCGTGCGCGGTCAGGTGCTGGAGCTGCTCCGGTGTCAGGCGCGGGAACGCCCCGTACCGGTCCGGTGTCTCGCGGACCGCACCATGCTTGTGCTCGGCCGTGCTCATCAGACCAGGACCTCGTGGACGTAGCACCAGCGCCAGTCCTCTCCCGGCTGGAAGGACTGCACGACGGGGTGACCGGCACTGCCCGCGTGCCGCCTGGCGTGCTTGAGGGGCGAGGAGTCGCAGCAGCCGACGTGTCCGCAGGTGAGGCAGAGCCGCAGGTGCACCCACGGGGAATGCTCCATGAGGCACTCCTCACAGCCCTCCGGGGTACGCGGCGTCACTGGGCGCACCATCGCCAGGTGCGGGTCGGGAATCGTGGCCATGAGGGTTCTCCTTCCGTGGATGGGACTACTCAGCCGCAGCCCGCGATGGTCTCCTCCACTCCCGTGTCGAACAGGGCCAGGGTCGGCATGGCCATGACCTGGAACCGCTGCGCGAGCGCCGGCGACCGGTCGATGTCGACCTTGAGCTCGTCGGCGAGCTGGTGTTTGGGGCACCGAGTTCAGCTCGGTCTTGGCCTTTTCCGCAGCCTCGGACTTTTCTTGCGCACCGTGGCGCACCCTCGTTCCTGGTCGGCGGTTCGGGTGCCGCCGAGCGGCTACGGCAGTACGAAGGCCAGCGAGTTCGGCAGACCGGATCTGAGGTGGTCCCACTCGCCTTCGCTGACGTGGCGTTCCAGAGCCTCCAGCACGGTGTGCACGACTCGTTCGATGCCGCCGTCGACCGCGTAGGGAAAGTCCTCCCGGACGCGCTGGAGGAATTCCTCGCCGCTCAGCTTCACTGGTGTCTCGGACGGCTTCCATCCGTCGCAGTAGACGCCGCGGATCAGGGTCGGAAGCTGCGCCCCGAAGTGCGCGGCCCCGTCGACGGAGAGCCGGTCCCGTAGCCGGTGCAGGACGGCGCGCAGTGCGGCGTACGACTGCTTCCGGCATTCCTTGGGCCATCCGTTGGCCTCCTCGATGTCCCTGAGGAGCCGGTTGGCTTTGTCCACCATGGTGTCGAAAGAGGAGAAACCCGTTTCGGTCATCTCATGGGCCCCTTTCGCTCCCGGAGGCCCGGCGGTGCCGGACAGTTATCCCACCCCGCCGGGCTCCTCGGCTCAACGACCACCGCTCTCGCTGCTCTCGGTGATCTGGATGTGACGGGGCTTGGCGACCTCCGTCTTGGGGACGGTGACCGTGAGCACACCGGCCGACATCTCCGCTGTGACCTTCTCGGCGTCCACCTCTCCGGGCAGCCGCAGCCGGTACTCGAAGGCACCGGTCCGGCGGGTGCCACGGCGCAGGACGCCCTTGCGCTCCTTTTCCTTGATCTCTCCGGTGACCACCAGTTCCTGTCCGTTGGCCTCGACGTCGATGTCCTTGCTCTCGACGCCAGGGAGTTCGATCTCGACCTCGAAGGCGTCGTCGGTCTCCGTGACGTCCGCGAGGGGGGCCCACGCGGCTGCGGGCGCGGCGCCGCCCACCGTGGATTCGAGCAATCCGCTCATCTGGTTGAGCAGTTCGTCGAATTCCATCAGCGGATTGCGGGCCCACCCGAGGGGCCGCTCCGTTGTTCCGCCACTGCGGTGGCTCCGGACGGGCAAGGTCATCGCCCATCACCTCCGTCTTTTCGTGGGTTCGCGGCAGTACCGCCTCTTCGCCCGGCGCGGCGGACTGGCCGGGCGAAGGTGCCTGTTTCCGTGGAGGCGGTCATGGTTCACACCTCGATCGCCGAGCCGACGGCGGTATGGCCGAGGTGTTCGTGGACGTGATGGACGGCCATCGCTCCCTCGCCGACCGCGGAGGCGACCCGCTTCGCGGAGCCGCGGCGGACGTCGCCCGCCGCGAAGACCCCGGGCAGTCCGGTCTCGAGGGACGTGCAGTTCCGTACTGCGGTTTCGTGGAGCTCCCGCGGTGGCCGGTCCATCGTGTTCACCCTCCTGCAGTGGTTTGCCGGCTCGCCATCGCCTGCTCGACCCACGAGCGCAGGACGTGCGCGGGTGCCGCCCCGGCCTGCCGGGCGACCGTCTCGCCCTGGTCCAGGACGAGCAGGGTCGGCACCGCCTGCACCTCGAACCGCCGGCTGAGCCGCGGGTTCTTGTCGACGTCGACCTTGACGAGCTTGATCCGTCCGGCGAGGTCGCGGGCGACCTGTTCGAGGGCGGGGCTGACCATGCGGCAGGGGCCGCACCAGGTGGCCCAGAGGTCGACGACGACGGGCTGGGTGGCGTTGTCGGCGACCTCGGCGAAGTCGTCGTCGCCCGCGTCGACGATCCAGGGCAGGGGCTGCTTGCAGTGGCCGCATTTGGGGCGGCCCTCGGCGGCCACGGGAATCCGGTTGCCGCGCCCGCACTTCGGGCAGGTCACCGTCGTCGTCCGGGTGGTGTTCACGCCGCCCTCGCTTCCCGGGCCCCCTCCTGCTGGTCGTAGGTGACCACCAGCTCTCCGTGCTCGGCGTCGACGCGGACCGTCGCGCCGTCCTGGACGTCGCCGCGCAGCAGGGCGCGTCCGACCAGTGTCTCGACCTCGTGGGAGATGTAGCGCCGCAGCGGCCGGGCCCCGTACACCGGGTCGTAGCCCTGGTGAGCGATCAACTCGCGTGCTGCATCGGTGAGTTCGACGGTGATGCGGCGTTCGGCGACCCGCTGCCGCAGCTCGTCGAACTGCAGCTCCACGATCCGCTCGATCTGGCGCTCACCGAGCGGTTTGAACAGCACGATGTCGTCGACGCGGTTGAGGAACTCCGGGCGGAAGTGCCCGCGCAGCTCGCCCATCACCAGGGCGCGGGCGTCCGGCTTGATCTCACCCTCGGCGGTGGCGCCGTCGAGGAGGTGCTCGGAGCCGATGTTGGACGTCATGATGATCACGGTGTTGCGGAAGTCGACGGTGTGGCCCTGAGCATCGGTGATGCGGCCGTCGTCGAGGATCTGCAGCAGGGTGTTGAAGACATCGGTGTGCGCCTTCTCGATCTCGTCGAACAGCACAACCGAGTACGGCTTGCGGCGTACGGCCTCGGTGAGCTGGCCGCCTTCCTCGTAGCCGACGTATCCGGGCGGTGCGCCCATGAGCCGGCTGACGGTGTGCCGCTCCTGGTACTCACTCATGTCGAGGCGGACCATGTTCTCCTCGGAGTCGAACAGGGCCCGGGCGAGGGTCTTGGCCAGCTCGGTCTTCCCGACGCCGGTGGGGCCGAGGAAGATGAACGAGCCGATGGGGCGGCGAGGGTCGCGGATGCCGGAGCGGGCGCGGATGATGGCGTCGGCGACGAGCTTGACGGCCTCGTCCTGGCCGATGACGCGCTCGCGCAGGATCTCATCGAGGCGCAGCAGTTTCTCGCGTTCGCCCTCCTGGAGGCGGGCGACCGGGATGCCGGTCCAGGCTGCGACGATCTCGGCGATCTCCTCCTCGGTGACGACCTCGCGCAGCAGCCGGTTCTGCCCTTGTTTGGCGGCCAGTTGGTCCTCCTCTGCGGCAAGTCGGCGCTCCAGGTCCTGGAGGCGGCCGTAGCGGAGTTCGGCGGCGCGGTTGAGGTCGTAGGCGCGTTCGGCCTCCTCCGCCTCGTGGCGGACCTGCTCCAGTTCCTGGCGCAGTTCCTGCACGCGGCGGATCGCCTGCCGTTCGGCCTCCCACTGGGCGTGTTTGGCGTCGGCCTCGCCGCGCAGGTCGGCCAGTTCCCTGCGCAGTTCCTCCAGGCGGGCTTTGCTGGCGGGATCGGTCTCCTTGGACAGGGCCGCCTCCTCGATCTCCAGGCGGGTGACGCGGCGGGTGATCTCGTCGAGTTCGGCGGGCATGGAGTCGATCTCGGTACGCAGCCGGGCGCACGCCTCGTCGACGAGGTCGATGGCCTTGTCGGGCAGGAACCGGTCGGTGATGTAGCGGTGGCTGAGGGTGGCCGCGGAGACCAGCGCGGTGTCCTGGATCTTCACGCCGTGGAAGACCTCCAGGCGTTCGCGCAGTCCGCGCAGGATGGAGATGGTGTCCTCCACGCTCGGCTCGTCGACCAGCACCTGCTGGAAGCGGCGTTCGAGGGCGGCGTCCTTCTCGATGTGCTTGCGGTACTCGTCGAGGGTGGTGGCGCCGATCATGTGCAGTTCGCCGCGGGCGAGCATCGGCTTGAGCATGTTGCCCGCGTCCATGGCCCCTTCGGCGGCGCCCGCGCCGACGACGGTGTGCAGTTCGTCGACGAAGAGCAGGATGCGCCCCTGGGCGGCCTTGACCTCGCTGAGCACGGCCTTGAGGCGTTCCTCGAACTCACCGCGGTACTTGGCGCCGGCGACCAGGGAGCCCATGTCGAGGGCGAACACAGTCTTGTCGCGCAGTCCTTCGGGCACGTCGCCGCGGACGATGCGCTGGGCGAGGCCCTCGACGATGGCGGTCTTGCCGACGCCGGGGTCGCCGATGAGGACCGGGTTGTTCTTGGACTTGCGGCTGAGGATCTGGGTGACGCGGCGGATCTCGGCGTCCCGGCCGATGACCGGGTCGAGCCTGCCGTCCCTGGCCTCGGCGACGAGATCGCGGCCATACTTCTCCAGAGCCTCGTAGGCCACTTCGGGGTTGGCCGAGGTGACGCGCTGGTTGCCGCGGACCTGGGTGAGCGCGCTCAGGAACGAGTCCCGGGTGATGCCGGCCTCATTGAGCAGCCGCCCGGCGGCGGTTGAAGAGCCCTCCTCAGCCAGGGCGAGCAGGAGGTGCTCCACGGACACGTACTCGTCCTTGAGGCGTTTGGCCTCCCGTTCGGCGGCATCGAGCAGGCGGGCGAGGCGCTGAGTGACGAAGACCTGGCCGGGTGCCGCGCCGGGGCCGGTGACCTTCGGGCGGCGGGAGAGTTCCTCGCGCACGGCCGCGCGCAGTTCCTTCGGCTCGGTGCCGGCCTCTTGCAGCAACCGCGGGATCAGACCGTCCTCCTGATCGAGAAGTGCGAGCAGCAGGTGTTCCCCGTCGACCTCGGTCTGTCCCATGCGGACGGCCGCGGTCTGGGCCTCCTGGAGGGCTTCCTGGGACTTCTGGGTGAGACGGTTCATGTCCATGGGGGTGTTTCACTCCTCGTGCCGCGGCCGCGCAGGGCGGCTTCGAGCAGGCTGATGCGGTCGAGCAGGTCGAGTACCAGGCCGATGGATGCGTAGTTGAGGCAGAGTCCGGAGCGCAGCCGCTGGATGCGGGCAAGGACCGCCGGCGCCGTGGGGTCGAACACCAGGTGCCCCGCGGCGTCGCATTCGGCGTCGACCAGGCCGAGGGCGACGAACCGGCGGATCAGATCGGGGTGGAGGCCCGAGCGACGGGCCACGGCGTCCAGCGAGAGCCTGGGGGCGGGCACGAGCGCGTACCGGACAGCCGCCGAGGCGGTGACGTCGGCGCCCGTCCGTACCGGACGGGCGCCCACGCCGGCCCGGCCGATGCCTGCCGCTTCCGCGGGTCGGTCGTTCATCGCGTCCTCCTGGGGTCGAACGAGGAGGTGGCGGCGAGCTCCTCGAACAGTTCGCGCTCCCGGTCGCCGAGGGCGGGCGGCACCATGACACGGAGTTCGGCGTACAGGTCGCCGTTCGCGCCGCGCGGGTTCGGCATGCCCTCGCCGCGCAGCCGCAGCCGCCGGCCGCTGGACGAGCCCGCGGGCACCGTGACCTTGGCCGTGCCACCGCCGGGGGTGGGCACCGGCACGGTCGCACCCAGGGCCGCCTCCCAGGGGGCCACCGGGACCTGGACGTACACGTCGCGGCCGTCCAGCCGGAACCGGGGGTGGGGCTGGATACGCACCCGCAGGTACAGGTCGCCCGCGGGGGCGTCACCATTGCCCCGGCCGCCCTCCCCCGCCAGCCGAATGCGCTGCCCATCGGTGACGCCCGGCGGCACGACGACCTCGTACCGCCGCGGCTGCCCCGTGGGACCGGCGAGCGTGACGGTGCGACGGCCGCCTCGGTACGCCTCCTCGACGGTGAGCGGCAGTTCGGCCTCCTGGTCGGCTCCCGGTACACCGGCGGGGACGGCACCTGCTCCGAAGAGCGAGCCGAGCAGGTCTTCGATGTCGACACCCTCCGCTGCGAAGTCGTCGCCGAAGCCGGTGGTGTACCGGACACGGGGGCCGCCCGCGCCCGCGGTCCTCCGAGCGCGGAAGCCGCTGCCCGCTCCGGCCGCGACCCGTTCGTCGAAGTCCTCGGGGATCTTGCGGAAGTCCTCGCCGAAGCGGTCGTAACGGGCCCGGGTCTTCGGGTCCGACAAGACGCTGTATGCCTCGTTGAGGTCCTTGAAGCGTTCCTCCGCCCCCGGGTCCTTGTTGACGTCGGGGTGGTACTTGCGGGCGAGCTTGCGATATGCCTGCTGGATCTCGTCCTGGCTCGCGGTCCGCGACACGCCCAGCACCTCGTAGAAGTCCCGTGCCATGACCGGTCACTCCCGCTTCGCGACAGTCACGGCGGCGGGCCTGAGCTGCCGTTCGCCGTCCCCGTAGCCCGGGCGCAGCACCTCGACGACGGTTCCCGGTGGGGCGTCGGGGTCCTGGACGACGCCGACCACCTCGTGCCGGGCCGGGTCGAAGGCGACGCCGGTCTCCGCGTGCCGCGGGTAGCCGAGCAGTTCGAGGACGTTCACCGCCTGGTCGTGGACCGTCCGGATGCCCTCCACGATCGCGCCGGGGTCGACTCCGGCATGAGTCAGGGCGAGCTCGAGGTTGTCCAGGACGGGCAGGAAGGCGGCGGCCGTACGGGAACGCTCGACCGTCCGCTCCCGCTCCAGTTCCCTGGCGTGGCGCTTGCGGAGGTTGTCGAGGTCGGCGAGCGCGCGCCGCCAGCGGTCCTCCAGTTCCTGGATCGCGGTCGTGTACTCGTCCTCGGCAGGTGCGGGGCCGGCGGCGTCGGGTCCCGGTTCGTCGAGCGCCGCTTCCGGCCGGGGCGGCGGGCCCGGTTGCGGCAAATCCCCGCGAGGAGGGCGTACGGCGCCTTCCGGGACCGGTTCGACCGGATCCGACGCGGCCCGGTCGGGTTCCTGGGGGTGGCTGGGCATGGCGCGCCTCAGTCCTTTTCGAACTCGGCGTCGATGACATCGTCGCCACCGCCACCGCCACTCGTGGGACCACCGGTGGCGGCGTCCTGGCCGGAACCGCCCGTGGCGGCGGCCTGATGGGCCGCCAGCCCGGCGAGCACCTGCTGGAGTTCGGAGGCCAGGGGCCGCACGCGCTCCACGCCCGCCTCTTCCTTGACCGCCGCCCGGGCGTCGGACACGAGCATCTCGGCGCGTGCCTTCTCGTGCGCGGGCGCTGCGTCACCCAGTTCGGCGAGGCGCTTCTCGACCTGGTACGCGACGGCGTCGAGCTCGTTGCGGGCGTCGACGGCCTCGCGGAGTGCCTGGTCCTGGCCCCGGTTGCGCTCGGCCTCCTGGACCATGCGTTCGACCTCACTGCGGTCCAGGTTGGAGCTCTCGCTGATGGTGATGCCCTGTTCCTTGCCGGTGTCCCGGTCGCGGGCCCTGACGTTGAGGATGCCGTTGGCGTCGATGTCGAAGGTGACCTCGATCTGTGGTTCGCCCCGCGGCGCCGGCCGGATGTCGGTGAGCTGGAACCGGCCGAGCACCCGGTTGTCGGCGGCCCGCTCGCGCTCGCCCTGGAGGACCACCACATCGACGGCCGGCTGGTTGTCCTCGGCGGTGGAGAAGGTCTCGGTGCGGCGCACCGGGATGGTGGTGTTCCGCTCGATGATCTTCGTCATCACTCCGCCGCGCGTCTCTACGCCCAGCGACAGGGGTGTGACGTCGAGCAGCAGGACGTCCTTGACCTCGCCCTTGAGCACCCCGGCCTGGATCGCGGCGCCCAGGGCCACGACCTCATCGGGGTTGACGCTCATGTTGGGTTCCTTGCCGCCGGTCAGCCGGCGGACCAGGGCCTGGACCGCCGGGATACGTGTGGAGCCGCCTACGAGGATGACCTCGTCGATGTCGCTCTCGCCGACCTTGGCGTCGGCCAGTGCCTGCTGGAGCGGTCCCAGGCAACGCTCCACCAGGTCGCCGGTGATCTGCTCGAACGTGGACCGCATGATCGAGTCGGTGAGGTGCTTGGGGCCCGAGGCGTCGGCGGTGATGAACGGCAGGCTGACCTGCGTCTGCGTCACCGAACTGAGCTCGGTCTTGGCCTTCTCCGCCGCCTCGAACAGTCGTTGCAGCGCCTGCGGGTCCTTGCGCAGGTCGATGCCGTTCTCCTTCTGGAAGTCGTCCGCGAGGTAATCCACCAGACGCCGGTCGAAGTCGTCGCCGCCCAGGTGGCTGTCGCCGGCGGTGGAGCGCACCTCCACCACGCCGTCGCCGACGTCGAGGATGCTCACGTCGAAGGTGCCGCCGCCCAGGTCGAAGACGAGGACGGTCTCGTGCTGCTTCTTGTCCATGCCGTACGCGAGGGCGGCCGCCGTCGGCTCGTTGATGATCCGCAGCACCTCCAGTCCCGCGATCCGTCCGGCGTCCTTGGTGGCGGTGCGCTGAGCGTCGTTGAAGTAGGCGGGTACCGTGATGACCGCCTCCGCGACCCGTTCCCCCAGCTGCTTGGAGGCGTCGTCGGCGAGTTTGCGCAGCACCTGTGCGCTGATCTCCTCAGGCGCGTACAGCTTGTCGCGCACCTTGAAGCGGGCCGCCCCGCCGTCGCCCTCGACGACGTCGTACGCCACCGCCCTGGCCTCGTCGGAGATCTCGTCGAAGTGCCGGCCGATGAACCGCTTGGCCGAGTAGATGGTCCCCTTGGGGTTGAGGATCGCCTGGCGCCGGGCCAGCTGGCCCACCAGGCGCTCGCCGGTGTCGGTGAAGGCCACCACGGACGGTGTCGTGCGGTTGCCCTCGCTGTTGGGCACGACGGACGGCTCGCCGCCCTCCCACACGGCGATCACCGAGTTGGTGGTGCCCAGGTCGATGCCCACTGCCTTGGCCATGAGGAACTCCTCCCGGTGCGGCGGCCTGCGCCGACTCTCCGGATCACGTTCGTTCAGGTACGGGTGGGACCTCCGCCGGTGGTCTGCAGCGCGCCGATCAGCCGTACAGCCTCGTCGGCGACCGCCTCGTCCACGACGACCTCGTACCGGCTCGGCTGCATCGAGCGGATCGAGGCGAAATCCCGGCGACCGCCCTGCAGGGCGTGCAGCAGCATGCCGAACAGCGCGCCGACGATCGCTCCGAAGATCAGCCCGTACAAGGCGAGGAGCAGGACGGAGACGACGGGGTCGAGCCAGTTCACAAGGCCGAAGAGCCAGCCGATCAGGACACCGGGGAGCGCACCGCTCGCCGCTCCGTGAAGGGCGGCCCTGCCGTAGTCCATCCGGCCGATCACTTGCTCGACCAGGCGCATGTCCTGGCCGATGATCGCCACCCTCTCCACGGGAAACCCATGGTCAGAGAGATGGTCAACGGCGCGTTCGGCTTCCCCGTACGTCTCGTACGAGGCAACCGGCCTGCGATGCTGCTCGGTCATCGCCCAGTCCTTCCTGCCGGTGCGCACGGAGGGTTCCGAACACTCCCCAGAGTGGCCAGCCGAGTGGCTCCACGCCTGCGCCTGGCGAGTCAGAAATGCACGGGTCCGGTCGCCCCACGAGTACGAGAGGAAGAATCCGAACATCTCGGATGAGCCAGCCCGCGAGCGGGTACCCGGAACACCGTTCGCCCCCTGAAGGCTCGGGGAGAACGGAGTGATCCCATGGCCGGCAGCCGGGCGCACCACCTGGACCGCCGCCGCTCCGACCGGGAGAGCAGCCTTCCGCGGGGCAGCGCCGGGCGGCAGCTCACGGCCGCGCGGAGAGGGCCCCGCCCACCCGTTCCAACCTCAGCCGACCATGCCCTCCACGAACTGATGGCGCTCTCCCGCGCCCTGTTCGACACCCGGGACGAAGGCGAGATCCTGCGCCTGGCCATGGACCACATAGCCGCCGCAGGGCCATACAGTGCCGAGGCCGGATACCTCAGGGCGGACGGCGACCTGGTCCCCAGCCCGAGGGTCGGGCAGATCCATGACTTGGCCGTGGACCGGAGGGTGCGGGAGCTGGCCGGGCAAGACGGCCCTGTGACCGTACCCGGCCGGCCCTGGGGCCGGGCCCTGGGGCTGCGCGGACGTGAGGGACTCCACGGCTACCTCGTGGTGACGTCCCGCTCCCGGCCCACCGAGACCGAGCGCTCCCTGCTCGCCACGCTCGTCCGGCACACCGCTGCTGCTCTGTCAGTCGCCTTCGCACACCGCCGCCAACGCGAGGACGCGCTGGAGCTGCACCGGCTGAGGGCGGAACGGACAGCCCTCCAGCGGCAGCTGATCTCCGTCGTGGCTGAGCTGGGGTACCTGCGGGCCGTTCACGCGCTCATGGTCGACATCGCTGCCTCGGGCGGCGGCGAGGAAGCCATCACCCGCGCACTGCACGGGCTCACTGGACTCCCCGCGCTGGTCGAGGACCGCTTCGGTCGGCTGAGGTCCTGGACCGGCCCCAGCCGCCCCGACCCCTATCCGGAACCGGACCCCGTGCGCCAGGACGAAATGCTGCACGCCGTCGCCCGGGAGGTCGGGCCGGTGCGGATAAGGGACCGGCTGATCACCCTGGTCCGCCCGCACGGCGAGATCCTGGGCGTGCTGGCCCTGGTCGATGCCCGGAACGAGGCCGACGAGCACACCGTGCTCGCGCTGGAACACGCCGCCATGTCGCTCGCCCTGGAGCTGGCGCACCTGCGTAATCTGGCCGAAGTGGAGCTGAGGCTGCACCGCGAACTGGTCGACGACCTCCTGGCAGGGACGGACGAGGCGAGCGCCTACGCTCGGTCCGAGGCAGTCGGACACGACCTGCACCGCAGCCACTACATCGTCGTGGTGCAGTGGTCGAACCGGACTGCGGACGATTCCTTCGCGCAAACCGTGGGCCGGGCGGCCTCTGCCGTGGGCATGCGCGCGCTGCTGACCCGACGTTCCGACCACGTGGTCCTGGTCGCCGACGGCAGGCCGCACGCCCGCGCGCTGTACGAGGCGCTCGCCCGGGAGACCGGGACACGGTCCGGGACGATCGGGGTGAGCGCCCCTTCCGACTCCGTGGACGACATCCCCCACCGCTACCAGGAGGCGCAGCGCGCCCTGGAAGTGCGCCGCCACTCCCGCGAGCGCTACGGCACGACGTTCTTCGACGAGCTTGGCCTCTACCGCATCCTGGGACCTGGCAACGATTACCGGGAACTGGAGACGTTCGTCCACGAGTGGCTCGGGCAGCTCATCGACTACGACTCCCGGCACCACGGGACCATGGTGGAGACCCTGACCCGGTACTTCGACTGCGGCGGCAACTACGACGAGACCGCCGAATCCCTCGCGATCCACCGCAGCACGCTGCGCTATCGACTCCAGCGCATCCGCGACATCAGCGGCAACGACCTCGCGAACGTCGAGGACCGGCTCAACCTCCAGGTGGCGACCCGAGTATGGAAGATCGTGCTGGGCGGACCCCGCTGATGCCCTGATAGAACTGTTGTGCGGACAGCGTCGGTGGCAGTTGGTGGGAGTGTCTGGTCAACGGCGGATCTAATGATCAAGGAGACTCCAGTTCCCCCAGCCCACGGCCCCGCTGGTCTGGCTGGAGAACCCCAACAACTCCGTGTACCTGGAGTCCGAGAGCGACATCCAGAACTACACGGACATCTTCGACCAGCTCAGGGCTTCTGCCCTGAGCCCGGCCGAGACCCGTACCCACCTCACCCGCACTGCCGAGGAGCTCGAACCATGAGCACGACCCCGCCCCGCCGCCCCCGCGCAGAGGACCTTCACAAGGCGCGCTGGCGCAAGAGCTCCTACAGCGGAGGCGCCAACGACTGCGTGGAGATCGCCGACCTCGGTGCATACGCGGCGGTGCGCGATTCCAAGGATCTCGACCTGTCACCTGTGATCCTCAGCCGCTCCGCCCTGGGTGATCTGCTGGGCCATTACACCGACGGCGAGACTCGCGTCGGCTGAGACCCTGCCCGAGCCGCACGTGCACATGCCAGCCGCCAAGTAGGAGTGCCCCGCGCGAGTGATCAGCACGACAAGCCGTTCCTCCGGATCGTGGCCTGCGCGGCCGGGGTCGCAGCTGACGTTGGCTTGCTGCTTACCGCGGCACAGGAGCGGCACTGGGACGTCGGTTCGGTAACTTCGCGCTGGGCATCTTGCACGAGGCGCCCGCCATGGGCGTCCTGATCGGCTCCTACGAGCCTCACCGGCCGAAGGCCGGCGGCGGGCCGACCGGTACCGCCGGGAGGAACTGCTGGAGCTGCTTGCCCCCAGACCGTCTGTGCGATCGCGATCAGCGCCGCCGTGCTCGCGGCGGGGGCGGGACGGCGGCTGCTACATGCGCCGGAGTGCTGTGGTGCTGTGGTGCCCCGTCAGGCCGTGCTGCGCTGCGGGCCTGTGATGCGCGGGCTCGTGCACTGGGCACCGGCCGTGCGCCGAGGCGCCGCATACGCCAGGCCAAGGTCCTTGCGGGGGAGCGGGCGTCATCCAGGGCACGTTGGTCGGCGGCCTGCCTGAGGAGTCGCTCCGGGTCGTGCCCCAGTGCTTCCGCTTCGGCGAGTGCGGCGGTGAGGGCAGCGACAGCGGGGTCTTTGAGGACCTGCTCCGCGTGCTCGGGCACGGCCCGACGGATGTGGCGGATGTGCCGGTCCACAGTCTGTTGGGGCGGTCGGCGCTGGACGAGGGCGGTCAGGGGCGCGGCTGCTGCCTGGTCGTAGGCGGCTTGGAGGTGGAGCAGGGTCTGCTGGGCGGCGGCGACCTGCTGGTCGTGGTGGCGGAGCTGGTGCCAGCGGGTGGCCGCGATGGCGACGAGGATCGCGGCATCGAGGAACATCGCCAGAGCCGTGCCGTCCCTGGGCGCGGGCTCGCGGAGCATCGCCCGTACGGCGCCGCGCAGGGCGCGGGCGTGGTGGTGTTCGGCCTGGACGCGGGAGCGGGTGGCGCGCTCGAACGCGGAGGCCGCCTCGCGGAGCTGGGCGCGGATGGCTGCGGGGGCGAGGAGGGGCAGGGCATCGAGGGCTTCACCGAAGGCGGCGAGGTGGGCCTGGGAGGCTCGGTCGTCGTTTCCGGTGAGGTGCCGGGGGATGCGTTCGGTGGCGGCGGTGGCCTGGTGCCAGGGGTTGGGCCTGCGCCTGCCCGGCTGGATGGTCGGCTGCGGGTCGGTGGCTTCCAGGCGTGCTCGGATCTTGGGGAAGGACAGGTCCGGCGCGAGTTCGGAGCCGGAGTACCAGACGGGTCCCTTGCCGGCGGTGGTGTTGTCTTCGCTGGCGACCTTGTAGCCGCGCATGTCGCCGGAAGGGAAGTACACGACTTCGACCAGCACACCGTCGGTGAGGCTGAGCAGGCGGACGAACTCCTCGGTGCTGGTGGTGGCGGCCACGGCGGTGCGGACGATGGCACGCAGACGTTCCCGGGCGGGCTTGCTCGGGCCTTGGCGGCGGGCCTTTTCCTGTTCGGCGCGAGAGGTTCGCTTGGCAGCGGTGCGGTCTCCGCGGACGACTTGGAAGAGGCCGTATTCCTTCTCGATGGTGGCGAGTTCGCGGTCGGCGGTGAGGTAGTCGTTCCAGTGACGTGCGGTGCGCAGATCACCGCGGACCTTGGTGGCGGCGATGTGGATGTGGTCGGGGGCGTGACGGACGGCGACCCAGCGGCAGCCGTCCGGGTCGTCCTGGGGCGCGATGCCGGTGGCGGCCACAACGCGGCGGGCTATGTCGGCCCACTCCTCGTCACTGAGGTGGCGATCGGTTGTGGCGGCGCGGAGGGAGCAGTGCCAGACGTGCCGCTCGGGGGCTCGGCCGAGTCGGCGGGCTTGCTTGACGCGCAGGTCGAGGTCGGCCACCAGGAGCTTCCTTGTGGCGGTGAAGTCGTCGGTGCGGCCGGGGTCGGGGGCGAAGCCGTCCCAGGAGGCGACGAGGTGGGGGTCGGTGTGGTCTTTGGCCTTCGTGGTGTCGAACAGGTAGCGGATCAGGCCCGCCGTGTCCTTGCCGCTGCTGATCTTGGCGATCACCGGGCGGCCTTCTTGGCGGTGGCCTGGTTCGAGGCTGCCGCGATCGCGCTGATGGCAGCGCGGACCGCGCCCAGGGTGCGTTCGGTCTGGTCCAGGGCGGTGGTATCCCCAGGATGTGGATGGCCGCCGGAGTTGAGCTTCCGGGCGATCTGATTGGCGTTGTTGCCGATCTTGGCGACCTGCTCGCGCAGGGCGGTCAGCTCGTCGATGTAGTCGTCCAGCGGGGTGCGCTGGCCTGGCAGGGCGAGGTCACCGTGGAGGTGGGCCATGACGACGGCGCCCACGTAGTGGGCGCCGGCGATGTTGAGCGACCGGGCCCTGGCGAGGATGGCGGTCTTCTCTTCGACGCTGTAGCGCACGTCGACACGCTCCTTGCGCTGGGTGTCTTTGCGCTTGCGGCGGCGGGCGATGCGGTGCAGGGCGGCGGCTTCGGCGGCGCGCGGCAGGACGACGGTCGCGGCCTTGGCGTGCTGTTCCTCCTCGGGCGCCCCCTGGCGCCCGAGGATCTCCGCCACCCCTGGGGCGGAGTCCCCGTTGGACCGACCTTTGGACGGTCCAGCGGCATACCTTGCTGCTGCTCGGTGGGCGGGCCCGAGGAGCTCCCCGCGGGGGCGGAAGGGGGCGTCGTCTGCGGGGTCATCGTGCATAGTCGTGCTCCAGTGGTGTGTGGGCAGGGCTTCGTCACGTCCGTCGCATCCGTCCCGTGGCTGGTCAGGACGGGTACGGACCGGCATGCAGGTACGGATCGATCCGTTGCGGCGAGGAAGTCCGTCCCCGCGCTGACCTGCGCGGGGACGGATGGGACGGACTGAGACGGTCCCAGAGGGAGGCGGGTCAGCGGGCGTGCTTGGGGCCGGTGGTGCCGGGTAGGCCGATGGGCAGCGACCCGGCCGGAGGAGTGGGCGGTTTGCCCGGGGCCGGACGTGCGGGCATGAACTCGTGCCCACCTGCGTGGGCCGGCTGCGCGGGAGTGGTGGTGGGGTCGGGGCAGTAGCGGGCCCAGGCGTCGAGGAACTGGTTGCGGGCGTATGCCTTGGCCTGACGGCCCTGTTCGAAGCGGTAGTTGGCCGGGCGGATGCCGAAGTCCCTGAGGAGTGCCGACAAGTGGTAGGCGTTCAGCCCCTTGGAGCCGTAGTCCGGCCATGGGGACTCGGCGTCCGTCAGTAGCGCGGCGAGCAGGTCCTGCGAGCGCAGGGCCTCTTTGTTGCCCTCCTGTTCGAAGATGCGGCGGATGTCGCGCAGCAGTCGCGTCTTCAGGGTCGTCTGCTCGTCCTGGACGGCTTCGTGCCGGGTCATCGCCAGGCAGGCGGTACGGGCGCTGGTGGGCCAGTGGCCGCCGGCCAGGTCGGCGACGATGACCAGCGGCTCCCAGGTGTCCGCGGCCCGGTCCTCGACCGGCATCGCCGGCACCAGAGCGGCAGCCGTGCCACGCAGCGGGGTCAGCCACGCGGCCAGCCGGTCGCGCAGTGCGTTCAGTTCGGGCACGGAGTACCGCGAGCGGAACGGGGTGATCCGCTCGCCGGGCTTGCGCTTCTGCATGCGGAGCACGACCGCCCGGTCCATGATCGTGTCGGGCAGGTCGCCGATCCCGGCGAGCGCGGCCATGGCGAAGGTGGGGAACGCGGTCGGCTTGTGCTCCGGCCCGGAGATCCGCCAGGCGGGCCGGTTGCGCTGGTGCCCGGCGTTCAGCAGGCCGCGCAGGTCTTCTTTCTCGCCCGCCTTGGGGCCGAAGATGGTGTCCGCCTCGTCCACCAGCAGCGTCGGCGGGTTCTTGCCGATGACGCGGAAGACCACCGCGGGGGAGGTGTTCACCGTCATCATCGGCTGGTGCACCGTCTCGTGGAGCACGTCCAGGACGCGGGACTTGCCGCACCCCTTGGTCGGACCGACCACCGCCAGCCGTGGCGCGTGCTGCAGGGCGGGCTGGATGTGGGAGGCCGCCACCCACAAGGTGACCGCGGTCAGCGCCTCCTCGCTCGGCAGCACCACGTACCGGCCGATCGCCGCCCGCACCTCGTCCAGCAACCCGGCCCCGTCCTCCGCCGCCCCGCCGCCGGCGCTTCCACGTCCCCCGGCCCCCGGACCGTCGTCCGGGACCACGCTCCCGCCCTTCGCCTGCCCGGTCCCGGTCCCCGCGGCCCCCCGGGCGATGCCCGCATCCTGGGGACCGGTCCCCACCTCGGGGACCAGGTGGCCGGGACCGGGCTCTTGGTCTCGCTCCGGGGACGGGACCGGTCCGCCCGGACCGGCACGGTCCCCGGCCTGCGGTCCGGTCCCCACGCCGCCGGCCTGCATCTCTCCCACACCGACGGATATCCGGTCCCCGGCCCGTGCCCGGTCGTGGGACGGGACCGCACCCTCCGACGACCACGGAGCAGCTCCATGGCGCGGTCGGTCCCCGGTCCCCGTATGAGGGGGCCGGCCCCGGGGGTTCGGTCCCAAGGGACGGGCCCCACTGCGGGGACCGTCTTCGGATTCGACGCGGGGGCCGGCCCTGGTCCCCTGACGTGGGGACCGTGACTCGGCTCGGTTTCCGTTGCGCGGGACCGTCCCCTGCCCGGGGACTGCTACGGGCGGCCAGACGACCTTGGGCCCGGCCTCCGCGCCGGCGGACGCACTCGCGGCGTCCGAGGACGTAGGGTCCTCCATAGACGTTCCTCTCTGGTGAGGGACAGGACGGGCAAGGTCCCGCCCCTCACCGGTTCGTTCGTTCAGGGATGGGCGATGCGCAGGGGAATCTCCGGCCCTCGGCGTTGGCGCGCCGGGGGTCGCTCTGTTCCCCCGTGAGTCATGCCGTGAGGTCGTACGCGGTCTGCCGGTCGAGCCAGGCGTCAACCTCGTGCCAGCGGTAGCGCAGGTGACGGCCGACCTTGTGCACGTTGGGGCCGATGCCCCGGTACTTCCACTGGTAGAGCGTCTTCACCGGCACCCCGAGGTACTCGGCGACTTCCGCCGGGGTGGCCAGGGGGCCGCGTCGGGAGGCGTCGGCGGCGGTGTGGGCAGGACGGGGGGAAAGGCTCGGCATAGGGCTCCATTTTCGGTTTCGGACAACAGTGTGGACAACACGGCCACATCCCGGGCGGAGAAGTCCAGAGTTGGTTCTAAAACTCTCCAGCAGTTCCCGTTGGGCGGCCGGGGAGTCATAACCGTAAGGGCGAATCGCCGGTCAACCAAAAAGTTAGTGCTGGTGCGATGGGCGGCTCGTAACCGCAGGTGGTGCCCCCCACCGGATGCTGCTGCAAGCTACACTGCGCTCGCTTTCTAAATCGCGCCAAAACCGCAGTGCGACTTTCGGGCGTCTTGTGTCGAGTAATCTCCGGACCAATTCGCGACCCGGCGGGCGGAGACTTCTGTAGAGTTCGTGAACCAACTATTGCCAAAGGCTCCGGCTGCAAGTTACAGCTACCTGTCATGGCAACTCGACCTCTCGAAATAGGCCCCGCCGGCCTACACGCCGCCCGCGCCATCGAACACATACGACTGGCGCTCGGCCTCACCCAGCATCAACTGGCCGCCCGTTGCACCGCGATGGGACGCCCGATGACCAACACCGCACTCAGCCGTACCGAGCGCGCCCATCGGCGTTGCGACATCGACGACCTCGCCGTGATCGCCGCAGCCCTCGGTGTCCCGCCGACGGCTCTGTTGCCCGTTGGGGCCCGCCCCGCCCCTCCTCGCCACGCCGAAGCAGATGCCCGCGGCCGAGCGCAGGAGGCCCTTCTTGGCTGACGTATACGACCGCTGGCACAAGTCCCACCCCAAGCCGGACGAGACTCAGTGCGGCGAGCACAAGAGCCGCACCCGGCGAATGGTGCCGACATCGGATCATGGGATCGGCAAGCGCTGGCAGGTCCGGTATCGCGACCTGGACGGCCACCAGCGCAAGGAGAACTTCCACACGAGGGCCGAAGCCGACAAGCGGGCGGCCGAGGTCGACGTCGAGATCCGGAGCGGCAGTTACGTCGTCCCCGCCGAGACGAAGCAGACGCTCGGCGCCTACGCCCGGAAGTGGCTCGACGCGAACTCGGTGGGCCCGACCACGGCCCTCCGCTACGAGGCCACCGTCCGCAACCACATCGTCGCCCACCTCGGCCGGCGCGAGCTGCGGTCCCTGAACAAGCCCTCGACCATTCAGGGCTGGATCCGCACGCTTCAGGACGGTGGCTTCGAAGTGTCGACGATCGAGGGCATCTTCGACATCCTCTCCAGCATCCTCGGCATGGCTGTGGAGGACGGGCTGCTGCCGAAGAACCCGTGCAAGTCGAAGGCGGTCAAGCTGCCGACCGCGACCAAGAAGAAGATCGTCCCCTGGTCCCTGGATCGCGTACGCGCCGTCATAGCCGGGCTGCCCAAACGCTCCCAGGCCGGCGGCAAGCTCGCCTTCGGCTGCGGTCTGCGCCAGGGCGAGGTCTTCGGCTTCGCCGTCGAGGACATCGACTTCAAGGGCGGCTGGATTCACGTCAACCGGCAAGTGCGACTCGTCGGCACGAAGCCTGTCTTCGCCCTGCCCAAGGGCAACAAGATCCGGTCAGTGCCGCTGCCGACTCAGCTGGCGGCTGCCCTCAAGGCCCACATGAGGCAATTCCCGCCGACGGCGGTCACTCTGCCCTGGGCGAAGCCCGACGGCGAGCCCAAGACCTTCCGCCTGCTCTTCGTCGACGAGAAGGACCGGGCCTACAACCGCAGCGTCTTCAACATGGGTGCCTGGAAGCTCGCGCTGGCCGCCGCCGGCGTGATCCCTCCCCGAGAGCGTGGGGCGAGGTACCTTCAGGCGGCGCCGGACGACGGCATGCACGCCCTCCGGCACGTCTACGCCTCCGTGCTCCTGGACGCGGGGGAGAGCATCAAGGCGCTCTCCGAGTACCTCGGCCACTCGGACCCCGGCTTCACGCTCCGGACGTACACGCACCTTCTGCCGTCCAGCAAGACCCGCACCCGCAAGGCGATCGACGACGCTTTCACCGAAGCCGAAGAAGCCGAAGACGACGGCGCTCCGCCCGCCGCCCAGGGCACATCAGCACCCCCAGCGAAACCGATGTGCCCTCAATGTGCCCTGACCGCCTGACGGCCCCTCTCCGGCACTGAAAAGGGCGAGGCCCGAAGACCTCGCCCGCTACCAGTAAAACCCCAGGTCAGGGCCACACCAGGCAGTACGCCTGGTGCCCCGCCTCGTGCAGCCGGTGGCTGAAGTCCTGCCACTCGTGCAGCAGCCGGTAGACGTTGAAGGCGTCGTTGGGGCCGCCGCGGTCGGGGACCGTGGACCAGATGAAGGCCGCCGCGCCCACCGCCTCCTCGCCTATGCCGCGGAGCGGGTCGACGACCGTCATGGGGAGCTTCACGACCGCGTAGTCCGGGTGCAGGACGACCAGTTCCAGGGGCGGCACCTTGTGCAGGGGGACGCCCTCGATGCCGGTGAGGACCATGGCGGCCATCGTCTCCGGCTTGATCTTGGTGAACATGCCCCCCATGCCGAGCTCGTCGCCGCCGAGTTCCTCGGGGCGCATCGAGATCGGGACGCGGGCGGCGGTGGCGCCGTCCGGCGCGCCGAAATACTTGTAGGTCACCCCCACTCGACCACCATTCCTGCTCCCCGCGCTCGACGGGTCGATCGACTCGGCCTCGCCCGGAGCACCGTGTGCCCGACGGGCCTTGTCCACCTCTTCCGCCTCGCGCCGGTGCCTTCCCCGCCGGGAACGTCGAGGACCGAGGTCGTCAGTCCCCTCGCCCAGTCCGCCACCGCGATGCATATCTCCACCCGACTGCTTTTCTAGGCCGCGTGGCGCCGCCACGCAACCCGATCATCGTGTCAGTGACCTCCCCCACGGCCGCCCGCCGAAACGTGCGGTGTTGCATCTGCCCGCGGGACCTTCCCAGCGTCCGGCCGCTCCGGGCCGGGTGAGCTGTGTCTACTCGGACGCCAGTTTCGCAGATCACGGGCGATCCGGGACCGGATGTCCCCGCAGGTGGCCGGATACCCGAGCCCGTGGCCGGCCGTGTGGGGCGACCGTACGAAACAGGCGTACGAAATGGTTGTACGAACGGGCGGGGCGGATCACTCAGCCGACGGGCCCGCCGACGACTCGGCCGACGGTCGCCCGGACCCGCCCGGACCCGCTCCGTGACCCGGCCTCCAGCCCCCCGCCCCCGCCCCCGCCTGGCCTACCCTGAACAGGTCACTCGCACCCCGAGTCCGAGATGTCGGAGAGGTCGGAGAAGTCGCAGGTCATGAGCGAACTGCCATACCCATACGAAGCCCAAGCCTCGCAGGCGCTGTTCGATCGTGCCGCGGCCGTCACCCCCGGTGGCGTGAATTCGCCGGTGCGTGCCTTCCGCGCCGTCGGCGGCACGCCCCGGTTCATGGTGTCCGGCACCGGCCCGTACCTGACCGACGCCGACGGCCGGGAGTACGTCGACCTGGTCTGCTCCTGGGGGCCGATGATCCTCGGGCACGCGCACCCCGAGGTGGTCGCCGCCGTGCAGGAGGCCGTCACGCGCGGGACCTCCTTCGGCACGCCCGGTGAGGGCGAGGTCGCGCTCGCCGAGGAGATGGTCGCCCGGGTCGAGCCGCTGGAGCAGGTCCGGCTGGTGTCCAGCGGCACCGAGGCCACCATGTCGGCGATCCGGCTCGCCCGCGGCTTCACGCAGCGCGCCAAGGTGATCAAGTTCGCCGGGTGCTACCACGGCCACGTCGACGCGCTGCTGGCCGCGGCGGGGTCGGGTCTCGCCACGTTCGCGCTGCCGGACACCCCCGGTGTCACGGGTGCCCAGGCCGGCGACACGATCGTCCTGCCGTACAACGACCTCGACGCCGTGCACGCGGCCTTCGCCGCGCACCCCGGCGAGATCGCCTGTGTGATCACCGAGGCCTCCCCGGGCAACATGGGCGTCGTACCGCCGCTGCCCGGGTTCAACCAGGGACTCAAGGACGCCTGCGCCGCGAACGGCGCGCTGTACATCTCCGACGAGGTGATGACCGGGTTCCGCACCAGCCGCGCCGGGTGGTACGGCGTCGACGGTGTGCGGCCCGACCTGATGACCTTCGGCAAGGTGATGGGCGGCGGCTTCCCGGCCGCGGCCTTCGGCGGGCGGGCCGACGTCATGGCGCACCTCGCCCCCGCCGGGCCCGTCTACCAGGCCGGCACCCTCTCCGGAAACCCCG
The DNA here is from genome assembly GCF_016757295.1 of Streptomyces sp. M2CJ-2. Taxonomy (NCBI): domain Bacteria; kingdom Bacillati; phylum Actinomycetota; class Actinomycetes; order Kitasatosporales; family Streptomycetaceae; genus Streptomyces; species Streptomyces sp. M2CJ-2. Next base: position 49,387 of record NZ_JAESIF010000034.1, on the reverse strand, counting down.
TCGCCACCGCCGCCGGGCTCGCCCAGCTCCGGCTGCTCGACGAGGCCGCCTACGCCGAGGTCGACGCCGTCTCCGCGCGGATCCAGTCCCTCGTCACCGAGGCGCTGACCAAGGAGGGCGTGGCGCACACGCTGCAGAACGCCTCCAACATGTTCTCCGTGTTCTTCACCGACCGGCCGGTGCGCACCTACGAGGACGCCAAGGCACAGGAGTCCTTCCGCTACACCGCCTTCTTCCACTCCCTCCTCGCGAACGGCGTCCACCTGCCGCCCTCGTCCTTCGAGGCCTGGTTCGTGTCCACCGCGCACGACGACCGGGCCGTCCAGCGGATCGCCGACGCCCTCCCGGCGGCGGCCCGAGCGGCGGCGGAGGCGACGGCGTGAGCGACGGGGACAAGAACGACCTCACCGTCGTCCACCTGCTGCGGCACGGCGAGGTCGCCAACCCGGACGGCGTCCTCTACGGCCGGCTCCCCGGCTACCAGCTCTCCGAGCTGGGCCGGCGGATGGCCGAACGGGTCGGCGAGCACCTCGCCTCCCGGGACGTCACCCATGTCGGCGCCTCCCCACTGGAGCGGGCGCAGGAGACGGCCCAGCCGATCGCCAAGGTGCACGGCCTGGACATCGCCACCGACGAGCGGCTGATCGAGGCCGAGAACGTCTTCCAGGGCAAGACCTTCGGCGTCGGCGACGGCGCGCTGCGCCGGCCCGAGAACTGGAAGCACCTCGTCAACCCGTTCAAGCCGTCCTGGGGCGAGCCGTACATCGAGCAGGTCGTCCGCATGATGGGCGCGCTGGACGCGGCCAAGGACGCGGCGCGCGGTCACGAGGCGGTGCTGGTCAGCCATCAGCTGCCGATCTGGATCGTGCGGTCCTACGTCGAGAAGCGGCGGCTGTGGCACGACCCGCGCAAGCGGCAGTGCACGCTGGCCTCGCTGACCACCTTCACCTACCGGGGGGACAGGATCGTCTCCGTCGGCTACAGCGAGCCGGCCCGCGATCTCGTCCCCGTCCATCTCCTCGCCGGTGCCAAGCCGGTGAAGGGGAAGGGGAAGGCCTTCGGGGCCTAGGGGCCCAGGGGCCCAGGGCCTCAGGCAGGGTGGGCGTTCCGGCGGCCGTATGACACCCCCGTGGCGATCGTTGCCAAACCTCCGCACTTCCCGGGAACCCCCGTTCGCGTCACGTCCTCTGAATGAGTGACCACCAGAGGACGTGACGGACGGGGATGTCATGCGCACTCTCACCCGCAGGGGAATGCTCGGGCTCGGCGCGGGGGCCGCCGCGGCGGTGTCGCTGGCCGGCTGCGGCGACGCCACCGGCCCGAGCGGTACCAGCCACGCCGAGGGTTCCGACGGGAGCGGCGGGGGCGGCCGTGCGGGCACGCCGAAGCCGACGAAGACCGCCCGGCCGATCGGCGACGGCTCCACCGCCTTCACCGGCAAGCAGCCCCACCAGCCCGCCGGGCCGGTGCCGCTGGAGCCGGGTCGGACCCCGCCGCAGTTCGTCGTCTTCTCCTGGGACGGGGCCGGCGAGGTCGGCAACGGACTCTTCCCGCGCTTCCTGGACCTCGCCAAGGAGCACGAGGCGCACATGACGTTCTTCCTCTCCGGGCTGTATCTGCTGCCCGAGTCGAAGAAGCGGCTGTACGACCCGCCGAACAACCCGCGCGGGGCCTCCGACATCGGCTACCTCACCGACGACCACATCAGGGACACGCTGAAGAACGTCCGCCGCGCCTGGCTCGAGGGCCATGAGATCGGCACCCACTTCAACGGCCACTTCTGCGCCGGCTCCGGCAGCGTCGGCAACTGGACGCCGCAGCAGTGGCGCAGCGAGATAGACCAGGCGAAGTCGTTCGTGAAGGAGTGGCGGACCAACTCCGGCTGGACCGACCTGCCGTCGCTGCCGTTCGACTACGACAAGGAACTCGTCGGCGGCCGTACGCCCTGTCTGCTCGGCCAGGACAACCTGCTGACCACCGCCCGCGAGCTCGGCTGGCGCTACGACGCCTCCTCGCCCGGCGGCCGTCAGGTCTGGCCGTCGAAGCGGGACGGCATATGGGACCTTCCGCTGCAGCAGATACCTTTTCCCGGACGTTCCTTCGAGGTCCTGTCGATGGACTACAACATCCTCGCCAACCAGTCCGTCAACTCCACCAACGCCCCCGCCCACCACCACCCGGGCTGGCGCAAGCAGGCAGCCCAGGCGTACATATCGGGCTTCGAGCGGGCATATGAGACGAACAGGGCGCCCTTCTTCGTCGGTAACCACTTCGAGCAGTGGAACGGCGGCATCTACATGGACGCGGTGGAGGAGGCCCTCAAGCACATCGCGCGGGCGAAGGAGAAGGGCGGCGACGTGCGCATCGTCTCCTTCCGCCAGTTCACCGACTGGCTGGACGCGCAGCGGCCCGAGGTGCTGGAGCGGCTGCGCACCCTGGACGTCGGGCAGGAACCGGCCGGTGGCTGGCAGGGCTTCCTGAAGGACGCCGGCAGCACCGCCGGGACCGGGGAACCGAGCGGCGCCTGACGGGGCATCCGAGCCGCGCCGATATGCGGGTTTCCGTCCGCAAGGGGGGTGGGCAAGATCCCCAGAACGGGCATGCGAAACTTTTCACATGTGTGCCGCCAGCCGTGCCCCCCAGCGCTCGAGTCGCGCCACCCGTGTCCGCCGCCGTGCCCTCCTGACCGTCGGCACCGCCGTGACCGCCCTGCTGGTCTCCGCATGCGGTTCCGGCGGAACCTCGGGCGGAGGCGGCAACACCAACTTCGTCACCGGCGCCGACGGCATCTCCACCGTCGCCAAGGGCGAGCGCGTCGCCGCGCCCGACCTGTCCGGCGAGACGCTCGAGGGCGAGCCCCTCGACGTCGCCGACTTCCAGGGCAAGGTCGTCGTCCTCAACGTCTGGGGCTCCTGGTGCAACCCGTGCCGCGCGGAGGCCAAGTACTTCGCCAAGGTGTCCGAGGAGTACGCCGACCAGGGCGTGCAGTTCGTCGGCATCAACACCCGCGACAGCAGCACCGGGGCGGCGCTCGCCTTCGAGAAGGACTTCGGCATCACCTACCCGAGCCTGTACGACCCCACGGGCAAGCTGATGCTCCGCTTCGAGAAGGGCACCCTCAACCCGCAGGCGATCCCCTCCACCCTGATCCTGGACCGCGACGGGAAGATCGCGTCCCGCTCACTGACCGCGCTCAGCGAGGAACGGCTGCTGAAGATGCTCGAGCCGGTCGTCGCGGAGAAGTGACGTGACCCCCCTCACCACGCTCGCCGCCGACACGGCCTTCCTCGCCGCCGAGACGGGCTACAACGGCACGGTGCTCAACGGCGCCCTGCTGGTGGCGCTGCCCATCGCCCTGCTCGGCGGGCTCGTCTCCTTCTTCTCGCCCTGCGTCCTGCCGCTGGTCCCCGGCTACCTCTCCTACGTCACCGGCGTGTCCGGCACCGATCTGGCCGAGGCCCGGCGCGGCCGGATGGTCACCGGCGCCTCGCTGTTCGTCCTCGGCTTCACCGTCGTGTTCGTCTCCGGCGGCGCCTTCTTCGGCTACTTCGGCCAGACGCTGCAGGAACAGTCCGGCATCCTGACCAAGGTGCTCGGCGTCTTCATGATCCTCATGGGCGTCTTCTTCATGGGGATGATGCCCTGGCTCACCCAGCGCGAGTTCCGCTTCCACAAGCGGCCGGCGGCCGGCCTGGCCGGCGCGCCCGTCCTCGGCGCCCTGTTCGGCATCGGCTGGACCCCCTGCATCGGCCCCACCCTCGCCTCCGTACTGACGCTCTCCGCGCAACAGGAGAGCGCCGGGCGCGGGGCCGTGCTGACCGTCGCGTACTGTCTGGGGCTGGGTCTGCCCTTCGTCCTCGCGGCCGTCGCCTTCCGCAAGGCGCTCGGCGCCTTCGGCTGGGTCAAGCGGCACTACGTATGGGTCATGCGGATCGGCGGCACGATGATGATCGTGACCGGAGTGCTGCTGCTCACCGGCGTGTGGGACAGCCTCGTGACGCAGATGCAGACCTGGTCCAACGGCTTCACTGTGGGGATCTGACGGCGATGAGCACGACTTCCAAGACCGGGTCCGAAGAAACCCCGGCGGGGCCCGAGAAGGCCGCGGCCGGTTCCGGCACCGGCGACCAGGAGCTGGGTGCCGCCGGTTCCCAGCTGTCCACCGCGCCCGCGGAGGAGCCGCCGAACCTGCCCGCCCTGGGCGTCATCGGCTGGGTCCGCTGGTTCTGGCGGCAGCTCACGTCCATGCGGGTCGCGCTGCTGCTGCTGCTCCTGCTGTCGCTCGCCGCGATCCCCGGCTCGCTCATCCCGCAGACCGGCATCGACAAGGCCCGGGTCGACAAATTCCGCGCGGATCACGACGTCCTCGCACCGATCTACGACCAGCTCGGCCTGTTCAACGTCTACAGCTCGGTGTGGTTCTCGGCGATCTACATCCTGCTGTTCGTCTCCCTCATCGGCTGCATCGTGCCCCGCACCTGGCAGTTCGTCGGCCAGCTGCGCGGCCGCCCGCCGGGCGCCCCCCGGCGGCTGACCCGGCTGCCCGCCTACACCACCTGGCGCACCGAGGCCGAGCCCGAGCAGGTCCGTGAGGCCGCCCTGGCCCTGCTGAAGAAGCGCCGCTTCCGCGCCCACCTCGCCGGTGACGCCGTCGCCGCCGAGAAGGGCTATCTGCGGGAGGTCGGCAACCTCACCTTCCACATCGCCCTGATCGTGATGCTGATCGCCTTCGCCTGGGGCCAGCTGTTCAAGTACGAGGGCAACAAGCTGATCGTCGAGGGGCAGGGCTTCGCCAACACGCTCACGCAGTACGACGACTTCAAGTCCGGCAACCTCTTCGACGTCGCCGGTCTGGAGCCGTTCAGCTTCACCGTGAAGTCCTTCACCGGCACGTACGAGCCCGCCGGCCCCAACAAGGGCACCCCGCGCACGTACGAGACCGAGCTGATCTACAGCGAGGGCGCCTACGGCAAGGAGAAGACGACCACCGTCAAGGTGAACAAGCCGCTGAAGGTCGGCGACGCCAAGGTCTACCTCGTCAGCCACGGCTACGCGCCCGTCGTCACCGTCCGCGACGGCGAGGGCGAGGTCGTCTTCAAGGACGCCGTGCCGTTGCTGCCGCTCGACGCCAACGTCACCTCCCAGGGCGTGGTCAAGGTCCTCGACGGCTACCGCAACCCGGATGGCAAGAAGGAACAGCTCGGCTTCCAGGCCTGGTTCGTGCCCACCTTCGGCGGCCCGGGCAGCGGCCCCATGGTCTCCCAGTTCCCGGCGCTGGACTATCCGGTGCTCGCGCTGAACGCCTACCGCGGCGACCTGAAGGCCGACGCCGGCATTCCGCAGAGCGTCTACCAGATGGACAAGACCAAGATGAAGGAGTTCAAGGACTCCGAGGGCGAGCAGTTCAAGAAGCTGCTGATGCCCGGCGAGACCATGACCCTCCCGGACGGTGCCGGCTCGGTCACCTTCGAGAAGGAGATCAAGGAGTGGGCCGGCTTCCAGGTCGTCCAGGAGCCGGGCGGCGGCTGGGCCCTCGCCGGTTCCCTCTTCGCGATCGGCGGCCTCGCCTGCTCCCTGTTCGTCCAGCGGCGCCGCGTGTGGGTGCGCGCGGTCGAGGGCCCCGACGGCGTCACCGTCGTCGAGATGGCCGGGCTCGGCCGCAGCGAGTCCGCCAAGGTGCCCGAGGAACTCGGCGACCTGGCCGGAATCCTCTACGACCAGGCCCCCGGTGTCCCCGACGCCGATGACGCCGCCCCCGCGGCATCCGCCGATTCCCCCGACCCCCAAGCCGCATCTGCCGAAGGGGCTGAGAAGCCTTGACTCTCGCCGCCGCAACCGATCTGGCCACCGCCACGAGCCTGGCCGCCGCGAACAACGAGAACCTCGCGGAGATCAGCAATGTGCTGATCTACTCCGCGATGGCGGTCTACACCCTGGCCTTCCTGGCGTACATCGCCGAATGGATCTTCGGCAGTCGCAGCAAGGTCGCCCGCACCGCCGCCGCGCTCACCCCCCGGGCGCAGGCGGCCGGGAAGGCGGCCTGGAAGGCCCCCGCCGTCACCGTCGACAAGGCGGGCGGCACCGCAGTGCTGGAGCGGCCGAAGGTCGTCGTACGGGCCGGGGCCGGCACCCGTGACGTGCCCGACGGGCCCGGGGCGCACGGCGGGGACGAGCAGGGCGACCTCTTCGGACGGATCGCCATCTCCTTCACGGTGCTCGCCTTCGCGATCGAGTTCGGTGGTGTGCTCACCCGGGCGCTGTCCGTGCAGCGGGCGCCCTGGGGCAACATGTACGAGTTCAACATCACCTTCACCACCACCGCCGTCGGCGTGTACCTCCTGCTGCTGGCGCTGAAGAAGAACGTGCGCTGGCTCGGGCTGTTCCTGACCACGACCGTGCTGCTCGACCTCGGTGTCGCCATCACCGTCCTGTACACCGAGAGCGACCAGTTGGTCCCCGCGCTCGACTCGTACTGGATGTACATCCACGTCTCCACCGCGATCCTGTGCGGCGCGGTCTTCTACGTCGGCGCGGTCGGCACGATCCTGTACCTGTTCAAGGACTCCTACGAGGGCAAGCTCGCGCGCGGCGGCAAACCCGGCGGCTTCGCCACCTCCGTCATGGAGCGGCTGCCCGCCTCCGCCTCCCTCGACAAGTTCGCCTACCGCGTCAACGCGGCCGTCTTCCCGCTGTGGACGTTCACGATCATCGCGGGCGCCATCTGGGCCGGCGACGCCTGGGGCCGCTACTGGGGCTGGGACCCCAAGGAGACCTGGTCCTTCATCACCTGGGTCGCCTACGCCGGCTACCTGCACGCCCGCGCCACCGCCGGCTGGAAGGGCCGCAAGGCCGCCTACCTGGCACTGGCCGCCTTCGCCTGCTGGCTGTTCAACTACTACGGCGTGAACATCTTCGTCTCCGGCAAGCACTCCTACGCCGACGTCGGCCTGGGCGTCCTGTCCTCCGTCGGCTTCTGAGCGACCCCGACGCACCGCCCACGACGGCCGGTCGCCGCGACCCGATCTCCGATCCCCGGGTCGCGGCGACCGGCCGTCGTCACCACCACGACACGGGCTCCGTGTCCGTCGCCAGGCGGGCGTGGAGTTCCACGTCGTACCGGACACCGTCGTATTCGAGCTTCTGCCGTTGCCGGTCTTCCACCGCGAAGCCGGCGGCGCGCGCCCCTGTGCACGAGGCGGGATCGTTCACCCGGTGCCCCAGCTCCAGCCGGAAGAGTTCCGTGTCGTCGAAGGCCCAGCGGGCCACAGCACGGCAGGCGCGGGAAGCCGTGCCTCTGCCACGGGCCGTCGTCCACCGCTCGGCGGCCTGGAGGGAGTCAACCGGCTCGTCGGCCTGGCCACGCATGAGCGGATCCGCGAACGCGGTCATCACCGCCCGGGCGTCCTCGGCCCTCCATCTCCGCAGCACCAGGCCGGAGGAGGCATCCACACGCTCGCGCACGACACGAGTCGTCCTCAGCGGGCACCGCCTGTCACGTCGGTCTCCCCAACCGCCCGGGGCACCGGCGGGTCATGTCCCGCCATGTGGTGCGGGGGCCTCTGCGGTTCCTGCACTGCGGGGCCGGAGACGGGTGCCGTGCCGAAAACCGTGAGCAGTCGGCGGGCATGTGTCACGTGAGCGCTCAAACGAGCGCTATCAGGACAGTGGCGGCCGAAGTGCTCACGGTTCTGGGACGGTGCGTCCTCCCCGGAGCGTGGACGCGTGGCCCGGCAGCGCCACGTCGAGGCCGCCGGGCGGCACGTCCGACCCCGACCCGCGACGCCGCCTCCCTCCGCTCTTGACTTTCCTGGTAGGAAAGTGAGACTCTCACTTTCCTACCAGGAAAGTGAGGTGTCGCTGTGGACGACATCGCTCCGGAGCAGGCTCGCACCGCCCTCGACGCAGCTGACCGTGCTCGACGCCAGGTGGCCGAGGAAGTCGGCTTGCCCCGCGGCTACTGGTGGACGATGGCGGCCGACTGGATCCTGCTGGGCGTGCTCAGCAGCGTGGCGCCACCGTGGCTGGCCGGGACCGCGACCGTGGGCTTCGGCATGGGGCACGCAGTACTCGCGTCACGTCTGCTCGACGGACGCCGGCGCACGGATCGGCTGCAGGTGAGCGCTGCGGTCGCCGGCCGCCGCGTTCCACTGGTTGTGGTCGGCATGCTGCTCGGGCTCATCGGAGTCACCGTCCTTGCGGCGCTCGCGCTCGACGCCGACGGCGCCGACCATGCCGGTCTCTGGGCGGCGGTGCTGGTCGCGGTCGTCGTCGGGCTCGGTGGACCGGAGATCCTGCGCGTTCTGCGTCGTTGGGTGCGAGCATGACCAAGGCGCATTTCGACGAACTGATCCATCCCAGCACCCGCCTGTCGCTGGTGGCGACACTGGCGGCGGCCGACTGGGCCGAGTTCACCTTCCTCAAGGACCGGTTGGAACTGTCCGACTCGGCGCTGTCCAAACAGCTCGCGACGCTCGAAGAAGCCGGGTACGTCGCCACGGAACGCCGCCTCAGCGGCAGCCGCCGGAAGGTACGCGCCCGGCTCACCGGCGCCGGCCGGGACGCCTTCAACGGCCACATCGCGGCACTGCGGGCAATCGTCGCCGACGCCACGACTCCGTCCGAAAGCCCTCCAGCGTGAAGCCGTCTCCGCCCGCTCGTCAGAACTGGCCCCGGCCGGCTGTTCCCGCCCTCTCCCGTGACGGGAAAAGGCCGTCAGGCCGTCAGGTGCCCTGCGGGGAGGGGGCGGAGGCGGCGCTTTTACCGAAGGCGCGCATGGCGAGGGCGCCGGCGAGGGGTCCGGGCACGAGCAGGAGGAAGGCGTACTCCCAGCCGATGGCCTCGGCCAGCAGGGGGGTGAGCTGGATGCTGATGACGGTGAGGGCGAAGCCGATCGCGGTCTGGCCGGTGAGCGCCGTCCCGATGTAGCGGTGGTCGGCGACCTCGCTCAGCGATGTCGAGAACACCCCTGAGTCCGCGATCACGGCAGCGCCCCACAGCGCGCAGAAGGCGAACAGGAGCAGCGGCGGAGCGTGGAAGAAGAGCGGGGAGAGCAGGCAGCACAGGCCGCTGAGGAGAAGCGCCGCCAGGGCGGCGGGAGAGCGGCCGAAGCGGTCCGCGCCCCAGCCCCCGAGCAGGCAGCCGACCGCCCCGCCGATTCCCATACTGAGGAACACCGTGATCCCCACCGAGCCCGGGAGTCCTCTCCCGGCGGAGGCCGCCAGCAGGAAGGACGGAATCCAGGTCCACAGGGCGTAGAGCTCCCACATGTGTCCGAAGTAGCCGAGATTGGCCAGGCGCGGCCCGCGTTCGGTGAACATGGTCAGCGCGTACCGGGGGTTGCGGGCGGGTGCGGTCGGTGCCGCGTGGGGGCCGAGCCGGATGAGGGCCAGGGAGATGACGGAGCCCAGGAGCCCGGCTGCCGCCGCGGCGAGCAGAACACCGCGCCAGGGCAGTGAGCCCACGCCGGCTATGAGATGGGGCAGGGTGGAGCCGAGGGTGAGGGCGGCGATGAGGACGCCCATGGTCCTGCCCCGTCCGGCGCTGCCGGACCAGGAGGCCATGAGCTTCATGCCGGTGGGGTAGACCCCGGCCAGGAACATCCCGGTCATGAATCGCAGCGGGACGGCGACGGCCGGCCGGTCGGCGGACAGGGCCAGCACCACGGTGCAGGCGGCGGCTGCCGCGGCACTGGCGGCGAGCAGGCGCTGGGGCGGGACGCGGTCCGCCAGGTTCAGGGCGGTCGAGGCCACGGCCCCGGCGACGAAGCCGAACTGCACGGAGGCCGTCAGCCATACCGCGCCGCCGGCGGTGAGCCCCCAGTCGTTCCGCAGGCTGGGCACCACCGCCGACATGGAGAACCACACGGCGAGACCGAGCACTTGCACGGCAGCGATCGCTCCGCGTTGCACACCGACGTTCACCGCTGCCCCCGGACCGATGTCTTGTTCCTCTGCTCTCGCGCGCTACGACCGAAGGCCGACCCTAACCACTCCCAGGCCGCGAGAACCACCCCGAGACCGCGAGCCCGGTTCGCCCCCCTCTCCGGCCGTCGGTCGCGGCGCCGGCGCCCCTGCGCAGCGGCTGCCGGATGCGACAAGCGACACCTCGCGGAAGATACCCCTGGGGGTACTACACTCCTCCGGATGGGGGCACCGTCGACGAATCAAGGATGACATCTGCCATGACCACGCCCACCGCTCTCGGAACCGACGAGGCACGCAGCCGCCTGCACGAGCTGACCGTCATCGACGTACGCACCCCGGGTGAGTACGCGGGCGGCCACCTCCCGGGCGCTCTCAACATCCCCCTCGACCAGATCCAGCGCGCCCTGCCCGACATCCGCCACGCTTCGGAACGCGGCGACGTCCTGGTCGTCTGCGCCTCCGGCGCCCGTTCCGAGACCGCCTGCCGGATCCTCGCGGAGAACGGCGTCGCCACCGCCACCCTCAGCGGCGGCACCGGCGCCTGGGCCGCCGACGGCCACGACCTGCACCGGCCGAAGGGCACGTCCCGCGCCGCCTGGGGCATGGAGCGGCAGGTCCGCTTCACCGCCGGAACCGTCGTGCTCCTCGGACTGCTCCTCGGCCTGCTGGTCCACCCCGCCTTCCAGCTCCTGTCCGCGGGCATCGCCGCAGGCCTGGTCTTCTCCGCCGTCACCAACACCTGCGGCGTGGCCGTCATGCTGGCCAAGCTGCCCCACAACCGACCCCGGGCCGCAGACCTCGACAACACACTGGCCGCCCTGCGCGACCGCTGACGCGCAGGGGCACACGGAGGGCGGGACCCGGCACGGACCGGGTCCCGCCCTCCGTGTGCCCTCGGTGACCGCAGCCGGTCCCGACCGGTCCCGGGAAGACGACTTCCGTGGTCCGCCTCCCGTCCGGCGACCCCGGCGGGTCAGGTGGCCGACAGGGCGGCGAGGGCGGCGTCCAGCAGGCGCCGGGCTTCTCCGGCGACGGGTTCGAGCGCGGGCAGGCCGGTGAGGGTGACCATGGTGGCGGGATCGAGGGCCTGGACGAGTGTGGTGCCGCCGTCGCGGCGGACGACGACGTTGCACGGCAGCAGCAGGCCGACGGAGCGGTCGACCTCCAGCGCCTGGTGGGCGAGGGGCGGGTTGCAGGCACCGAGGATCAGGTAGTCCTCCATGTCACGGCCCAGCTTGGTCTTGAGGGTGGCGGTGACGTCGATCTCGGTCAGGACGCCGAAGCCCTGGTCGGCGAGGGCCTGGCGAACCCGGGTGACCGCGGTGGCGAAGTCGGTGTCGAGGCGGACGGTGCGGTCGTAGGACATGTGTGCTCCTTGACTCCGATGCGGGCGGACGGACGCTTCCGTGACACCCGGCCGGGTACCCGGCCGGGGCCGTCGACACGAGACCCACCTCGCTCGTCGCGATTCTCCGAGGGCACTTGGCGCCCGCCCCGCGGGCTGGGTCGAGGCCTTCTGCCCGATGGGCGGATTCGCCGAGGCACCGGGGCCGGTCATGCTCAAGGCCCGGAGGCTGCCGGTCCACCGGATCCACTGCCGGAGCGGGTCGTCGGGCCTGTGCCCGGAGCCTTCGGGATGCCGCCTTACCACGCGCATGGGGCGTGCCGCGCGCCGAGTCCCGGACACGCTCCGTGAGTCACCCGAAGGGGCTACCCCAAAGGGGCAGCCCAGTACGAGTACGGGTCGTATGAGGCAGGGGCTGTCACCCGAGAAACCTCCAAAGGAGGAGATCGTGTCCCACCACCCGATACGTACGCTCGTAGTGGGTCTGTGCGCACTGGCCGCCACCGCCGCGCCGGCGACGCCGGCCCTGGCGCTGGCCGTCCCGACCGGAGGGCAACCGACACCGCACACCGCCGGCCGGGCCCTGCAGGCGCAGACCATCGCCGACCTGACCACCACCATGCAGGGCGAGGCGTATGCCCACGCCGTCTACGGCCTCTTCGCCGCCGAGGCCGACCGCCAGGGCCTCCCGGCCGTCGCCCGGCTCTTCCGCACCACGGCGCAGACCGAGCTGAACGAGCACCTGCACGAGGCGGCCACCCTCCTCGGCGTGGTCGGCGGCAACGCCGCCAACCTGCGCCAGGCCATCAACGGCGAGACCTACGAGCACGAGGTCATGTACCGGCGCTTCGCCGACCAGGCCCGGCAGGACGGGGACCTCGAAGCCGCGAAGCTCTTCAGCGAGATCGCCGCGGACGAGGGCCGCCACCGCGACGCCTTCCGCACGGCCCTGGCTGCCGTGACCACCGGCCACGGCACCGTCCCGGCACCGCTGAAGGCCGACGTGGTGTCGGTGCCCTCGGGGCTGCCGAAGGTGAAGGCCGCCCGCACCAAGGCCAACCTGGACACCGCCATGCACGGCGAGGCGCTCGCCCACGCCAAGTACATGCTCTTCGCCGCCCACGCCAGGCAGAGCGGCCATCCGGCGCTGGCCCGCCTGTGGGAGGGCACGGCCGAGACCGAACTGCGGGAGCACCTCGCCGGCGAGGCGGTGCTGGCCGGTCTGGTGCGCAGCACCAAGGAGAACCTGAGCAAGGCCATCACCGGTGAGCGCCACGAGGCGACCACCCTGTACCCGGGGTTCGCCGAGCAGGCCACCGCCGCCGGTGACACCGCCGCCGCCCGCTTCTTCCGCGACACCGCCGCGGACGAGGCCCGGCACGGCGCCGCCTTCCAGAAGGCGCTCGACCAGCTGGGCTGACCGCTCCACACCCAGGGGATCCCGGTGTGACCGGCCGGGCGGACCACGGTCCGCCCGGCCGGTCACGGCATCACCCCCGGCGTCAGGGTGGGGGCACGACCCGGGCGGCGCTGCCGAGGGACGAACGGCCCCTGCCCGCCCGGCCACGTCGCAAGCTGGAGGACAGGAGAAGTCGGCGCGGCCCGCGCCACCGTCCGGGAGGCAGGTGACGCTCATGAGCGGGCAGGCCACAGGCCCGTCGGAGGACACCCGGGAGCCGGGCGGTGAACTCCTCGGCCGCGGAACCCTTCACCGGCCACCACCGCGCTCCCCCGCCGGACGAGCCCGTCGGCGTCCGGCTGCTGGCGGGCTGGTACGCCACCGGCCGGCCGGACGTCCCTTGCCGCCCCCTCCCGGTGGCGCGGTGTGATGAAAGCTGATGGATGCTGATGAAGGGGACCGGCCCACGCTCGCCTCGCCGGACGGACCGAGGTACGCCATGACTCACCGCACGTTCACCACACGGCTGCGTCGCCCGACCGCGGCGGCCGTGCCGCCACGGCTCGAACCCGTCCTCCTGGCCGTCACCGCGGTGGCTCTGACCGCCGGCGGGGTCGCCTGGCTCACCGGCGCCGGCGGCCTGGCCGACCTCCTCTGGGCGCTGGGCACCTTCTCCGCCGTCGTCCCCGCGGTGGCGTGGGTGCTCGTCGCCCTGCGGCGCGGGCACGCGGGTGTGGACCTCATCGCCGTACTCGCGCTCGGCGGCACCCTGGCCGTCGGCGAGTACCTGGCCGGTGCCCTGATCGCGCTGATGCTCGCCACCGGTCGCACCCTGGAGACAGCGGCCCAGCGGCGCGCCTCCCACGATCTGCGTGCCCTGCTGGAACACGCGCCGCGTTCTGCCCGCCGCCGCACCGACGCCGGGGTGGCCACGGTGCCGTCGGCCGAGGTCGCCGTCGGCGATCTCCTCGTCGTCGGTCCGGGCGAGGTGGTTCCCGTCGACGGCCGGGTGGAGAGCCCCGCCGCCGTTCTCGACGAATCGGTACTCACCGGTGAGTCCCTCCAGGTCGAGCGGGCCCGGGACGAGCCGGTGCGCAGCGGTGTGGTCAACGCCGGGGGCGCGTTCGAGCTGCGCGCCACGGCCACCGAACAGGACAGCACGTACGCCGGGATCGTGCGGCTGGCGCGGCAGGCCGGCGCCGAGTCCGCGCCCGTCGTGCGGCTGGCGGACCGCTATGCCGCCTGGTTCCTGCCCCTGTCGCTCGCGGTGGCGGGTCTGGCCTGGCTGATCAGCGGCTCCGCGGTGCGCGCGGTCGCCGTCCTGGTGGTCGCCACTCCCTGCCCGCTGCTGCTGGCCGCCCCGGTGGCCATCGTCTCCGGCCTCTCCCGCGCCTCCCGCCTCGGCGTCGTCATCCGCGACGGCGGCGCGCTGGAGAACCTCGGCCGGGCCCGCACCCTGGTGCTGGACAAGACCGGCACCCTCACCGGGGGACGCCCCCGCGTCGTCGACGTCATCGCCGCTCCCGACGCCCGACCCGCCGAGGTCCTCCGCCTGGCGGCCTCGCTCGACCAGTACTCGCCGCACGTCCTGGCCCGGGCCATCGTCGATGCCGCCCGGGAACGCGGACTGGCTCTGTCGGTCCCCTCCGACGTCACCGAGGAACCGGGCCGGGGCGCCACCGGGACCGTGGACGGGCACCGGATCTTCATCGGTCGTACGAACACCGCGGACGCGCGGCCGGCCTGGGCCGGGGCGGTCGACAACCGTGCCCTCCTCGACGGCGCGGCCGTCGCCTGGCTCACCGTCGACGGACACCTGACCGGCGCCGTCCTGCTGCGTGACCCCATCCGCCACGACGCGCCACGCACTCTGCGCCACCTGCGCACAGCGGGCATCGAACGACTGCTGATGCTCACCGGCGACCGCGCCGCACCCGCCCGTGAAGTCGCCGCCGTCCTCGGCCTCGACGAGGTACGCGCCGAACTGAGCCCGGCCGACAAGGTCGCCGCCGTACGCGCCGAACGCGAACGCGCCGTCACCGTCATGGTCGGCGACGGAGTCAACGACGCCCCCGCCCTCGCCGCCGCCGACATCGGCGTCGCCATGGGCGCCCGCGGCTCCACCGCCTCCTCCGAGGCCGCCGACATCGTCCTGACCACCGATCGCGTCGCCCGCCTGGCCGACGCCGTCACCATCGCCCAGCGCGCCCGGCACATCGCCGTCCAAAGCGCCCTCGGCGGCATGCTGCTGTCCCTGGCCGCCATGGCCGCGGCCGCCGCCGGCCTTCTCCCGCCCGCCGCAGGCGCTCTGCTCCAGGAGGGCATCGACGTCGCCGTCATCGTCAACGCCCTGCGCGCCCTGCGTGTGGGGCAGGCCGCACGACCGGCCCTCACCCCCGCCGCCGAAGCCCTCATCCACCGCTTCGCCGCCGAACACGACGACCTCCAGGACGTCCTCGAATCCGTACGCGATGCCGCCGACCGCCTCTCCGACAGCCCCGGCCCCGAGGCCCTGGCCGCCGTCGAGGAGACCCACCGGCTGCTGACCGAACGGCTGCTGCCGCACGAGTACGCCGAGGAGCACGAGCTCTACCCCGCCCTCGCGCCGGCGCTCGGCGGCCCCGAGGCGACCGCCACCATGAGCCGCGCCCACACCGAGATCGAACGCCTCTCCCGCCGCGTCGCCACCCACGTGCAACTGGCTCACGCGGACGGCGGCCTCTCCCCCGGACAACTCGACGACCTGCGCTCGTGCCTCTACGGCCTGAACACCGTGCTGCGCCTCCACTTCACCCAGGAAGAGGAGAACTACTTCTCCCTCGCCCCGTGAACGACGGAGCGAGGAGGACCGTCGTTCACGGGGCGAGAGCTCCGAAGCGGTGACCGCGCCAGGGCCTCCTTCGTCAGGCCGCCGCGCCCACCGGTTCGGCTCGGTCGGCGTCGTGCAGGGCCCGGATCAGTGCGGAGCGGGCCCGGGCGACGCGGGAACGGACCGTACCGACCGGGCAGTCGCTGAGCTCGGCCGCCTCCGCGTAGGGCAGGCCGAGGAGTTGGGTGAGGACGAACGCCTCGCGGCGTTCCGCGGGCAGCGCGTCCAGCAGCTCGGTGAGCGCGACGCCGTCGTCGAAGCCCGGCAGTCCGCGCTCCTGGGCGCCCTCCGCGGCGGTCTGCCAGTCGTCGGTGTCGAGGAGACGGGGGCGGGCGGACGCGTGCCGGTAGCTGTCGATCACCGCGCGCCGGGCGACGGACAGCAGCCAGGTGCGGGCGGAGGAACGCCCCTCGAAGCGGTGCAGGCTGCCGAGGGCCCGCAGGAAGGTGTCCTGGGCGAGGTCGTCGGCGGCCTGGGGGTCGGCGCTGAGGCGGGTGACGAAGTGGCGGACGTCTCGGTGCAGGGCGCGGACGAAGTTCTCCACGGCCTCCGGGTCGCCACCGCGGGCGGCGAGTGCCCAGGTCGTGGTCGACTCGTCGAGGGCCGTCCTCTCGTCATGTGTTCCCGCGGTGCGCGGCGTCGTGCCGGATGCGGCAGACGATGCGGCAGACGGTGCGACAAACAGGGCAGGACTGATCACCTGATGTCCTTCTCGGGAGTCCGGAGGTCCGGCATGCGGGAACCCGGCGAACGGAGCGGAGATCCGGCATGCGGACCGGCCGCGCACGGCGCGCGGCGGATCCGGTGTCGGCGTGGGGGTGGCGGACCTACGCGCGCACGGCGGCGTACGTCCGTTGCCCGAGCCGCCGTCCGGGCGCGGGGCGCCCTGGGCGGTGTCGGGGAACCGGCTGTCTCAGACGACAGCGGTCCCCGCCGGCGGGCCCCGAGGAGTGATCGCGTACACGAGGAACAGCCGGTACGGCCGGTGGGCCGTGCGGCGGTGGCGGGTGGCGACGCGCGGGCGACGCAGTGGTGCGGCGGGAGCGAGCGGCAGCCGCAGCGGTGCGGCCAGCCATCCGGCGACGGCCCGCAGGATGCGGAAAACCGCGCGTTCGCCGTACGCGAGCCACAGCCCGCTCAGCAGCGCGGCCAGCAGGTGGGCGGCGAGCATGCCCGCGGAGGACAGGGACATCCCGTCCACGGTGTGGCCCACCGTGTGGCCCGTCCCCGCCATGGAGTCCATCGCGCCCAGGGGGCCCATCGGCTCCGCGACGGAGCTTCCACGACCCCTGTGGGTCACATGGAGCATGGAGTGCGTGCCGTCGCTCGCGCCGCCCGTGGTGGACGTCGCCGCGAGCTCCTGCGCGTACGAGAACCACGGGTGGAGTGCCGCCTGCGCGGCCGTCACGACGGAGGAGACGAGGACGGGTCCGCGCTCCCGGTCGGCCAGGCACCACGCCGCACCGCCGGTCACCGCCGTTCCGGCGGCGAGGGACCACCACGGCACCCCGGTGCCCGACATCAGGACGTGCCCCAGGGCGGCGAGCAGCACGCAGACGGCCGCGAAGACCGCGGCCCGTGTCGTGCGGAAGCACCACCCGGCAGTCATGGCGGCTCATCCTCGCATTCCGGCCTCGCTGTCACGAGGGGGTACGGAAACCATCCCGGCCCGGCACTCAGCACTGTCCCGGTGATTCACATCACCCGGCGCCCCTCACTTGGTGCCCACCGTGCGCAGCACCGTGAGGGCCAGGGTCCGGGCCACCGCCACCGTCTCCCGCAGGGAGACCCGTTCGCGGGGGCTGTGGGCCACCTCGATGTCTCCCGGCCCGAACTGCAGCGTCGGAATGCCCGCGCCGGTGTAGTGGCGCAGGTCGCTGCCGTAGGTCGCGCCCCGCAGTCGGGGCGGCGGGGCGCCCGTCGCGTCGGTGTGGGCGGCGCCGACGACGTCCGGCAGGGGGTGGCCCTCCGGCAGGCGGCCGCTCGCGAACTGCCCGCCCGGCCAGGTCACCGTCGCCGGGTGGTCGCGCAGCCACGGGTCGGCGGCACAGGCCTCGGCCACGCACCGTTCCAGGGCGGCCCGCGCCTCGGCCGGGTCCTCGTCCAGGAGTACGCCGAGCCGGCCCTCGGCGACCAGCAGGTCCGGCACGCTGCTCGCCCAGTCCCCGGCGCGCACGGTGCCCACCGACAGGGCGTACGGGATCGGGTACTCGGCGAGCAGCGGGGACGGGTTCCGGTTCCGCTCGGTCTCCAGGGCGGCCAGCGCCCGGTGCAGGGGCAGGTAGGCGTCGACGGCGCTGACTCCCTGCTCCCGCGCACTGCCGTGCGCCGCTTTGCCGGGCACGGCGAGACGGAACGTCAGCGCGCCCGCGTTCGCGGTGATCAGGGTGCCCCCGGTGGGCTCGGCGATGACGCAGGCGTCGCCCCGGTGTCCGCGCTCCAGGGTGCCGAACGCGCCGATGCCGCCGTCCTCCTCGCCGACCACGAAGTGGGCCGCGACCCGGCCGCGCAGCCGTATCCCGGCCGTCCGTATCGCGGCGAGCGCGGCGAGGTGCGCGGCGAGCCCCGCCTTCATGTCGCAGGCGCCGCGTCCGTGCACCACGTCCCCGGTCACCCGCGGTACGAACGGGCCGCCGTCCCCCCACGCCTCGAGGTCGCCGGGCGGTACGACGTCGACGTGGCCCTGGAGGATCAGGGTGGGTCCGTCGCCGCCGTCCTGTGTGGTTCCGACCAGGCCCCACGCCTCCTCACGGGGCACCTCCATGCCCGGGAAACCGGGGTGGGCGCGCAGCGCGGGCAGGTCCATGGACCACAGGTCGACCTCCAGCCCCAGCCGTTCCAGCCGGCCGGCCAGCTGGTGCTGGAGTTCGGACTCGGCGGCGCTCCCGGTCACGCTCGGCGCCGCGATCAGCTCCATCAGGGTCCGCCCCAGGGCCGCCTCGTCGATCGCCGCCAGCGCGGCGGCCTCCTCGTCGGTCAGCACGTTGCCGCTCCTCCCCTCCCGGGAGCGCGTGCGGCGCACCCCCGACCGCATACATGCTCACCCCCGGCCTCCGGTACGCGGCGACGGGGTGGCGATCCCGATCACCCGTCCGCCCGTCCGCCCGTCCGCCCGTCCGCCCGTCACCCGTCACCCGTCACCCGTCACCCGTCACCCGTCAGACGTCGCCCGTCAGACGTCAGGGGCCCGGTTCCGTGTCGTGGTGCGTCAGGGGGACGCCGCCCACCGTGAAGCCGATCACCGTGCCGCCGCCGGCCCGGCGTACCGCGTACGGTGCGCCTCCGTGGGCCAGGGCCACCTCGCGCACGATGGACAGGCCGAGGCCCGAACCGGGCAGGGAGCGGGCGTCGGCGGCACGGTAGAAGCGGTCGAAGACGCGGATCAGGTCGGCGGCCGCGATACCGGGCCCCCGGTCGCGGACCTCCACCCGCACCGTGCCCGGTCGCGCGGGCCCCGCGACGGTGATGTCGATGGGCGCCGTGCCGTCCCGGTCGAACTTGACCGCGTTCTCGACCAGGTTGGACACCGCCCGGGTCAGCATCCCGGGCCGTCCGTCGGTCGTGGTGTCGCCGCTCGCCTGGACGATGATCTTCCGTCCGTTGCGGCGCCGGGCCAGCCCCGCCACGTCCTGGGCGATGTCGGCGAGGTCGACGCGTCGCGGCGGCTCGGTGTCGGACTGGCCGGCCGCCAGCTCGACGAGCTCGTTGACCAGGTCGGTCAGCTCACGGGCCTCCTGGGAGAGGTCGGCGACGAGTTCCTCACGGGTGTCCGGCGGGAGTTCGTCGATACGGCGCAGCAGGGAGATGTTGGTCCGCAACGAGGTGAGCGGGGTGCGCAGTTCGTGCCCCGCGTCCTGGACGAGCCGGCGCTGGTCGTCCTCGGACTGGGCGAGCCGTCCCAGCATCCGGTCGAAGGCGCGGCCGAGCCGCCCCACCTCGTCCCGGCCGGCGACGGGTACCTGGATGCCGAGCCTGCGGGTGCGGGCGACGTCCTCGGCGGCGTCGGTGAGGACGACCAGGCGGCGGGTGATGCGCCGGGCCAGCCACCAGCCGAAGAGACCGGCCCCGACCACCACCGCCGCCATCAGGACGAGGGTGCGCTGCTGGAGGGCCCGCAGCAGGTCCTCGGTGTCGCTGAACTCCTGCGCGATCTGGACCGCGCCCCGGCCCTCGCCCAGCGCGACGGTCGCGACGCGGTAGATGTCGTCGCCGACGTCGACGTCCGCGTGCTCGACCACCCGCCCGGCCGTGGCGGCCCCCGCGACCACGCGGTCGGCGTCGACCACCGGCAGCCCCGGGTCGCCCGGGTCGACGATCCGGCCGTCCGGCCCCAGCACCTGGACGTCCGTCCGGGCGGGCCGCACCAGGTCGTGCCCGGGGGCGGCGGAGGAGAAGTCGAGCGGTGACATCCGGTTCGACCTGACCTCGCCGCGCAGGTCCTCCACGACCTCGTCGAACACGCTCTGCTGGTCCACCCGTACGAGTCTCGCGGCGGCGCTGTACGACAGGATGCCGACCAGGACGGTGATCGTGGCCGTCACGGCGGCGAACGCCACCGCGAACTTGGTGCCCAGCGACAGCAGCGGCAGCCGGCACCGCCGGGCCCGCGGCGAGGGCCGGTACGCACGGTCCGGGACGCGTGAGACGTGTGAGGCCTTCCGCAAACCCGACGTGCCGGAGGTGCCAGAGGTGCTCGAGGTGTCCGACGCCACTCAGTCCTCCCGCAGCACGTAACCCACCCCGCGCACCGTGTGGATCAGCCGCGGCGCTCCGGGCTCGTCGAGCTTGCGGCGCAGGTAGCCGACGTAGACGGCGAGGTTCTTGGAGCCGGGGCCGAAGTCGTAGCCCCAGATACGGTCGTAGATGGTGGAGTGGTCGAGGACGATGCCCGCGTTGCGGATCAGCAGCTCCAGCAGTTCGAACTCGGTGCGGGTCAGCTCCAGCTCCCGCTGCCCACGCCAGGCCCGGCGTGCCTGCGGGTCCATGCGCACCCCGGCCGCGGCGATGTGCCGCCCCGGAGCGGTGCTCGGGGTCTTCCCCGGCTTCCGCGTCTCCTCCGACTCCCGCGCGTTCTGCGCGTTCTGCCTGTTCGGCTGCTCCTGCGCCGTCGGCGTCCCGTCGGGCGCGGAGGCCGGTGCGGGCGCGGGGACTGCCCGGCGGAGCAGGGCTCGCAGCCGGGCGAAGACCTCCTCGACGTCGAACGGCTTGACGACGTAGTCGTCGGCGCCCGCGTCCAGTCCGGCGATCCGGTCGGCGGTCTCCACCAGCGCCGTCAGCATCAGCACGGGGGTGCGGTCGCCCTCTGCGCGCAGCACCCGGCACACCTGGAGCCCGTCGATGCCGGGCATCATCACGTCCAGCAGCAGGACGTCGGGCCGACTGCGGTGGGCCTGTGCCAGCGCCTCGACGCCGTCGGCGACCGCCGTGACCCGGTAGCCCTCCAGGGTCAGGGCGCGCTCCAGGGCGTTGCGGATGGCGCGGTCGTCTTCGGCGAGCAGCACGGTGTGGGTGCGGGGCGCGGTAGGGGGCACCGTGCCAGTGTGCCAAGCACCGCCGTCCGCCGGACGGAGCAGTGACCGAAGGGCCGCCTTCTTACCTCGCTCTCACCTCGCCGCGGTCCGGTCGCGGGCGTCCCTGCCCGCGACCGGACCCTCGCGAACGACCGGATCCGGTCGTCTCACCCGGCGGCCGCTGTCCCTGTAAGACCGCCGGGAGTCGTGGGGCTGAGGGGGCGGCCCTCAGCCGGCCGACCGCAGCGCGGCCAGCTGCTCCTCGAACGGCACCACGTTGCGCGCGTCGAACTTGTCGTCGACGGCGCCCCCGCGGGTGACACGGATCGCGTCGCCGTCCGCCTCGCTGCCGTTGCCGTTGACCGTCCCGTCGCCGACGGCGGGCAGGGCGCCCGCCAGGGCGGCCAGCTCGCCCGCCGCCCGGTCGATCCGGGCGTCCAGGCCCTTGTCGCCCCAGTCCTGGGACGCGGCGTACACCCCGGTGGGGACGACGACCGCGCGCAGGTGGGCGAAGAGGGGCCGCAGGGAGTGCTCCAGCACCAGCGAGTGCCGGGGCGTGCCCCCGGTCGCGGCGATCAGCACCGGCTTGCCGGCCAGGGCCTCCCGGTCCCGCGCGCCGAGCACGTCGAAGAACGACTTGAACAGCCCGCTGTACGACGCCGAGAACACCGGCGTGACCACGATCACCCCGTCCGCCCCGGTCACCGCGTCCATCGCCTCGGCGAGCGCCGGAGCCGGGAAACCGCTGGTGAAGTTGTGCGCGATGTCCACCGCGAGGTCCCGCAGTTCGATCACCGGCACATCGGACGGGGCCTGCCCGGTGGCCGCGGCGGCCAGCCGCTCCCCGAGCAGGCGGGTGGACGACGGCACGCTCAGCCCGGCCGACACGACGACGATGTTCATGGCGTTCATGCCTTGCTCACTTCCCGGCCGGCCAGCCGCGAGGAGTGCGTCGGCGCGTCCGGCACGTCGGCCGGGCGGTCCTTGGCGAACTCCTTGCGCAGCACCGGCACCACTTCCTCGCCGAGCAGGTCGAGCTGCTCGAGCACGGTCTTCAGCGGCAGTCCCGCGTGGTCCATGAGGAACAGCTGGCGCTGGTAGTCGCCCGCGTAGTCGCGGAAGGACAGCGTCTTCTCGATGACCTGCTGCGGGGATCCCACGGTCAGCGGGGTCTGCCGGGTGAACTCCTCCAGCGAGGGCCCGTGCCCGTAGACGGGGGCGACGTCGAAGTACGGACGGAACTCGCGCACGGCGTCCTGCGAGTTCTTCCGCATGAACACCTGCCCGCCGAGGCCGACGATCGCCTGCTCGGCCGTGCCGTGCCCGTAGTGCGCGTACCGGGTCCGGTAGAGCTCGATCATCCGCTTGGTGTGGTCGGCCGGCCAGAAGATGTTGTTGTGGAAGAAACCGTCACCGTAGTAGGCGGCCTGCTCGGCGATCTCGGGCGAGCGGATCGACCCGTGCCAGACGAACGGCGGTACGTCGTCCAGCGGGCGGGGCGTGGAGGTGAAGCCCTGCAGCGGGGTGCGGAACTTGCCCTCCCAGTTGACGACGTCCTCGCGCCACAGCCGGTGCAGCAGGGCGTAGTTCTCGATGGCGAGGTTGATGCCCTGGCGGATGTCCTGGCCGAACCAGGGGTAGACCGGTCCGGTGTTGCCGCGCCCCATCATCACGTCCATCCGGCCGTCGGCCAGGTGCTGGAGCATGGCGAAGTCCTCGGCGATCTTCACCGGGTCGTTGGTGGTGATGAGGGTGGTGGAGGTGGAGAGGATCAGCCGCTCCGTGCGCGCGGCGATGTAGCCGAGCATGGTCGTGGGCGAGGACGGGACGAACGGCGGGTTGTGGTGCTCGCCGGTCGCGAACACGTCCAGGCCCACCTCCTCGGCCTTCAGCGCGATGGCGACCATGGCCTTGATCCGCTCGCGCTCGGTGGGGGTACGCCCCGTCGTGGGGTCGGGCGTGACGTCGCCGACGCTGAAGATCCCGAACTGCATGGCCGTTCACCCTCCAAATTGGTTGACGGTTCAACTATAACCGGCTCAACCGCTCCCCCTCCCCCCTTATTCCGGTATCCCGCATCCGGTCTGCGAAGCTGCCCGCATGCTGATCGCCCGCTCCGCCGCCCTGTTCGTCCTCGCCGCGATCCTGGAGATCGGGGGTGCCTGGCTGGTCTGGCAGGGCGTGCGGGAACAACGCGGCTGGATGTGGGCGACCGGCGGCGTCCTCGCCCTCGGCGCGTACGGGTTCGTCGCCACCTTCCAGCCCGACGCGCACTTCGGCCGCGTGCTCGCCGCGTACGGGGGCATCTTCGTCGCCGGGTCGATCCTGTGGGGCGCGCTCGCGGACGGCTACCGCCCGGACCGCTGGGACATCACCGGCGCCCTGATCTGCCTGGCCGGAATGGCCGTGATCATGTGGGCGCCGCGCAACGGCTGACCACGCGCCCGCGCCCGGACGGGCCCGGACACGCCCTGGTGGCCCGCATATGCTGGCCCGGCACGGCACCGTCCACATGGATCCACCCGGAGGAGCAGCCCATGGCCACCGCCGCACCGTCCGCAGCGTCTCGCATCGCCGTCGTCACCGGCGCGAGCAGCGGTATCGGCGCCGCCACGGCCCGCGGGCTCGCCGAGGCCGGTTACCGCGTCGTCCTCACCGCCCGCCGCAAGGACCGTATCGAGGCGCTCGCCGAGGAGATCAACGCGGCCGGCCACGCGGCGACCGCGTACCCGCTCGACGTCACCGACCGCGCGGCCGTCGACGAGTTCGCCACCGCGTTCCGGACCATCGGCGTCCTGGTCAACAACGCGGGCGGCGCGCTGGGCGCCGACCCGGTCGCGACCGGCGACCCGGACGACTGGCGCCGGATGTACGAGACGAACGTCATCGGCACCCTCCACCTCACCCAGGCCCTGCTGCCCCGGCTGGAGGCGAGCGGCGATGGCACGGTCGTCATCGTCTCCTCGACGGCCGGCCACGCCACCTACGAGGGCGGCGCGGGCTACGTCGCCGCCAAGCACGCCGAACACGTCCTCGCCGAGACCCTCCGCCTGGAGATCGTCGGCCGGCCCGTGCGCGTCATCGAGATCGCGCCGGGCATGGTGAAGACCGACGAGTTCGCCCTCACCCGCTTCGACGGCGACGCGGAGAAGGCCGCCAAGGTGTACGAGGGCGTCGCCGAGCCGCTCACCGCGGACGACGTCGCCGACACCATCACCTGGGCGGTGACCCGCCCGAGCCATGTCAACATCGACCTGCTGGTCGTGCGCCCCCGGGCCCAGGCGTCGAACACGAAGGTCCACCGGGAGCCGTGACGGCCGCACCGCACGCGACGTGACGGCCGTGCCCTACGCGACGCGGCGGGCCGGCCCTTCACTCAGCCCTTCACACAGACGACCTGCTTCAGCTTCGCCACGACCTCCACGAGGTCCCGCTGCTGGTCGATGACCTGCTCGATCGGCTTGTACGCGCCCGGGATCTCGTCCACGACACCGGAGTCCTTACGGCACTCCACGCCGCGCGTCTGCTCCTCCAGGTCCTTCGTCGAGAAGCGCCGCTTCGCCGCGTTGCGGCTCATGCGCCGGCCGGCGCCGTGCGACGCCGAGTTGAACGAATCGGCGTTGCCCAGGCCCTTGACGATGTACGAGCCGGTGCCCATGGAGCCCGGGATGATCCCGAACTCGCCGGAGCCCGCGCGGATCGCCCCCTTGCGGGTGACGAGCAGGTCCATGCCGTCGTAGCGCTCCTCGGCCACGTAGTTGTGGTGCGCGCTGATCTCCGCCTCGAAGGCCGGCTTCGCCTTCTTGAACTCCTTGCGGATCACGTCCTTCAGCAGCGCCATCATGATCGAACGGTTTCGCTTCGCGTACTCCTGCGCCCAGAACAGGTCGTTCCGGTAGGCCGCCATCTGCGGGGTGTCCGCCACGAAGACGGCGAGGTCGCGGTCGACCAGGTCCTGGTTGTGCGGGAGCTTCTGCGCCACCCCGATGTGGTGCTCGGCCAGTTCCTTGCCGATGTTCCGGGAACCGGAGTGCAGCATCAGCCAGACCGCACCGGTGGTGTCCGTGCAGACCTCGACGAAGTGGTTGCCCGACCCGAGCGTTCCCATCTGCTTCGCGGCCCGCTCCTGGCGGAACCTGACCGCTTCCGCCACGCCGTCGAAGCGCCCCCAGAAGTCGTCCCAGCCGCCGGTCGCGAAGTCGTGCAGCCGGGTCGGGTCCACGGGGGAGTCGTGCATCCCGCGCCCGACCGGGATCATCTGCTCGATCCTCGAGCGCAGCCGGGACAGGTCGCCCGGCAGGTCGTCGGCCCTCAGGGACGTTCTCACCGCCGACATCCCGCAGCCGATGTCGACCCCCACCGCCGCCGGACACACCGCCCCCTGCATCGCGATGACCGAGCCGACCGTCGCGCCCTTGCCGTAGTGCACGTCCGGCATCACGGCGAGGCCCTTGATCCAGGGCAGGGTCGCCACGTTCCGCAGCTGCTGGAGGGCGCCCTCCTCCACCGTCGCCGGATCCGTCCACATACGGATCGGCACCTTCGCGCCCGGCATCTCCACGTACGACATATCTTCCTCATTCCCCCGAACGGCAACATAAGCATAAAAGAGAAAAAACCGTCGCTCAGGTCGACGAAGCGGACTTCGGACCGGCGTTCACGGCAGTGCGTGCGATACACATTGTCTGCCGGGGGCGCCCCCGTGCGGCAAGCGATTAACCAGCGGGGACACTGAGAGACCCGGCGGGCTTCGGCCCGCACCCGCCCGTCGAGAGGAGCCCGGCCGTGCAGCGGAGGGCATACGTACCCGGCGTCACCGCGCTCCTCGCGGCCCTGCTGGCCGGATGCACCGGAAGTCCGGGCAGCGGAAGCCAGTCGGACAGCTCCAACCCGGGCAGCGTCGGCACGGCCTCCCCGGCGGCCCAGCCGGGCAGGTACGCCACGCTTCCCGAGCCCTGCGGCACGGTCGGCACCAAGACGCTCGACGAACTCCTGCCCGGCATCAGGGAGATGGCCGACCCGGCGCAGCGCGAGAAGGCGTACGCGGGCGAGGCGACCCTCACGTACGACACCGACCGCAAGGTGGGCTGCCGTTGGAAGGTGGAGTCGTCCCAGGCCACCGATCGCCTGGTGATCGACCTCGAGCGGGTCGTCTCCTACGACAACGCCGTCAGCGACGACAACCAGGCCCAGCAGCTCTTCGCGGCGAAGCAGGAGGCGGCCGGCCTTCCGAAGCCGACGGCCACGGAGTCCGGTTCCGCCGACCCGGGCACATCGCCCTCGCCGGCTTCCTCCGACTCCCCCGACTCTCCCGATTCCACTGGTTCCTCTGACTCCTCTGGTTCTTCAGGTTCCTCCGCGCCGTCCGACGCCGCGTCCTCGGCTTCCGGCTCGCCGTCCGCCGGCGGCTCCTCCCCCGCGTCGCCGTCCACTTCGCCCTCCGGCCTCCAGCCCCGCGTCCTGGAGGAGTTCGGCGACGAGGCCTTCATCGACGACGAGCTGAGCCGCTCCGGTTCGACCGCCGAGCAGCGCACGGTGACTGTGGCGTTCCGCACGTCCAACGTGATCGTGACGATCGAGTACACGGAGCAGCCGGCGACCGTCGGTGCCGTCCCGGACAGCAAGGAAATGCAGGACAGGGCAAGGAAACTGGCGTCCCTGCTGGCCGATTCGCTCAGCGGCTGAGCCTCGCTCACACTCCCTCCACCGCCCTGCACAAAGCACCCGAAGGACGACCACACGAACGGCGCACCGCGTACGGTGACCCCTCGGACCCCTTTTCGACCGCAGGTTCGACCACAGGGAACACGAGCGTCATGAGTGAAGGAACCATGCAGCGACGAGCACAGCGTGACCACCGAGCCAAGCGCCTCAACCGCGTTCTTGTCTGCGCGGCGGCCGTCCCCGCGATGCTGATCGCCGCCGGCTGCTCCTCGGACTCCGGCTCCGAGGGCGGCGAGGACAAGGCGGCCGACACCTCCGCGTCGGCGTCCGCGAGCCCGTCCCCGACGGTGCGGGCGGCGGTGTACACGGACCTCCCGGAGGCGTGCGACGTCCTGTCGGAGAAGACCCTGGACGACCTCGTGCCCAAGGCGAAGTCGGGCAAGGAGGGCCAGTCCGACGACATCGCCACGCGGGCCGGCTGCTCCTGGGACAGCCTCACCGACAACGGTGTGGACGGCTCGCAGTTCCGCTGGCTGAACGTGTCGATGCTGCGCTTCGACTCGGACACCGCACGCGGCGCGGGCGACGAACTGGCCAAGGAGTACTACGACAAGCAGGTCAAGGACGCCCAGGCCACCGACGGCGCCAAGGATGTCGAGGCGGAGCCGCTCTCCGGCACCGGCGACGAGGCGACGGCCGTGCGCTACGACCTGAAGAAGAAGGAAGGCACCTTCAAGCAGCAGACGGTGGTGGCACGCGTCGAGAACGTGGTCGTCACCCTCGACTACAACGGGGCGGGCCTCGCCGGGGACAAGACGCCGAACGCCGACGACCTGATGAAGGACGCGAAGAAGGCGGCCGCCGAAGCGGTGACGTCCGTGACCGGGACCAAGGCCGACAAGGACAGCAAGGGCGACAAGGACAGCAAGGGCGACAAGGGCGACAAGGGCGACGGAGACGGCGGGGCCTCCGGGAGCGGTGCGTCGTTGGAGCCGGCGTCCCCCTCGGCGTCGAAGAGCTGACGAACAGGCACAGAAGCGTGCACGAAGGCGTGCACGGGAACGTGCGGTGAGGCTCCGACACGGAACCGGCCACCCGTCCCCCGCACACATGTGCCACTCTGTTGCGCGCAACAACACGCAAGAGGAGCTGACGGCGGCCACGATCGCCTTCAACGGCGCGGCGGCCTGGCCGGACCCGCTCGGTGTGGGGATGCACGGTGATCCCCGTCCTGTTCGTGGTGTCGGTGGAGGCCGTCCACGGGCTGCACCCCCGAACTGGCCACGGTCGTCGCCGTCATGGGCCAGGCCCCCGACACCGGCCGGCAGATTCCCCTGTACGGGGCTCTCGGCCGGTCGAGGATGACCGGCGGCAGCTTTCGCCCAGTCCACCTGCGACGCCCCCGAGGGCAGCCCGGTGGGGAAGTTCGACCTGAAGGAGATGGAGGCGCCCGACGATCCGGGCAGGCGTACCCGCCTGGTCGTGGTGACACCACCGCCCGGCAGGGCGCGCCCCCGGACGACCTGTCAGCACCCCGCCCGGCGAGCCCGACCAGGTCGTTCCTTCCACGCGGGGGAGGGCGTGCGAGGCGGCCAGGTCGTAGCGCGGCTCGACCGGCTGCCGGAGGTGTTCACCTGTCGGACACCAGGCCCGATGCAATCTACATCAATGCGTGACGTCTTTTCACAGAACCTTGTGGACAATGCAACTGGCCTACGCATACCCTTCAGGAGATGAATTCAGAGAGGCCTGAGCAAATCAGGGAGCCAAAGGTGAAGGATCAGTCTTCGCATCGTGCGGACATACTGAGCGAAGCCGAAATCATGAGAAATTTCGATCATGAGTTCACCTCCTGGCTGGACCAGGCGGGATTGGACTTCGCGGAAAATCTGGACAGCGAGGCGACCCTCGATCCGGAAACCCTCCGGGAGATACTCGCGGAAATCTCGCCCCAGAGCGAAGGACCCACCGGAGGATACGACTCCGGGAATATTTCCTGCAGCGAGCCTCCGAATCTCGACCCGAGTGCCCCGTGGAGCAGCCTGCTGTCCCTCTACGTCGAGTCGCTGAATCGGTCGGCGGTACAGGGCCTCTCGAACGACTACGTCTTTACGTCCTACGGATTCGACGAGGGGCACGCGGGCGGCTGCGGCTGACGTTCCACCGCGTTCCCGGCAGGAGCCCGGGCGCGTGCCGACCGGTCGGCAGGCGCCCGGGCTCCTGTCGACCGTCGCGGCTGGTTCCCCCAGACGGCCGTGCACCGTTCTCCGCCCGGTGGCCATCCCGTCGGTGTGCCGCCGGCGTTCCCGTGGTCCGCGCACCCGCTCGCCGACTGCCGCCGCAACGGCTCCGTTTCGCGGAACGGCCTCTCGTCGAGGGCAGCAGGTCCAGCAGCTCCGAGGCGGTCGGCCCGCCCACGGAGTGCCGCGCCCCGGAGGACCCCGCAACGCTTCTTCCCGCATCGCCTCGAGGCCGACCGCCGGGCTGTCACCGCAGCGCCGTTCGCCGGCATGATGCAGCCCCGCGGTACGGGGCAGCCCTTTCGGGCGGCCACGAAGTCACAGATCGCGCCGAGCGCCTGCCGTGCCGGCCGATAGCGCCAGGAGCGGTCTCAACCGCTTGCCGCCCGCGGCCATGAGATGGCCGGCGAGCTCGCTGACGCACGGGTCCGTCGCACCGACGCACTCGCGGAGCGCCTCCTCCACCTGGTCGATGCGGTGGAGCAGCCTGGACTCGAGGTCCGGCTCACCCCGGGCGGCGACGGGAACGAGCCCGCGGCCGGGCGTGTGTCCTCGCACGGACGCGCTGAGCATGGACATCTGCCCTCCTGGGGTCGCTTCCGACAGGGAATGTTCCGCGGCCGATGCTACGAGCCGCACGATCCGCACTCCCCCGCATGAACCCGCGAATTGACCGCAAGATGACAACGAACCGAAAGACAGGAGGATTCACAGCGGCGCACATGAACCTTTCCTTTCCGCCGTGGCCTCTACCGGACACATCTGCATGTCATCGTTTTCGGATTGCATTCACCGGGGAAGGCCGACCCGCGCTCGCCGAGCGGGTGACCGCCGTCCCGACCGGCCGGTCGTCGGGCCCCGGACCGCGACGACATCCGAACCTGTTCGCGAACTCCGCCTTTCCTGCCCGGAAAGAAAGGTCGCAGCATGGGATTGTGATGATCCCTGGGAAGGACCGGCACTCCTTTTCCTCCTCCTGAAGGAGGAAAAGGAACTGGTCCCCCCGGCCGTTGTACGGCCGGTGAGCAAAGGAGAGTCTGGGTTCATGACCACAACGATCGACGACGTCGCCGACCCCGCGGCACGCGCTGCCGTCCCGCCCCCTCCACGATGGGCCCGGTGGGCCGCTCACGCGGTGCCGTTGTGCGCCCTGCCCTCCAGCCTGTGGCGCATCGCCATGGCCGTCGGCATACCCGTCGGGTTCACCGCGGAAGCACTGCGCCGGGACTACGACGTCCCCGGCTGGGGGACGCTCAACCTGATCGGGCTCAGCCTGCTCGTCGAGTGCCTCGCCCTGCTCACCCTGGGCCTCGTGAGCCCTTGGGGCGAACGGCTGCCGCGCGCCGTCCCCCTCGTGGGAGGGAGGAGGATCCCGCCCGTGTTCCCCGTCGTCGTGGCCTCACTCGGAGCCCTGGCCATGACCCTGGTGTCGTTCAGTCAGCTGCTGATATGGAACCAGGTCGACCACGGGAACCTCTCCGGCACGGGCCTCACGGTGATGGGCACCGTCTACGCGCCGCTGCTCGCCTGGGGGCCCCTGCTCATGGCCGTCACGGTCTCCTACCATCTGCGGCACCGCAGATCCCGCTGACCCACCCCTTCCGTCCGCTTCCAGCCGCCGCGCCCACCGCCGACGCCTCCCTCTTCGCGTCGGGCCCGGAGCGCGGCGGCTTCCTGCGTCGTGCCCGGGACGGACCACGCGCCGCCGAACGTCGATCAGGACCGGTGCCGACCGGCACCGGTCCTGATCATTTCGGCACGGACCGCGATCCCCGGTGCCGGTCGGTACGGCTCAGCGGCTGGAGGCGGAACGGTACGTCTTTCCGGCCAGCGGGATCACGACCGCCAGCAGGACCGCCAGGATCACCAGGGCGCTCTGGATCGGGTACTGGGCGGTGAGCGCTTCACCGGTGGTGCCCAGCTCGTTTCCGAACAGCTGACGGCAGGCCGAGACCACGGCGGTCACCGGGTTCCATTCGGCGATGCTCCGCAGCCAGCCCGGCAGCCCGTCCGTCGGCACGAACGCGTTGGACAGGAACGCCAGCGGCATCATGATGACGCTGGACATGGCGCTGACTGTTTCCGCGTTCCGCAGTGCCAGGCCGAGCAGGGCGCCCACCCAGGACATCGCGAAGCCCATCAGCAGCAGAAGGCCGAAGCCGGCCAGCGTCTGCAGGATGCCGTTGTGCGCCCGCCATCCGATGAGGTATCCCACGCCGGCCATCACGGCGCAGGTCCAGGCGGCCAGCACGGCGTCGGAGAGCGTACGGCCGAGGAGCACGGAGCTGCGGGCGATGGGCAGCGAGCGGAAACGGTCCATCAGCCCGTTGTTCAGGTCGCCGACGACGCCGACCGCCGTGGAAAGGATGTTGCTGAGCATCACCTGCACGAAGATGCCCGCCATGATGTATTCCTGATAGCCGCCCTCACCCGGCACCTGCATGGCACTGCCGAAGAGGTACCCGAACACCACGACGAATGCCACCGGCATGATGGTCAGGCCGAGCAACTGCTCCGGCATCCGCCGGATGTGCTTCAGCTGCCGGCCCATCAGTGCGAACGAGTCGCCGACCGCCTGGATCATGCCGCTTGCTCCTTCTTCTCCGCGGGGTTCTCCGCGGTGGCGGGGTTGGTCTGCCCGGTCACGGCAAGGAAGACATCGTCGAGGGAGGAGCGGCGCACCGCGAAGTCCTCCGGTTCGACACCGGCCGCCTCGAGCTCGGAGGCAACCGCGGCGATGGCCTTGACACCACCGGCCAGCGGTACCGAGACCCGCCGTTCCGTCTCGTCGACCGAGGGTTCGTCCAGAGACACCGCGGCCAGCGCCCGGGTCGCCGCCGCGAGGTCGGCGGGGGAGGCCACGGTGACCTCCAGCCGGTCCCCGCCGACCCTCCGCTTCAGCTCGTCCGGGGTGCCGTCGGCGATGACCCGGCCGGTGTCGATGACCACGATCTGGTCGGCCAGCTGGTCCGCCTCCTCCAGGTACTGCGTGGTCAGCAGCACCGTCACCCCGTTGTCCACCTGCTCACGGATCATCCGCCACAGCACCAGACGGCTGGTCAGGTCGAGACCAGTGGTCGGCTCGTCGAGGAACAGCACCTTCGGACGGGTGACCAGACTCGCCGCCAGGTCGAGGCGGCGCCGCATTCCTCCGGAGTAGGTCTTGGCCGGGCGGTCGGCGGCCTCGGTGAGGTCGAACTGCTCCAGCAGTTCGACGGCACGGGCCTTGGCGTTGCGCCGGCCCTGGTGCAGCAGCACGCCGATCAGATGGAGGTTCTCCCGTCCGGTGAGCCGCTCGTCGACCGCCGCGTACTGGCCGGTCAGGCCGATGTTCTTGCGGACCTCGTGGGCCTGCCGGGCCAGGTCGAAGCCGGCGACCGTGGCACGTCCGGCGTCGGGCTCCAGCAGCGTGGCGAGGATGCGGACGGTGGTGGTCTTGCCAGCGCCGTTGGGGCCCAGCACCCCGAGGACCGTCCCGGCCGGTACGGAAAGGTCGACGCCCTTCAGCGCCTCATGCTTTCCATAGCGTTTGCACAGACCTTCCGCGAGTATCGCTGTTGTCATAACTGCGCTTTCCTTTAGTGGAGTTCGAGGAGCTTTTCATGGACGACCCTGCCGATTTCGGCCGCGGGTCCCGGCTGCAGCAGATGCGCATGGTGGGCCGCGATCGGGTGGGTGGAGATCTCACCCCTCACGTGCGGTCGCCATGAGGCGGCCGAACCGGAAATCTTGCGCTCCGGGTCCTCCGTGCCCACGGTCGACACGAACAGCAGTAGGTCGCCGTGGAAGGGAGCGGGCCTGAATCCGGCACCAAGCCGGTGGTTGTTGATCCCGACCTTCGTGAAGGCCGTGATGTGGTTCTCTTCGAGGGTCGCGAGCGCGCTGTCGTGCTCCCGGATGATCCGCATGACCTCCGCGTGGTCGAGGGGACCGTCATCCAGCTGAGAGATGTCATAACCCACGAAGTCCAGCAGCGTGGCGAGGACGTCCCGCTCCTCGGGAATGACGGGTTCCTCGTCCTGGTCCTCGTCGTGGGGCGGCTGGTCGAGATTGATCAGGAGGCCGACCTCCTCCCCCGCCGCCTGCAGCTCCGTGGCGATCGCGTGGGCCACCAGTCCGCCGAAGGACCATCCGACGAGGTGGTACGGACCGTGCGGCCGGACCGTACGCATCTCCCGGATGCAGTCGGCCGCCACCTCCTCGATGGTCGTCGGGATCCCCTCCGTCCCGTCGAGGCCACGCGCCTGCAGACCGTAGATGGGGTGATCCCCGCGGATGTGCTTCGTGAACTCGGCGTAGGGCCAGCTGAGCCCGCCGGCGCCGTGCACGCAGAACAACGGTGGGCGGTCCCCGCCCGTGCGCAGCGGCAGCAGCACCTCGAAGCCGTCCCCGCCTGCACCGGTGCCCAGCCCCTCCATCAGCCGGGCCACGGTCGGCGCCTCGAAGATGCCTCGGTTACCGACCTTCACCCCCAGGACCGAGCGGATACGACTCACCAGCCGGATCGAGGAGATGCTGTCCCCTCCCAGCTCGAAGAAGTTGTCGTCGATCCCGACCCGCTCGACTCCGAGGACCTCGGCGAACAGGCCGCACAGGATTTCCTCCTGCGGAGTCCGCGGTCCCCGTCCGACGGCCGTGGCGGAGAAGTCGGGGGCGGGCAGCGCCCGCCGGTCCAACTTGCCATTGGCGGTCACCGGGAGGGCGTCCAGGGCCACGAAGGCCGCCGGCACCATGTACTCCGGCAGCGCCGCGGCCACGTGGGCGCGCAGCTCCGCCGCCTCCGGCGTCCGGCCGTCGGCCGACACCGTGTAGGCGACCAGCCGCCGGTCGCCGGGCCGGTCCTCGCGGACGACGGCCACGGCCTGCGCCACCCGCTCGTGGGAGCGCAGCACCGACTCGATCTCGCCCAGCTCGATGCGGAAACCGCGCAGCTTGACCTGGTCGTCGGCCCGGCCCAGGTACTCCAGCTCACCGTCGGCGGTCCAGCGGGCCAGGTCGCCGGTGCGGTACATCCGCTCCCCCGGCGCGCCGAACGGGCACGCCACGAACCGCTCGGCGGTCAGGGCCGGGCGGCCCAGATAGCCGCGGGCCAGGCCCACGCCCGCGACATACAGCTCACCGGCCACGCCGGGCGGCACGGGGCCCAGTCCGGCGTCGAGGACGTACACCCGGGTGTTGGTGATCGGCCGGCCGATCGTCGGGGTGCCGCCACCGGGGGCCAGGGGCGCGCTCATGGTCGCGCAGACGGTGGTCTCGCTCGGGCCGTAGGCGTTGACCATGCGGCGACCCGCCGCCCAGAGGTCGGCGGTCTCAGCGGAACAGGCCTCGCCGGCCACGGTCAGCGAGCGCACCGGCGTCAACTGCTCCGGCTCCATCGCCGTCAGGGCCACGGGCGGGATGGTCGCGTGCGTCACCTCCTGCCACTCGACCAGCTCGGCCAGCGGCGCACCCGGGGCCAGCCGGTCCGCCGGGGCCAGGACCACGGCGGCGCCGGAGAACCAGGCCACGTACAGCTCCGAGACCGCGGCGTCGAAGCTCGGCGAGGCGAACTGCAGCACCCGGCTGGAGGAGTCCACGGCGAACCGCTCTCCTTGCGCCGAGGCGAGGTTGCCCACTCCGACATGGGTGACCACCACGCCCTTGGGGCGGCCGGTGGAGCCGGAGGTGTAGATCACGTAGGCCGGGTGGTGCACGGACAGCGGGGCGAGCCGGTCGGCGTCACGCGGCGCGATGGCCGACTGCCGCTCCAGTTCCGCCACGGTGGCGGCGTCGTCCAGCACCACGGTCGCGGTGCCGGCCGTCAGTACGCCCGCAGCGCCGCTGGTGGTGGTGACCACCAGCGCGGGGGCGGCGTCGGTGAGCATGTAGGCGATCCGGTCGGCCGGATAGGCCGGATCGACCGGCAGGAACGCCGCGCCCGCCTTGGCCGCGGCGAGCTGCGCCACCGCGTTCTCCACCGAGCGGGACAGCGCCACGGCCACCAGCCGCTCCGGGCCGGCGCCGCGGGCGATCAGCAGCCGGGCCAGCCGGTTGGCCCGTGCGTCCAGCTCCGCGTAGGTGAGCACGGTGTCCTCGTGGACCACCGCGGTGGCGTCCGGGGTGCGGGCCACCTGCGCCTCGAACAGTTCCGGCACCGTGCCGGTCGGCACCCGGCGGGCGGTGTCGTTCCACTGCTCCAGCACCCGGTGCCGCTCCTCGTCGGAGAGCACCTCCACCGCGCCGACCCGGGCATCGGGCCGGGCCGCGACCTTCTCCAACAGGCGCACCAGCCGGGCCGCCAGCGCCTCCACGGTCTCCCGGTCGAACAGATCGGTGGCGTACTCGACGTTGCCGGCGATGCCGCCGGCCGAACCGTCCTCACCGAACCACTCACCCAGCTGGAAGGCGAGGTCGAACTTGGCGCTGCTCAGGCCGATGTTCTGCGGTCCGGCCTGCACGCCTGCCAGGTCGAGAGTGGCCTCGCCGTTGTTCTGGAAGGCGAGCAGCACCTGGAAGAGGGGGTGGCGGGCCAGGGAGCGGGCCGGGTTGAGGACCTCGACCAGCCGCTCGAACGGCACGTCCTGGTTGGCGTAGGCCGCCAGGTCCGCCTCCCGCACCCGCTCCACCAGCTCACGGAAGGTCGGGTCACCGGACAGGTCGGTGCGCAGCACCAGGGTGTTGACGAAGAACCCGACCAGCTCGTCCAGCGCCTCGTCCGTACGCCCCGCGATCACGGTGCCGACCGGGATGTCCTCACCCGCGCCGAGCCGGTGCAGCAGCGCCGCCAGTCCGGCCTGCACCACCATGAACAGGCTGCTCCGGCTCTCCTGCGCCAGCGACAGCAGTCGCTGGTGCACCTCGGCGGAGAGGCTGAACGGGACGTTGTCGCCGCGGTGGCTCGCCTTCGCGGGGCGGGGCCGGTCGGCGGGCAGCGCCAGCTCCTCCGGCAGACCGGCCAGGGTCTGCTTCCAGTAGTCCACCTGGCGGGCCAGCTCGCTGTCCGGGTCCTCCTCGTCGCCGAGGACCTCCCGCTGCCACAGCGTGTAGTCCGCGTACTGCACCGGCAGCGGCGCCCACACCGGCGCCTGACCCGCACAGCGGGCCGCATAGGCCGCCGACAGGTCCCGCCCCAGCGGGGCCATCGACCAGCCGTCACCCGCGATGTGGTGCAGGACGACCAGCAGCACGTGCTCGGCTTCCCCGAGCACGAACAGCCGGGCCCGCAGCGGGATCTCGGTCGCCAGGTCGAAGCCCTCCCCGGCGGCCTCCGCCAGCACCGCGTCCAGCTCCCCGGCGGTGGTCTCGGTGACACGCAGTTCGGGCCGGGCGGCCTCGGCGTCCAGCACCAGCTGCCGGGGCCGGCCGTCGACCTCGGGGAAGACGGTGCGCAGCGACTCGTGCCGGGCCACCACATCGCCCAGCGCCGCGGCCAGCGCCGCCACGTCCAGCCCGCCGGTCAGCCGCACCGCCATCGGCAGGTTGTAGGTGCCGCTGGGGCCCTCGATCCGGCCGAGGAACCACTGCCGCCGCTGGGCCGGCGACAGCGGGATCTCCGCCGGCCGCTCCCGCACCGTCAGCGCCTTCCGGGCGCCGGCGGCGTCACCGAGCCGCTCGGCCAGCGCGGCGACGGTGGGTGCCTCGAACAGCGCCCGCACCGGCAGTTCGGCGCCGAGTGCGGTGCGGATGCGGCTGACCAGCCGGGTGGCGAGCAGCGAGTGCCCGCCCAGGTCGAAGAAGCTGTCGTCGATGCCGACCTTCTCCAGGCCCAGCACCTCGGCGAACAGCCCGCACAGCTTCTTCTCCTGCGCGGTGCGCGGCTCCCGGCCCGTGGTGAGGGCCTCGGCATCGGGGACGGGCAGGGCCTTGCGGTCCAGCTTGCCGTTGGGATTCAGCGGCAGGGCGTCGAGGGCGACGAAGGCGGCCGGGACCATGTACTCGGGCAGCTGTCCGGCCAGGTGGGTACGGAGTTCGGCGGCTTCGGGAACGGTGTGTCCGGGGGCGGCCACCGCATAGGCGACCAGCTGCCGGATGCCGGGCCGGTCCTCACGGACGATCACGGCCACCTGCCCCATCGCCGGATGGGCGGCCAGGGCCGCCTCGATCTCGCCCAGCTCGATGCGGAAGCCACGGAGTTTGACCTGGTCGTCGACCCGGCCCAGGTAGTCGATGAGGCCATCGCGGGTCCAGCGCGCCAGGTCGCCGGTGCGGTACATCCGCTCCCCCGGCCCGCCGAACGGATCCGCCACGAACCGCTCCGCGGTCAGGCCGGGGCGGTTCAGGT
This sequence comes from Streptomyces sp. M2CJ-2, assembly GCF_016757295.1. Taxonomy (NCBI): domain Bacteria; kingdom Bacillati; phylum Actinomycetota; class Actinomycetes; order Kitasatosporales; family Streptomycetaceae; genus Streptomyces; species Streptomyces sp. M2CJ-2. Next base: position 12,177 of record NZ_JAESIF010000034.1, on the reverse strand, counting down.
AGCCGCGGGCCAGCTGGACGCCGGCCAGGTACAGCTCGCCCGGAACCCCCGGCGGCACCGGCCGCAGCGCGGCGTCGAGCACATAGGCACGGCCGTTGGCGAGCGGTCGGCCCACCACCGGACGGTCCGACTCGTCGAATCGGGCGCCCAGGGCGTCCACCGTGAACTCGGTCGGGCCGTAGAGGTTGTAGGTGGTGAGGCCGGGGACCTGCCGCAACTCCTCCCACAGGGCCTCGCCGGTGGCCTCGCCGCCCAGTCCGACCAACCGTGGGGCCGGCTTCCCGTCACGGAGCAGTCCGTGCTCCATGAGCTGCTGGAAGTGCGAGGGGGTTATGTCGAGCATGTCGATCCCGGCACGTTGCACGTACTCGACGTAGGCCGCGGCGTCGTGCCGGGTGTCGTCGTCGATGAGGTGCAGTTCGTGACCGCCGACCGCCCATATCAGCGGGTCCAGCGAGGCATCGAAGGACAGCGCCGCCTGCAGGGCCACCCGGTAGCGGCGGCCGGCCGCCTCGAGTTCGGGCGCATGCAGCCGCTCGAGGTGGGCGCGGAAGAGGTTGACGATGCTGCGGTGTTCGATGATCACGCCCTTGGGGCGTCCGGTGGAGCCAGAGGTGTAGATCACGTAGGCCGGGTGGGACGGGGTGAGCGGGGCGAGCCGGTCGGCGTCGGTGAGGTCGGCTCCTGACAGCCGCTCCGGCAGGTCGCGCACCTGCGCCAGGTCCCGCAGTACCACCGCGGGGGCGGAGTCGGTGAGCATATGGGCGATCCGGTCGGCCGGGTAGTCCGGGTCGACCGGCACGTAGGCGGCTCCCGCCTTCATGATGGCCAGCAGGGCGACGATGCTCTCCACCGAGCGCGGCAGCGAGATGGCCACCAGTTGCTCGGGGCCGACGCCCTGACCGACCAGGTGGTGGGCCAGCCGGTTGGCCCATGCGTTCAACTCGGCGAAGGACAGCCAGGTGTCGTGGAAGACCAGCGCGGTGGCGTCCGGAGTGCGGGCCGCCTGCGCCTCGAACAGCTCCGGCAGCGTGGCCGGTGCGGTGGCGAGAGCGGTGTCGTTCCACTCGACGAGTATCCGCTCGCGCTCCGCCGCGTCCAGGATCTCGGCCGATCCGACCGGGCGGTCGGGGTCGGCGGTGACTGCCTCGAGCAGCCGCGCCAGCCGGGCAGCCAATTCCTCCGCCGTCTCCCGGTCGAAGAGGTCGGTGGCGTACTCGACGCCTCCGTCAATACCGGCCGGGCTGCCGTCCGCGGCGTGCCGTTCCTCCAGGGCGACCGACAGGTCGAAGTTGGAGGCGTCCAGGGCGACGGGCCGGGCGGCGGTCCGCACGCCGGGCAGCTCCAGGGCGGCCTCGGCGTTGTTCTGGAAGGACAGCATCACCTGGAACAGGGGGTGGCGGGCCAGGGAGCGGGCCGGGTTGAGGACCTCGACCAGCCGCTCGAACGGCACGTCCTGGTGGGCGTAGGCCGCCAGGTCCGCCTCCCGCACCCGCTCCACCAGCTCGCGGAAGGTCGGGTCACCGGAGACGTCGGTGCGCAGCACCAGGGTGTTGACGAAGAACCCGACCAGCTCGTCCAGCGCCTCGTCGGTCCGCCCCGCGATCGGCGAACCGATCGGGATGTCCTCGCCCGCGCCGAGCCGGTGCAGCAGCGCCGCCAGTCCGGCCTGCATCACCATGAACAGGCTGGTGCCGGTCTCGCGGGCCAGGGCGGCCAGCGAACGGTGCAGGCCGGCGCCGATCCGGAACGGGACGCTGTCGCCGCGGTGGCTCATCTCCGCCGGGCGGGGCCGGTCGGCGGGCAGCGCCAGCTCCTCGGGCAGGCCGGCCAGCGTGTCCCGCCAGTAGCCCACCTGGCGGGCCAGCTCGCTGTCCGCGTCCTCCTCGTCGCCGAGGACCTCGCGCTGCCACAGGGTGTAGTCCGCGTACTGCACCGGCAGCGGCGCCCACACCGGCGCCTGACCCGCACAGCGGGCCGCATACGCGGCCGACAGATCCCGGGCCAGCGGGGCCATCGACCAGCCGTCACCCGCGATGTGGTGCACCACCACCAGCAGCACGTGCTCGTCCGGGCCCAGGGCGAACAGCTGGGCCCGCAGCGGGATCCCGGTCGCCAGGTCGAAGCCCTCCCCGGCCGCCTCCGCCAGCACCGCGTCCAACTCCCCGGCGGTGGTCTCCACGACACGCAGTTCGGGCCGGGCGGCCTCCGCGTCCAGCACCAGCTGCCGGGGCCGGCCGTCGACATCGGGGAAGACGGTACGCAGGCTCTCGTGCCGGGCCACCACGTCGCCCAGCGCCGCGGCCAGCGCCGCCACGTCCAGCCCGCCGCTCAGCCGCACCGCCATCGGCAGGTTGTACGTCGCGCTGGTCCCCTCGAAACGGCCGAGGAACCACAGCCGCCGCTGGGCCGGCGACAGCGGGATCTCCGCCGGCCGCTCCATGGGACGCAGCGCCTGACGGGCACCGGCGGCATCGCCGAGCCGCTCGGCCAGCGCGGCCGGCGTCGGCGCCTCGAACAGCGCCCGCACCGGCAGTTCGACCTCGAGGACGGTGCGGATGCGGGAGACCAGCCGGGTGGCCAGCAGCGAGTGCCCGCCCAGGTCGAAGAAGCCGTCGTCGATGCCGACCTTCTCCAGGCCCAGCACCTCGGCGAACAGCCCGCACAGCTCCTTCTCCAGCGCCGTGCGCGGCTCCCGGCCCGTGGCCAGGGTGCCGAAGTCCGGGGCGGGCAGGGCCCTGCGGTCCAGCTTGCCGTTGGGGTTCAGCGGCAGCGCGTCGAGGGCGACGAACGCGGCCGGGACCATGTAGTCGGGAAGTACTCCGTTGAGGTGGGCGCGCAGGGCGTCGGCACCGGGAGCCTCCTGGCCGGCAGCCGGCACGACGTAGGCGACGAGCTGCCTGGAGCCGGGCCGGTCCTCGCGGGCCACCACAGCAACCTGCCCGACCGCCTGGTGCACGGCCAGTGCCGTCTCGATCTCGCCCAGCTCGATCCGGAAACCACGCACCTTCACCTGGTGGTCGGACCGGCCCAGGTACTCCAGCTCGCCCTCGGACGTCCAGCGCACGACGTCGCCGGTGCGGTACATCCGCTCGCCCGGTGTGCCGAACGGGTTGGCGACGAACCGCTCCGCGGTCAGGGCCGGACGGCCCAGATAGCCGCGGGCCAGCTGAACGCCCGCCAGGTACAGCTCGCCGGCCACCCCCGGCGGAACCGGGCGCAGCGCGGCGTCCAGCACGTACACCTGGGTGTTGGCGATGGGCCGGCCGATCGTGGGGCGGTCCGGCCAGTCGGCCGCGCGCTCGGGCAGCGTGCCCGCCGTGACCACATGGGTCTCGGTGGGGCCGTAGTGGTTGTGCAGTCGGCGCTCCGTGCCGTCTTCCGCGTGGAACCCGCGGATCTGCCCACTGGGCACCAGTGCTTCGCCGGCCTGCGCCATGTGGCGGAGAGCGGGCAGGGCGAGTCCCTGCTCGTTGGCCTCCTCGCACAGCGCGTCGATCACCAGGTTCGGTGCGTACAGCTCGTTGATCTCGTACTGGTCGAGCCAGCGGACGAAGGCGGCCGGGTCCCGCCGGAGATCGTTGTCGGGGATGACCAGGGTCCGGCCGGAGAGCAGGGTGGAGAGGATCTCCTGGGCGGAGACGTCGAAGCTGATGGCGGTGAACTGGGCGGTCCTGACACCCGGTCCGCCGGGGAGGGCCTCGTCGTGCCAGGCGAAGAGGTTCACCAGGGCAGCACCGGGCATGACCACGCCCTTGGGGCGGCCGGTGGAACCGGAGGTGTAGATCACGTAAGCGGGGTGCCGCACGGACAGCGGCGCGGTGCGGTCGGCGTCCGTCGGGTCGGTTTCCGGCCGGTCCCGCAGGAGTTCCGCGGCCTCCGGGGTGTCGAGGACGAGCCGGGGCACCGCATCGCCGTCCGTCTCCGGCAGGACGGCCGCGGTCTCCCGGTCCGTCAGGACGACGGCGGGCCGGGCGTCGGTGAGCATGTGGACGATCCGGTCGGCCGGGTAGTCCGGGTCCACCGGAAGGTAGGCGGCTCCGGTCTTGAGCACCGCCCACAGGGCGACGATCATCTCCGGCGAGCGGGGAAGGGCCAGGGCGACGATCTGCTCCGGCCCCACGCCGCGCCCGATCAGCGCGTGGGCGAGCCGGTTGGCGCGGGTGTTCAGCTCCGCGTAGCCCAGGGACGTGTCCCGGTGCACGACGGCGGCGGCCTCCGGGGTGCGGGCCACCTGCGCCGCGAACAGCTCCGGCAGCGGGACCTGCCGCACCGTCCGGGCGGTGTCGTTCCACTCCTCCAGGACGCGCTGCTCGTCCCGGGGGGCAAGGAGGGACAGCCGGCCGACGGGCCGCTGTCCGTGGCCCGGAACCCTCTCGAGCAGCCGCAGCAGGGCGGTGCCCAGGTCGTCGATCCGGTGCCGGTCGAAGAGGTCGGGGCGGTAGCTGATCTCGAGGCCGAGCGCGGCACCGACGTGGGTCAGGAGGCTGAGCGGGTAGTGGGTGCCCTCCTCGGTCCGGCCGTCGACGATGCCCAGACCGCCCGCGGACTTCTGCAGCCCCTCCGCGTCGACGGGGTAGTTCTCGAAGACCAGGAGGGTGTCGAAGAGTTCACCGCCGACGGAGGTGAACCGCTGAAGGTCGGTGAGGCCCAGGTACTGGTGGTCCATCAGCCCGGCCTGCTGGTCCTGCAACCGGTCCACCAGCGCGTCCACGGTCTCCGCGGCGTCGAGCCGCACACGGACCGGCAGGGTGTTGATGAACAGGCCGACCATCGACTCGATGCCCGGGATCTCCGGCGGCCGGCCGGAGACGGTCGCGCCGAACACCACATCACCGCGGCCGGTGAAGCAGCCGAGCACCATCGCCCAGGCCGCCTGCACCACGGTGTTGACGGTGATGCCCCGGTCGCGTGCCCACCGGACCAGTGCCGCGGTCGACTCCTCGGACAGTGCCATCCGCACCCGCTCCGGCGCCACCGGCTCCCGCAGCGGGTCGGGGGCGGCGAGCAGCGTGGGCTCCTCGACGCCGCCGAGGACCTCCCGCCAGGCGGTCTCGGCCGCCGCCCGGTCCTGTCTGGTCAGCCAGCCCAGGTAGTCGCGGTAGGGGGTCACGCGCGGCAGTGCCGACTCGTCCCCGCCGCTCCTGTGCAGTCCGTACAGCCCGAACAGCTCGCCGACGAGCAGGGTCTTCGACCAACCGTCGAGGAGGATGTGGTGGTTGGTGAAGAAGAAGCGGTAGCGGCCGGGCCCCATGGTGACGAGCGTGAAGCGCATCAGGGGCGGCTGCGCCAGGTCGAAGCGGCGTTCCCGGTCCTCGGCCGTCACCCGGGCGAGTTCGGCCTCCCGCTCGGCCTCGCCGGGCAGACCGGACAGGTCCACGTCGGTCCAGGGCAGCTCCACCTCGCTCAGGACGAGCTGCACCGGGTCGCCGTTCTTGCGGTAGCGGAAGCAGGCCCGCAGGTTGGCGTGGCGGCGCAGCACCGCGGCGGCCGCGGCGCGCAGCGCCCCGGCATCCAGCGCGCCCTCGATCTCGAAGACGAACTGCATGGTGTAGACGTCCGGGCCCTGCTCGTCGTACTGCGCGTGGAACAGCAGTCCCTGCTGCAGCGGCGAGAGGGGGAGCGCGTCCTCGATCCGTGACTTCTTCATTTCACTCTCTCCGCTCAGAACCCGAACTCGTCTTCGAACTCGTCGATCTCGTCCTGCGACAGATCGACCATCAGGGACAGACCCGACGAGGTGGAAACCCCCGCGTCCGGCCGCTCGGCGTGTGCCACGACGGCCTTCAGCGCCCGGAACCAGCCCTCGGCCAGCTCCCGCACCTCCGCCTCGCCGAACAGGGCGCCCGGCCAGGACCAGCCGGCCACCAGCCGCGGCCCGTCCGCGTGGTCCCGGGTCAGCGCGTTCAGTTCCAACGCGTGGCGGAACGGCATGTCAGCGTCGCTGCCGCCGGAGCCTCCGCCCGCGGCCGGGTCACCGGCGCCGCCGTCGTTCTCCTCCGCCCCGACCACGAACCGGCCGAGATAGTTGAACCCGATCTGCGGAACAGGCAGGCCGGCCAGCACCTGCCCGGTCCGCGGGTTCAGGTACCGCAACAGGCCGTAGCCGACCCCGTTGTCCGGCAGGGCCTCCAGCTGTCCCTTGACCGCCTCCAGCGCCCGGCCCACCGCCGGGCCGCCGGCCCAGATCTCTTCCCACTCCCCGGCGCCGACGCCGGGGTCGAGCCGGACCGGGAAGAGGCTGGTGAACCAGCCGACCGTCCGGGAGACGTCCGCGTCGGGCATGACCTCGCCCAGGATCTCCTCCCGTCCGTGGCCCTCGAGGTCGATCAGCGCCCCGGAGCCGGCTCCCCGGTCCCTGCGCCGCCGCCAGTCCGCCACGGCCAGCGCGAACGCGGTGAGCAGCACGTCGTTGACCCCGGCGTGGAACACCGTCGGCACCCGGGTGAGCAGCGGCCCCGTCCACTCGGCGGGCAGGGTCAGTTCGAGCCGTCGGCCGGTGGCCGCGGCATCCCGTGCCGGGTCCAGCCGCCGCGTGCCCAGCGGTGGCTCCTCGGCCCCCTGCAGCATCCCGGTCCACACGGGCAGTTCCGCCGTCCGGGCTGGGGAGAGTGCCTCCGCCGACAGGCCCTTGGCCCACTGGCGGAAGGAGGTCCACACCGGCTCCAGCTCCGGCTTCCGGCCGGTGACGACCGCCTCGTGTGCGGCCATCAGGTCGGGCATCAGGATCCGCCAGGACACGCCGTCGACAACCAGGTGGTGGACGACCAGCAGCAGCCCTCCCATCCGGTCGGCGCCCGCGTCGAACCACACCGCCTGCACCATCACCCCGGCGTCCGGGGAGAGCCGTTCCTGGGCGGCCTGTGCCTGCCGGGCCGTCTCCGCCTGCAGTTCGTCGGCGTCCAGACCGGCCACGTCGAGGCGATGGATCACGTCCTCCGCCCGCACCGCGCCCTTCGGCTGTATCCGCAGCGTCCACTCGCCGGCGGTGCGGTCCAGCCGCATCCGCAGCGCGTCGTGGTGGTCGAGAACGGCCTGCAGCGTGGCGGCAAGCTGCTCCCGGGTGAGGTCACCGGGGACGGGCGAGGCGGCCGACTGGTTGAAGCCGTCCACCGGGCCGCCGGACTCGCGCAACCAGTGGATGATCGGCGTCAGTGGCACGACACCGACCGCCGGGTCGGCGTCCTCGGGATCCTCCGGGACCCGTGGTTCCCCCGGCCCCTCGGGCAGGGCGGCGGCCAGCGCCTCCACCGTCTTGTGACGGAACACCTCGCGCGGGGTCAGCACCAGGCCGGCCTGCCGGGCCCGGCTCACCAGCTGGATCGACAGGACGCTGTCGCCGCCCAGGGCGAAGAAGCTGTCCTCCGCACCGACCCGCTCCAGGCCCAGGACCTCCGCGAACAGCCGGCACAGCAGCTCCTCGCGCGGAGTGCGCGGCTCCCTCCCGGCGGCCAGGGTGCCGAAGTCGGGGGCCGGCAGGGCCTTGCGGTCCAGCTTGCCGTTGGTGTTCAGCGGCAGCGCGTCCAGGGTGACGAACGCCGACGGCACCATGTACTCCGGCAGCGTCCCGGTCACAAGGGCCCGCAGCTCCTCCGCCCCGGGCGCTTCCCGGCCGGGCTGCGGCACCACGTACGCCGCGAGCCGCTTGACCCCCGGCTGGTCCTCCCGGACCACCACGGCAACCTGCGCCACCTGCGGGTGCTCCGCCAGGACGGTCTCGATCTCGCCGAGCTCGATCCGGAAGCCGCGGACCTTCACCTGGAAGTCCGTACGGCCCAGGTACTCCAGCTCGGCCTCGTCCGTCCAGCGCACCACGTCGCCGGTGCGGTACATCCGGTCACCGGCCCCGCCGAAGGGGTTGGCCACGAACCGCTCCGCGGTCAGCTCCGGACGGCCCAGGTAGCCGCGGGCCAGACCGGTACCCGCGATGTACAGCTCGCCCGCCACCCCCGACGGCACCGGACGCAGCGCACCGTCGAGCACATACACCTGGGTGTTCAGGATGGGCCGACCGATCGACGGGGTGCCCGGCCCGCCGTCCAGGCCGGCCGTCGTTGACCAGATGGTGGTCTCCGTCGGCCCGTAGACGTTGACGACCTCCGCGGCGACGTCGGTCATCGCCGCGGCCAGGGAGACCGGGACGGCCTCGCCGCCGACCAGCATCCGCAGGCCCCGGACGGCCTCGGCGTCGTGTGCGACCAGCGCCTGCCACAGGGACGGCGTGGCCTGCAGCACGGTGCCGCCGTGCCGGGCGACGAGGGCGGCCATGGCCGCCGGGTCGTGCACGGCGTCCTTGTTCGCGAGGACCACGCCGGCGCCCGCCAGCAACGGCAGGTACAGCTCCAGGGCGGCGATGTCGAAGGACACCGTGGTGACCGCGACCAGCCGGTCGCCCGCCCCCATGGGGACCCGCAGGGCCATCGCCGCCATGAAGTTGTCCAGGGCGTTCCGGGGGATCACCACGCCCTTGGGACGGCCGGTGGACCCCGAGGTGTAGATGGCGTACGCCGGGTGCTCCCCGGACAGCGGGACGGTGCGGTCGGCGTCCGTCGGATTCCCGTCGGGCCGCCCGGCCAGGTCCGCCACGGTCTCCGGGACGTCGAGGAGCAGTGTCCGCGTCTCGTTCTCCGGGAGGGCCGCGGCGGTCTGTGCCGTGGTCAGCAGGAGGGAGGGCCGGGCGTCCCCGAGGATGTGGCCGAGTCGCTCGGCCGGGTGCTCCGGGTCCAGCGGGATGTAGGCCGCCCCGGACTTGAGCACCGCCAGCAGCGCCACGACCATGTCCACCGACCGGGGCAGGGCGACGGCCACGTACCGCTCGGGGCTCGCGCCGCGGGCGATGAGCAGATGCGCCAGCCGGTTGGCCCTGGCGTTCAGCTCCGCGTAGGTCACGACCGTGTCCTCGTACAGGACGGCGGCGGCGCCCGGAGTCCAGGCCACCCGCGTCTCAAGGAGGTCCAGCAGCGGAATCGGCTGCACCGGATGGGCGGTGTCGTTCCACTCCTTCAGCACCCGCTGCTCGTCCCGCGGTGCCAGGAGCGATATCCGGCCGACCGGCTGTCCGGCGTTGGGCCCGGCCTCCCGGAGCAGGCGGAGCAGACAGTCGCCCAGGGATTCGATCCGCTCCCGGTCGAACAGGTCGGGCCGGTAGCCGAAGTCCAGGCTGAGGGAGCTGCCGAGGCCGACGGTGAGGCTGAGCGCGTAGTGGGTGCCCTCGTGGTTCTGTCCGTCGACGATGCCCAGCCCGCCCGCCGACCGCTGCAGGTTGGCGGCATCGACGGGGTAGTTCTCGAAGATGACGACGGTGTCGAACAGTTCACCGCTGACAGGGGTGAGCTTCTGGATGTCGGCCAGGCCCAGGTACTGGTGGTCCATCAGCCGGGCCTGCTGGTCCTGGAGCCGGGCCAGCAGGCCCTCCAGGGTCTCCGCGGCGTCGAGCCGCACGCGGACCGGCAGGGTGTTGATGAACAGGCCGACCATCGACTCGATGCCCGGGATCTCCGGCGGCCGGCCGGAGACGGTCGCGCCGAAGACCACGTCGTCCCGGCCGGTGAGCTGCCCGACGACCATCGCCCAGGCAGCCTGCACCACGGTGTTGACGGTCACGCCCCGGCCGCGGGCCCACTCCGCCAGCGCCGCGGTCAGCTCCTCCGGCAGCTCCAGCCGCACCCGCTCCGGCGCCACCGGCTCCCGCAGCGGATCCGGCACGGCCAGCAGGGTCGGCTCCTCCACTCCGGCCAGCGCCTCCCGCCACGTGGCTTCCGCCGCGGCCCGGTCCTGCCGGGACAGCCAGGCCAGGTGGTCCCGGTACGGGGTGACCCGCGGGAGTACCGACTCGTTCCCGCCGTTGCCGTACAGCCGGAACAGCTCGTCCAGCACCAGCGGCATGGACCAGCCGTCGAGCAGGATGTGGTGGTTGGTGATGACGAATCGGTAGCGGTCCGGGCCCATGGTGATGAGCGTGAAGCGCATCAGGGGCGGGCGGGCCAGGTCGAAGCGGCGGGCACGGTCCTCGGCCAGCCAGCGGGCGAGTTCGGCCTCCCGCTCGGCCTCGCCGGGCAGGCCGGACAGGTCGACGTCGGCCCAGGGCAGCTCCACCGCGCGGGGAATCACCTGCACCGGCTGGTCCAGGTCCGCGTGCACGAAGCAGGCCCGCAGGTTGGCGTGGCGGCGCAGCACGGCGTCCGCCGCGGCGCGCAGCGCCCCGGCGTCCAGCGCGCCCTCGATCTCGAAGGCGAACTGGACGGTGTAGACGTCGGCCGCCTGCTCGTCGTACACCGCGTGGAACAGCAGACCCTGCTGCAGCGGCGACAACGGCAGGACGTCGGCGAGCCCGGGCCGTTCGGACTCCAGCCGGTCGATCTGCTCCTGCGTGATGTTGACCAGGGGGAGGTCGGAGGGCGTGTAACCGCCCGCCTCCGGTTTCTCCGCGTGCGCGGTCAGGGCGCGCAGGGCGCGGAACCAGCCCTCGGCCAGCTCCCGCACCTCCGCCTCGCCGAACAGGGCGCCCGGCCAGGACCAGCCGGCCACCAGCCGGGGCCCGTCCGCGTGGTCCTGCGTCACCGCGTTCAGCTCCAGGGCGTGCGCGACCCGGCCGGCCGGGTCGTGGCCGTCGCCGAGGTCGACGTCGGCGCACACCGACCAGTCGGCGGCGGTGGCGTCGTCACCGGCGGTGGTGTCGAACCGGCCCAGATAGTTGAACCCCAGCTGCGGGACCGGCAGCCCGGCCAGCTCCGGACCGGTCCGCGGGTTCAGGTGCCGCAGCAGCCCGTACCCGACCCCGTTGTCCGGCAGCGCCCGCAACTGCTCCTTGACCGTCTTCATCGCCCGGCCCGCGGCCGGACCCCCGGCCCACACCTCATCCCACTCCCCCTCGGCCACCCCGGGATCGAGCCGCACCGGGAACAGACTGGTGAACCAGCCCACCGTCCGGGACGTGTCCACCCCCTCGGCGATCTCCTCCCGACCGTGCCCCTCCAGATCCAGCAGCACCCCACCGGCGGCCCCCTGCCCCCGACGACGCCGCCAGTCCGCCACCGCCAGCGCGAACCCGGTCAGCAGCACATCGTTCACCCCGGCGTGGAACACCGCCGGCACCCGGGTCAGCAACGGCTCGGTCTCCTCCGGGGACAGGCTCAACGACACCCGCTCCACCGCCCCGGCCACATCCCGCACCGGATCCAGACCACCCGCGGACAACCGCGGATCCGGCCCCTCCAGCATCCCGGTCCACACCGCCAGCTCGGCCTCCCGCTCCGGCCCGCCGGCCGACTCGGCCAGCAGCGCGGCCCACCGCCGCAGCGAGGTGCCCACCGGCTCCAGCACCGGCTCCCGCCCCGCCGCCACCGCCGCGTGCGCCGCCGCCAGATCCGGCAGCAGCACCCGCCACGAGATCCCGTCCACCACCAAGTGATGCACCACCAGCAACAGACGACCCGCCACGGCAGGCCCGGCATCGAACCACACCGCCTGCACCATCACCCCGGCCTCCGGGGAGAGCCGGCCCTGCGCCGCCCGGGAAAGCCCGGCCACCACAGCCCGCAGCCCCGCCGCACCCAGCCCGGCGACATCCACCCGCTCCAGCAGGTCCTCGGCCCGCACCACGCCCTTCGGCTGTATCCGCGGCGACCACTCGCCGTCCCCACGGCCCAGCCGCATCCGCAACGCATCATGGTGATCCAGCACCACCTGCAGCGCCGCCACCAGGTCCGCCCGCGCACACCCGGCCGGAGCACGCACCAACATCGACTGGTTGAACCCGTCGACCGGACCACCCAGCTCCCGCAACCAGTGCATGATCGGCGTCACCGCCACCGGCCCCGGCCCGTCCAGCGGATCCGGCCCGGCCGCCCCGCCCACCACGGCCACCTCGGCCACCTCGGCCAGCGCCGCGGCCGTCTTGTGCTGGAACACCTGCCGCGGCGTCAGCACCAGCCCCGCCTTACGCGCCCGGCTCACCAACTGGATCGAGACGATACTGTCCCCACCCAACTCGAAGAAGCCGTCCTCGACGCCGACCCGCTCCAGCCCCAGCACCTCCGCGAACAGCCCGCACAACAGCTCCTCACGCTCGGTGCGCGGCTCCCGCCCCGTGACCAGAGAACCGAAGTCGGGGGCCGGCAGCGCCCTGCGGTCCAGCTTGCCGTTGGCGGTCAGCGGCAGCGCCTCCAGCACCACGAA
>NZ_JAESIF010000323.1:0-309 GCF_016757295.1 Streptomyces sp. M2CJ-2 | reverse complement strand
GACGGCCCGTTTGAACCAGTCCGGGTCGCGGTCTTTCGCCGGGGTGTCCTCGAAGGTGTCCGGTACGGGCTCGTTGACGATCATGATGCGGGTGACCCTCCGATCTGCGGGGTGGACGGTCGCAGAGCCGTGCCGTGCTCATCCGGGGCCGCGGCGGTGGCGGTCGGTGCCGTGCGGCCGTCGGCTCCCCGGCCGACGACGAGCACATGCGCGCCGCCCGGTCCCAGCCGCACATAGTTGGTGTTGCCCCAGTGATAGGTCTCGCCGGTGAGCTCGTCGCGCACCGGCACCGACTCGTGCCGGTCCAGG
>NZ_JAESIF010000322.1:0-311 GCF_016757295.1 Streptomyces sp. M2CJ-2 | reverse complement strand
AAGCAGTGGTATCAACGCAGAGTACATGGGGTTGACCTCGGATCAGGTAGGAGTTACCCGCTGAACTTAAGCATATCAATAAGCGGAGGAAAAGAAACCAACCGGGATTGCCTCAGTAACGGCGAGTGAAGCGGCAAGAGCTCAAATTTGAAATCTGGCCCCCTCGGGGTCCGAGTTGTAATTTGCAGAGGATGCTTCGGGAGCGGTCCCCATCTAAGTGCCCTGGAACGGGCCGTCATAGAGGGTGAGAATCCCGTCTGGGATGGGCGGCCGCGCCCGTGTGAAGCTCCTTCGACGAGTCGAGTTGTTCG
>NZ_JAESIF010000321.1:0-318 GCF_016757295.1 Streptomyces sp. M2CJ-2 | reverse complement strand
GCACGTCGGTGGCGCGCCCGTCGACTGGGAGGCCTTCTACGCCGGCACTGGCGCGCGGCGCGTCGAGCTGCCCACGTACGCGTTCCAGCGCAGCCGCTACTGGATGGACGCCCGCACCGTCACCGGCGGCTCGAACGTGGTGGACGCCGGCCAGGCCGCCGCGGGACACGGCCTGCTGCGCTCCGTCGTGGCCCTGCCGGCCTCCGGCGGTGTCGTGCTGACGGGACGGCTGTCGGTGGACGGCCAGCCGTGGCTGGCGGACCACCGCGTTCGGGACGCCGTGGTGGTGCCGGGTACGGCGCTGGTGGAGATGGCGAT
>NZ_JAESIF010000320.1:0-321 GCF_016757295.1 Streptomyces sp. M2CJ-2 | reverse complement strand
CGCAGAGTACATGGGAAGCAGTGGTATCAACGCAGAGTACATGGGAAGCAGTGGTATCAACGCAGAGTACATGGGGCTGCCCAAATTTTCAAATTTTTCTCATTTTTTAGGCCCATCAGTGGATTGTCAATCACGCCGCCTTTATGTCGGAAATATTCCGTTCGGATGCAATGAAGAAGCTATGCTCGACTTTTTCAATCCACTGATGGGCCTAAAAAATGAGAAAAATTTGAAAATTTGGGCAGCCCCATGTACTCTGCGTTGATACCACTGCTTCCCATGTACTCTGCGTTGATACCACTGCTTCCCATGTACTCTGCG
>NZ_JAESIF010000319.1:0-328 GCF_016757295.1 Streptomyces sp. M2CJ-2 | reverse complement strand
GTGACGGACGGTGCTACGACCCTGCCGTCCCCGTCACCTCTGCGGCTTGACAACCTCATTAGGAGGTCAGGTCAGAAGGCGGTGAACCGGTCTCACGCGAAGATCCGGGCACTCGTCGAACAGGCCGTCCTCACCCTTCATCTGACCAGCTCAGAGTGAAGGTGGAAAAGGCTCGATCACTGAACTTGCACGTCAGGACCTCTCCGGCTACCGCAGCTCCACGAAAACCCCAGCTCAGAGATACACCGCACCACAGTGAATCCTTCTCGGTAACCATTCGTGACGTTTCGTGATCTTCGTTCAGGTGGTGCGGCCGTGTTCGAGCTGG
>NZ_JAESIF010000318.1:0-328 GCF_016757295.1 Streptomyces sp. M2CJ-2 | reverse complement strand
ACGTCTTGGGCCCGGGTACCGCAGGACATCGATAGTGAGGTGGTCTCCGGTCAAGCAACCGCGATCCCCGCACCCCCGGCAGCGTCTCGGCCGGGTCTGCGGACACAGGAGGCCGGCGCAGGATCAGGGCCGGCAGATGGTGTAGCAGTTCCTTCGGGGCCCTGGTGCCATTGGCGCCAGGGCCCCTCCCCGCGTTTTACCGAGACCCCGCGTTTTACCGAGAGGTGCAAGTGACAGCAGACGACTCCTTCGGCCGTCTCGATGACGACGACTACCCCGCCTACACCATGGGCCGGGCCGCCGCGATGCTCGGCACCACCCCGGGCTT
>NZ_JAESIF010000317.1:0-334 GCF_016757295.1 Streptomyces sp. M2CJ-2 | reverse complement strand
GGCCACCGGATCCCAGACCGAGGCCGGCCGCGCCGCCGAGCTGGCCGGCCACGCCACCACCCCGCCCGGCCTCGAGGCCCACCTGGCCGCCCTGACCAAGACCGCACTGCCCGCCGTGGGCATCGGCGGCGCCGCGGTCACTCTCCTCGGACTGCTGCGCGGCCTGCCGGTCCGTGAGGCGCTCGCCTCCGGGGTGGCCGTCGCGGTCGCCGCCGTCCCCGAGGGCCTGCCACTGGTGGCCACCGTGGCCCAGTCCGCCGCCGCCCGCCGCCTGTCCCGCCACGGGGTCCTGACCCGCTCCGCCCGCGTCCTGGAAGCCCTCGGCCGCACCGAC
>NZ_JAESIF010000316.1:0-340 GCF_016757295.1 Streptomyces sp. M2CJ-2 | reverse complement strand
TGTTCAGGCCCTTGTGCGAGCGGTGTTCCACCGAGGGCATGACCTCGCGGTGCGCCGCGCCGTAGGAGCGGAGCTGGTCGGTGACGATCACCCGCGGCACGGCGCCGGTCTGCTTGAGGAGCTTGCGGAAGAAGCGTCGGGCCGCGGCCTTGTCGCGCCGGTTCTGCACGAGGATGTCGAGCACGGTGCCGTCGGCGTCGACGGCCCGCCACAGGTACCTCCGCTCGCCGTTGATCTTCACGAAGACCTCGTCCAGGTGCCACTTAGAAGTCATCTCATTTGGCTCGATAGGCTCTTGGGCATGGCAGGGATCGTTGAGCGGCTGGTGCCGGACGAGTTG
>NZ_JAESIF010000315.1:0-341 GCF_016757295.1 Streptomyces sp. M2CJ-2 | reverse complement strand
GGCGCTGTCACGTTGTTGGGTGTGTGAGTGCCTGACGGCACGTCGGGGCATGGCGGGGGCCGGTTCCGGCTTTCATGCTCAGGCCGCGGCAGGCCGGCCGGCGACGCCGGTGACCTGGTCCCAGATCGCGAAGCGAACGGTCATCTCGGTGCGGTAGTTCGAGGTGGTCATCAGGTGGCGGCGGGGCCGGAAGTGGGGTGAGATGCCGCTGAACGCGGACAGGAACCGCTGGGCTCCGCCGACGGAGCGGAAGCCCTTCATGGCGTGTTCGCGCTGCCGGGTGGGCTGGTGGCTGTTCTCCGCCCGGTTGTTGAGGTACTTCGACTGCCGGTGCTCGACGG
>NZ_JAESIF010000033.1:0-80417 GCF_016757295.1 Streptomyces sp. M2CJ-2 | reverse complement strand
GAGTGCCGTCGCCAGGCCGCGGATCGTCCGGTGCCGGTAGACGTCCTTGATCGAGACTGACGGTAGATCCGCTCGTTTCCTGACACGTGCGCAGAATTGTGCCATCACCAATGAATTGGCGCCGAGGTCGTCGAAGAAATTAGCGTCGACCGACACCTGCTCGACGCCCACGACGCCGGCGAGTACCTCGGCGAGGTCCTTTTCCGTGCCCGCCGACGGACTGTCTCCTTCCGGCGGGGCGTGCGTCCTGTGCTTGGCGGCTCCAGATCCATCCGGCACATCCGTCAGGGACTCGGCAGACTTCTCCGGCATGCAAGCTCCTTGAGCACTCGCAGAACCATCACACTCCAGTCTCTGCCGTCCACCGGCGGGGTGCCACTCGAATCGGTTACGCAGCGCGACACGAGGAGTCGTCGATGCCGGGGGATTCGGTCGCAACGGCCTCGGCACCGGGTCGCCCTTGCCGAATACTCGTCCATGCAGGTGGGAGCGGTTTTCGGGGTGCCGGCCGTGACCGGTCGAGTCGCCGCTGTCGCGCGGCGGCGGTGGGCGCGGCGTATCGCCCGCCGACACGCTGCCCGGTCCGAGCCGAAGCGCGGGGGCCGGCCCGCACCGTGCACTCGATCCGAGCATTCGTACCGCACTTGGCCAGGGAAAATCCAAGTCGGGGCTACCGGCTCCCGCACGGTGAACTGCTCGTGCTCGGAGTGAAGGTGGCAGCATCCACGGTCTGGGAAATCCTGGTTCGAGACGTTCCACGGCGAGCACAGGCCACGGCGAGCACAGGCCGCACCAGGCTCTTGCGAACGCCCGCCCCCTCCACCCGCTGCCCGCTCCGATCGAGGATCCGGACCGGATCGCCCGTCTGGACGTACGACACGTACGACGACGAGCGCGGCTCGGCGGCACCCTCCACGAGTACCAGCATGCGGCCTGACCAGCACGGATGAGGTGTTCGGCAAGGGCAGCGTTGTCACGTTGTTGGATTTGTGGGCGTCTGACGGTGTGTCGGGCCGTGGGGGCTTGCGGTTCTGGTCCGTGTTCAGGCCCTTGTGACAGCGGTGCTCGACCAAGGGCATGACCTCTCGGTGGGCGGCGCCGTAGGAGCACAGCTCGTCCGTGACGGCCACCCGGGGCACCGAACATGTCGTCTTCATCAGCCTGCGGAAGAAACGCCTGGCCGCGGCTTTGTCCCGGCGGCTCTGCACGAGGATGTGGAGCACGTTCCCGCCCTGGTCGACGGCCCGCCACAGGCAGGGTCCGTTGTCTGATCGGTTCTGTCCGGAACGCCGGGTTGGTTAGCGGCTGGGGTGGGGCGCCCCGGGAGCGCCGTGCCGGGCGCCCGCCCGTTCCGCACGGGTGGTCACGGACGGCAGTGGTGCAGCGGAGCGAGACGCCGGCGGAACCCCTTGACCACCCCTGCCGGAGCCCGGGGCGAGGGGGTGGTCAAGGAGTTCCGGCGCCTCGCCGCTACGGTCCGTGACGGGTGCGTGAGGACAGCCCTCCGGCGGCGGGGTGGGCGGGCATGAGGGGTCCGGCGGCACCCCCGGCAGCCCAGCGGTTCCTGTCCGCGTTCAGCGGCATCTCACCCCACTTCCGGCCACGCCGCCACCTGTTGACCGCACTCGACCACCGTGCCGAGACGGCCATCCGCTTCGCGATCGGGGACCGGATCACCGGTGCTGCCGCCGTGCCCACCGCAGTGTGCCCCAGGCCCGCCCGCCCCCTCCACGCCCTGACGTGCCCTCAACCGCTCAACATCCCACCAACGTGACGACGCCCGCCGTGGAGTCCGCCGTCGATCCCAAGCTGCGCTCCAGCTTCTGCAGCAGTGCGGCCAGTTGCGCCCGCTCCTTCGGCTTCAGCCCCGCCAGCATGGACCGCTCGTTCTCCAGGTGCTCCGCGAACAGGGAGTCGATCAGCTTGAGCCCCGCCGGGGTGAGCCGGCAGTGCACCACCCGGCGGTCCTTCACGTCCCGTTCCCGGACGATCAGCCCCTCGCCCTCCAGCCGGTCCAGTCGCAGCGTCACGCCGGCGGACGAGATCAGGCTTGTCGCCGCCAGCTCACCCGCCGTCAGACGGTACGGTTCCCCGGACCGCCGCAGCGCAGCCAGCACATCGAACCCGGCCGGCGACAGCCCCGCCGCGGCCAGAGGTCTGCTCGTCCGTGACTGGTACAACAGGAAGGACCGGTGCAGGCGTCCCAGCACTTCGATGGGGGGACGGGTCGAGATCCGGCCGCTGCCGGTGCCACTCCTCGATGATGTGTGACACCGCGTCGGCGTCCGTGCTGCTCTGAACCCTGCCGGCCACAGCGGTCTCCTCCTGGTAATTCCTTACGGATGAAAACTGTTCCCTTCATGGTTTCGGGCGGGCGCCCCGATGCGAGAAGGGCCGGAGGACCCCGGAAATCGGGGACCTCCGGCCCTCCTGCCGTCGGGGGAGAGCAGCGGGCTGCAGGGTGCGCGCGGCAGCCGTCAGGCGTTGAGCTCCTCGAGCGTCCTGCCCTTGGTCTCCACCGCGAAGCAGGCGACGATCGCGCCCACCGAGGCGACGACCGCCAGCTGGATGAAGATGACGTCGAGGCTCGCTCCGGAAGCGATGATCGCGCCGACCGTGATCGGGCCGAGGATCACACCGAGGCGGTTCCACACACCGCCGAACGCGGCGCCCTTGGCGCGGTTGCGCGTCGGGTACAGCTCCGGCGAGTAGAGGTAGAGCGAGGCGTTGATGACGAAGACGAAGAAGGTGGCGCAGGAGGCGAAGAGCGCGACCTGACCGCCGGAGGTGGCGCCGGCCACGGCGAGCGCGGCCAGCGCGGCCGTGGTGCCGATCAGCGAGGTGAGCAGCAGCGGCTTGCGGCCTATGCGGTCGACCACCAGCGCGGCGATCAGCGTGCCCAGCAGACCGGTGGCGTTGCTGATCAGGGAGTAGGTCAGCGCGGCGGTGAGGTCCAGCCCGAACTGCTTGGTGTAGAGCGACGGCAGCCAGGTGATGATGCCGTGGTTCACGTAGTAGGCCACGAACCACATGGTCGACAGGATGACGGTGCGACGCAGGTAGCGGCCCTGGAAGATCTCGCGCAGGCGGCCGCGGGACTCCTCGGCCGGGATGTCCAGGGAGGGCTGTGGCAGCGGCTGCTTGGCCGAGGCCCGGACCTCGGCCTCGATCCGGGTGATGACCTCCTCGGCTTCCTCCAGGCGTCCCTGGGAGGCCAGCCAGCGGGGCGACTCGGGCACCTTGCGGACCAGGAGCAGCGCCAGCAGCACCGGCAGGCCGCCGATCAGGAACATCGCCTGCCAGCCGAGGTGGGGGACGACCCAGACGGCGGTCAGGGAAGCCGCCGAGAGACCGGCGGGGAAGATCAACTCGTAGAGCAGCACCAGCCTGCCGCGGTTGTCGGAGCGGGCGATCTCGTTGATGTAGGTGGCGGCGATGGGCACCACGCCGCCGATGCCGATGCCCTGGACGAAGCGGAAGCCGGCGAACATCTCGATGTCGGCGGAGCCGGCCACCGCGATGCTGGCGAGGCCGGTGATCAGCACGCCGAGGGCGACGGTGCGCACCCGGCCGATCTTGTCGCCGAGCCAGCCGGCGCCGAACGCGCCGAACAGCATGCCGACCGAGGCGGCGGTGACGGCGAAGGTCGCCTGACCGGTGGAGAGGTTCCACTGCTCGGTCAGGACGGGCAGTGCGGAGGCAGCGAGCAGTAGGTCGAACCCCTCGAAGAAGGTGACGGCGCCGATCAGGAAGCGGACCTTGACGTGCCACCGCGAGTGCGGCAGCCGTTCGAGTCTCGCGGCAATGGAGCCCAGGCCCAGGTTTTTTTCCGTGGCCACGGTCGACATGGAAATCCTTCCGCGCGCAGTGCGGGAGCCGGCAGAGTTGCCGCGACCCCAGGTGGCGTTACCTAAGGGGTCAATGATTTAGCGCTTAAGGATATGACGGGAGAGCCGTACTTCCGCATCGTCGCCCCGAGCCTTGCGCAGAGCCGTTTCAGGGCAGGCCGGAGTCACTCGCGGTCCAGGATTCGGACCCGGTCGGCGGGCGGTGATCAGTGCGTGTGGTGGCGGGTGCCGAATCATCATCCGCCCTGGTCAAGCGGAGTGGTGGTACGCGTGGAGGGTGCCGCCGAGTCGATCTCGTCGGCAGGTCTGGATCCACCGTTCCATGATCGAGTTCATTCTCGGCATCCGGATGCCGTTGAGGACGACCTCCAGCCCGGCATCGGCCGACACCGCGTCGAAGCCCTGCGTGAACCTCGAATCCCGGTCGCGGATCAAGAACCTGGCCTTGCTGCCCGCGTCCTCCAGGTCCAGGGCGAGGTTGCGTCCGAGCTGCACCACCCAGTCCGCGGTGAGGTGTGCGGTGGCGCCCGGGATCCGGATCCCGCGGGTGGTGTGCTCGATGACGGCGAAGACGTACAGGCGCACCCGGTCAGGGTGCGGGTCTCGAAGAAGTCGCAGGCGAGCAGCGCGTCCTCCTGGCTGCGCAGGAAGTCGGCCCAGGTCGTGCTCTCATGTTCGGGGGCAGGCGGGATGCCGTGCTCGCGGAGAATCTCCCAGACGGTGGAAGCGACGACCTCGACGCCCAGCGTGGCGGCTGACCGTGGATGCGCCGATGCCCCCAGGAGCTGTTCTCGCGTGCCGGGCGCATCACACTGGTGCGGTGGAACCCCGGTGATGTTCCACCATCGTCACGACCTCACCCGGAGGCCGTCGCCCGGCCCTCGACGGGGATGCTCAGCCGGCCGGCCACGGTGGTGAGAGCCGTTCCCAGGGGGAGTGTGACCCGGGTGAGGGCGTGCCGGTCGCCCCGGGTCGGGTCCCGGTTGACGATCAGTACCGGCTTCCCGGCCTGGGCCGCCTGGCGGACGAACCGGAGCCCGGACATCACCGTCAGCGAGGAGCCCAGGACCAGCAGCGAGGCTGCCTCACGGACCATCTGGCGGCAGTGCTCGACCCGCCGCGGCGGAACGGTCTCGCCGAAGAACACCACGTCCGGCTTGAGGATGCCGCCACAGACCGCGCAGGGCACCACGCGGAAGTCCCCGACCTGTTCGTCGGTGAGGTCGGCGTCGCCGTCCGGGTTGATTCCGGCGGCCACCGGCTCGAAGCCCGCATTGGCCTCCTCCAGCCGCCGGGCGAGTTCGCGGCGTGGGCTGGAGGTGCCGCAGGAAAGGCAGACGACCCGGCCCAGGCTTCCGTGGAGTTCCACGACGCCCTCGCTGCCGGCGGCCTGGTGCAGGCCGTCGACGTTCTGGGTGATCACACCCGAGAGCAGGCCGTGCCGCCCGAACGCGGCCACGGCCCGGTGTCCGGCGTTGGGGTGGGCGCGGCCGAAGGCGCGCCAGCCGAGGTGGCTGCGCGCCCAGTACCGGCGCCGAGCCTGGGCGCCGGCGGTGAAGTCCTGGTAGGTCATCGGGGTGTGCCGGCTCAGGCTCCCGCCCTCGCTCCGGTAGTCGGGGATGCCCGACTCCGTGGAGATGCCCGCCCCGCTGAGCACCAGCACACCGCCGCTGCTCAGAGCACATCGGCGACCGGCTCCAGATCTGTGGTGCCCGGCAACAGGCCCTCGGCAGGGGACCAGCTGACAGTGGGGCGCACGCGCATGCCGCCAGGGTACGGGGACAGGCCGCCTTCAGCCGTTCTCACCGGTCAGCAGGACGGCACACCGTGCTGGTGTGCGCCCCTGTCCTGTTTCGGCGCGGCTTGTCACGGGAGGCGGAAGGGAAGGGGCGTGTGACAAGCCGGTGGCCCGGGCGAACGGATCAAACCCACTGCGCCTTCCCCGTGTGCCCGCGGACGGATACCGGCCGCCCTCTGGCGGACGCGCGTAGACATCCGCCATGATCTGCGTGCACCACCTGCACAGCCACCCCCCAAGGAAACCCGGCCCCCAGCAGGAAGGTTTGCACATGAAGGCCGTGAAGGCTCTGAGATTCCCGAGGATCCGCTCGGTCCTGATCGCTCTCGCTCTGGTCGTCGCCCCCGGCGCCGCCGTCATCGGCACGGCGGGCGAGGCGTCCGCCGCCACGAAGATCAGCCACGCCACCGCGACCTCGATGTTCCGCGAGGTGGGCATCACCTGGTCCTCCTCCGGCAACTGCTCGAACCGCAACATCTCGACATGCACGTCGTTCGAACAGCTCAACCTCGCCACCGCCCAGGGCGCCCAGACCCTCAAGCGGGCCAGCGGCTGCGCACTGAACGTCACCGGCGGCACCGAGACGGGCCACGCCTCCGGGACGTACTCGCACTGGAACGGCTACAAGCTCGACTACAGCAAGTACACGTGCCTCGGGAACTACATCAAGAACAACTTCGCCTACATCGGGGTGCGCGGCGACGGCGCCCGGCAGTGGCGTTCCGGTTCCGGCAACGTCTACGCCGAAGAGAGCAACCACTGGGACGTCACGTACTACAACTGCGGCGGCTGCTGAGCCGTACCCCCGCACACCCCGCAGCCACCGTTCGGCCCGTCGAGGGCGGGCCGAACGGTGGGCCCGGGCCCCACTGACCGCACGGCTCGTCCCCCGACACGACCTGGCGGTGGGCCGCTCCGTGGGAGCGGAGCCTGGCGGTGACCACCACACGCGGCACGGGTGTCGCGCTTGGGCCGGACGAGGACGTCCCGCACGTTCCCGTGCCGGTCCACCGCCCGCCACAGGTACTGCCGCTCGCCGTTGACCGTGATGAAGACCTCGTCGAGGTGCCACGTGTCGCCGGGCGGGGATGCAGCCGGGCGGGGGCGTCGGCGGCGCAGCGCGTCGGCACAGGCCTGCCTGGCCCCGGTGCACCGACGGCGGACCGTCTCGCAGGAGACGACGACACCGCGCCCGGGCGGCAAGTCCTCGTGTCCGGCGGCGGGAACCATCGGGCCGGAACGACTCGTCACTGATCACGACCGCCACTCAAAGCGGCGGGGGACACGATGAGTGAAGCGACAATGGGGGTCTTCATGAAGCGCGCATCTGCGGCAAGAACAGGCCTGACGGCCGTGGCGGTGTTGGCGATGCTGACGGTCAGCGGCTGCCGGGAGGACGCCACGGGCCTTCCCGACCCCGATGCTCCCCCGAGCGGGCAGATCTCCGGATCCGCGTCACCGACGCCTTCGGTGGAGCAAAGCGGTCCGCGCATCCTGCTGGACGCCCCCCGAGCGGGCGGCCTGGACAAGCTGACGGGAGACCGGGCCCTCACGGACGCCCCGGTCGACCCGGGCGAGATGCGGGACGGCATGACGCTGGTCATCGGCAACTACGGGGACCCGGGCGGGCAGGGTGCGCCGGTGCTGTTCGAGGGCGTCGACCACGTACCCGAGGACACCAGCAAGCGCCGTGAGCACCTGTTCCGAGGCATGATCGAGTACATCCGGTGGGACCCGGAGCTGGGGCAGCCCGAGGCGCAGCCGGTGGAGCCCGGGCCGCTCGGTGGCTCGGTGGAGTGCCTGCTCGCCTCGCTGAGCGAGGAGGGCAACGTCATCTGCGGGTGGGCCGACGAGGGCACGGCGGCCGTCGCGCTCTTCGAGGACAGCACGCTCGCCGATGCGGGAAAGCTCTTCGTCGAGATGCGCGGGGACCTGGAGCGCTGACCGACCGGCGAGCGAGAACGAGGCCGCAGCCCCGGTCGGCGGGCCGGACACTCTGTCCCGGAGATCCCGGAGATCCCGGCGGGCTCCCGAGACCGCGGGATCCGGCCCGGGGTGACGTTCCTTGACGCGTCACCCCTCCGGTCGGCGCAGGGTCGGTACGGTGCCGCACTCCGCCCACGTGACGTCGACCCCGCGCAGGTCTCTGCCCCACCCCGCGGAGACTTCCGCGAGCCGGGCAGCGTCGGGCGGGGTACGGCCGAGGCCGATCGCGTACCGTGCGAACGCCGGCCCGGTCTCGAACGGGCGGGGCCAGGCGTACGCATCCCCCGTTCCGGAGTCCTCCAGCGCGGTGAGCAGCGCTCGCAGACGCCCCCGGACGCGCCCCAGAGTCTCCTCGAACTCCTCGGCAGGGCCCGGGCGTACGGTCAGGACCGCCCAGGCCGCGTGCTGCCGGTGCAGGGAGGGCGGCGACAACAGCTCGGGCCAGGGGTCCGTGCCCGCCTCCGCTGCCGTTTCCAGGACGGTCCAGGCGCGGTAGAGCTCATCGGTCAGCAGGTCCCGGAAGCCGGCGCCGACCTGTCCGGTGCAGTTGCGGACGGGGGCGGTGGGCGTCATGAGTGCCACGGGCGTGCCCGGCCCCGTTCCGGTGGACGTGAGGCCGACCGGGTCCCGCCAGTCCCAGGCAGCCCAGGTGCCGAAGAAGTGACGGAGCAGGTCCGAAGCGGCCGGGTCCGTGGCCTCGCATGTCGTACGGGCCGCCAGCACCGACCAGGCCAGGCCCGGCAGTCCACCGAAGGGAGCCGAGTCGAGGCCGCGAGCCCCGGCCCACGCTTTCACCTGCCTGGCGAGCCGGGTGAAAGCGGTGTGGCGGTCGCCCACCGCGGCCCGTACGGCGTCCGCGTCGCTCACCGCACTCAGGGCGATCGCCGCCCCCTCGTCCAACTCGGCGCGGCGGACCACTGCTTCGCCGGGGTCGAGCGTTCCGGTGGCGACGATGACCAGGTCGACGTCCAGATCACCGGTGCGCAGCCGCAGGCCCGGCACCCGGGCGCCGGTCACCTGCCGTACCCGGGTGGCGTCCGGCAGCGCGGCGGTCACCCGTGCCCGGACGCCGGCCGGGTCGGCGCTGCCCGGCAGTGCCGCGACCAGGTCCAGGTCCGCTCCGGCCAGGGCGCAGCCCATGCGCCGTGATCCGACGACGTGGACGACTCCGTCACCCAGCGCCGCGGAGATGCGCTGCGCCGTCCTGCGCGCCAGGACGGCCCGGTCCTCGCTCTCCGCGGTCGGCTCGGGGGCAGCGGGTCCGGGGGCAGCGGGTCCGGGGGCAGCGGGTCCGGGGGTTTCGGGCAGCCACCGCACGTCGCCCGTTCCGAGAGCGATCGTGGCGCGTGGACGCATCGGTTCGTCGCCCCGGCGGGAGAGCAGGACCAGCTCTTCGACCCGTGCCGGCATGCCGTCGAGCCGGGCGGCGCATGCGGCGGCGAGGCGCTGCGGATCCCTCGTCCGGCCCAGGGTGAGATGGGGGGTGAAGCCCTCGGAGCGCCCTCGGCAGCGCGGAAAGCGCTCCTCCAGAGCGCGGCGCAGTCCTGCCCACGGTGCTGCGTCGGCCGCCGCCGGGTCGAGCCAGACGGTGGCGTCGTCCCGGTGCCCGAAGGTGTGCACCCCGTCCAGCCGGGCGGTGAAGACCGCCGTGCCGGCCGCCGCCTCGGCCAGCAGCGGGGCGGCCCGCTCGAAGTCGGACTCCGGCACGAAGCCGAAGAGCACATTGACGTGCGGCGGCCACCGGTGGAACTGCGGATCGTGCTCCCGGCGGATGCCCTGGAGGGCCGGCCACAGCTCCTGGGGCGGTATCCACGCCAGCGCGGTGCGGGCTGTCGGCCGGGCGTCGAGGACGTCCGTGGGCTCCGTACCGCTCAGCTGGAGGTCCGCCTCCACGCCGTAGTGGTCCGAGACGTAGAGCCCGTCCGTCGTGGGAGAGTCGCCCCGCAGGAATGCCCCGGTCGCCCGCAGCCGTCCCGCGCGCAGGAAGATCCGGTCCAGCCGGGAGGCCCGGCCGGACAGTGAGGACACCGCGGCCAGCGGATTGACGCCCGGGTCGAAGGTGGGCGTCCGGTCGCCGGGCCCGTGGACCTCCGTCCAGGCGTCCCGCAGCCCGAGCGCGGCGGCCGGTTGGTCGCCGCCGTCGTTGAAGTCACCGACCAGGATCAGATCGCCGTCCACGCCGCCGAGTCCCTCGGCGAGCCGGCCCAGTTCAGCCTGCCGCCGGGCCGGGCCGTCGTGGGAGTGGTCACTGCTCAGATGGGTCGTGGCCACCACGAGTGGACCGGAGCCGGTCTCCACGGTGATGGCGGTGACGGCCTTGTGCGGTCCGAGTTCGTGCCGCCCCGCCTCCCGTACGGGCAGCCGGCTGAGCAGCAGCAGCCCGCTGTCCTCGACGTCCTTTCCTCCCGGGGCGGTGCCCAGGGTGTAATCGGCGCGGACCCAGGGCGCCCGCAACAGCATGGCGAGCAGACCGGATTCGACCTCCTGGAGCGCGATGACGTCCGCGTCGGCGTCCTCCAGGGCTGAGAGCAGCAGGGGGCGGCGCCGGGCGGTGTCGATGCGGTCGCTGTCGTACCGGTCCCACAGGGTGTTCCAGGTGAGTACGCGCAGACTTCCCGCGCTCGGCACGGTCGTGCGGGGTGCGCCGTCCGCGGGTCGCCATCCCCCTGCCGGTTCCCAGACGTAGGGCGTCCCGGCTGTGAAGAAGGGCGCTCGCAGCAGGCGCGGGTGCCGTACCCGGCCGGCGTCCGAGGTGTCGATGCGGTCCACACCGGTGGCCCGGTCCCAGAGCAGCTCGCCGTCCGCCTCGACGAACAGCACCCGGTGCCACGGGATGTCGCCGCCGGGTACGAACGAGGACAGCGGGACTCTCTTGGGGGCGGCACCGCGCTGGGCGATCCCCAGCACGAACCGGGCCGGGTCGAACCGCGGGTCCCAGCGAACCCGGTGATAGATCTCGTCGCTCGTACGCATCACGCCTCTCCTCCGTCCACGATGCCGTCCAACGCGCCTGCGGTGTCGTCGACGGTCCCGCCCGCTCCGATGTACCAAGTGCGGTGGGCCTCAGCCGGGTAGGGCGGGGTGAACCGGTGCAGCTGCGAGGCGAGCACCTCGGGCGGCACCGGGTGGGCACGCCCCTTGTTGCGCCGTGCCAACTCTTCCTCGTCGACCAGCGCGACCACGTGAGTGACCAGGGCGTCGCGGCGCCGTGCCACCCTGTGCACCAGAGAACGTTGGTGCCGGTTGAGGGACGTGGCGTCCCACACCACGGTCCCGCCGCCGGCCAGCGCCGAGTCGAGTCGGCCCAGCCCCTCCCGCAGGACCTCCCCGTTGGCCCGCTGGTCGGCCCGGGAACCCCGGGCCTGGCGCAGATCGTCGAGGGAGACGCACGAGTCGGTCCGGGGAAGACTCCCGGCGAAGGTGCTCTTCCCACTGCCCGACGGCCCGACGAGATGGATCAGCCGGGGAAACGCCCCGGAGCGCCACCGCCAGCTCGCCGCCACCGCCTCGTCGACGGTGGAGATCCGCCCTTCGGCGAACGCGTCCCGTGCCTCCGCCCAGCACCGGTCGGCGGCAGCGGAGCCGAGGCCGGCGAGTGCGTCCCGCAGCCCGGCCCGCAGCGGCTCCAGCGGCGATTCGCCGAGCAGCCCGGCCGCCTCGGCGTGCAGCGCGGACCATTCGACCTGCTCGCGGGCCTCGGCGGTGTGCGCGACCGCCCCTGCGACCGCGTGAAGCACCCCCAGGTCGGCGGCGAGAGCGAAGCGTGCCAGGCCGGTCCGGCGGTCGCCGTCCGGGTACGGGCACTGAAGCCTTGGGGACAGCCCGACCAGGTCTGCGACGCGGCGGGCGCCCGGCATGCCCAGCGGCCCCGCGAGGCGGGGCCCGAGCCACGCCCGGCGCGTACTGTGGAGCATCGCGGCCAGGACACCCTCCAGCCGTGCGTCCCCGGACCGGCCCAGCCCGTCCAGTCTCGCGGACACATCGGCGACGGCGGCCTCGGCGGCGGCCGGGTCCTCAGGGGCGACGCCCAGCGCGGCCGACAGGGACGGCACATCGGCGGCCGCCCCCGAACGCACCGCCCACAGTGCGGCGTTCGGGTCCAGAGCGTTCTCCACGACAGCGGCGTGCATCCAGTGCGTATCGGTTCGAACGTGTCTTTCGCGCACCCACTTGGCCACCCGCTGCCCGAACTCCTGCCGGCCGAACCCCTCGACGGTGCGTACGACGTAGCCCTCCTGGCGCACGGTGTCCAACCGCAGCGCGCGCAGCGCACGCTCGTCGAATACACCCCGCCACAGCACTCGCGGCACCGGAACTCCCAGCCGCCGCAGGAACCGGACCGTCCGGTCCCAGTCCAGGCAGCGGTCGCCGCCGTCCCAGACGGAGAACCCGTAGAACCAACTCTCCAGGTCTCCGTACGCGATCGAGTGCCGCGCGAAGAGGTTCTCGCCGCACACCCGCCAGCCATGCGGGATCTCCGCGCCGATCCGTCCCTGCAGGCTCTTCACCCACGCCCGCGAGGGATGGTGCGCGGAATCCAGCGACCGGGCGTGAAGCCCGTCGGTATAGAGGGTGGTGTTCTCCCCGTCGAGTTTCTCGGTGACCACGACCTCGCGGCCGCGCAGCCCGGACAGGTCACCGGTTCTTATGTCGTCCGACGCCGCCCCCGGCGACCACGGGAGATGGGGCGTACGGGGGTAGTGCACACGCATGATCCGCTTTTCGTCACGATGTCGGGTCCGGTCACTGTAGGAACTCGGGGAGAACGGATCCACCGAATAATCGCCGACCGGCGGGACACCGCCCGTGTGGACGGGTGACGTGCCGCCGGCTCTGTGTTTCCCGCCCTTCGACCACTCGCAGGAGGGTGACGGCGGCTCGGTAGGAGTCGGCAGTCTTGTCGTACGTCGGCACCGTCACGCCTCGCGTCTGATGAGTGACGGTGCGAGTGGAACCACCGTCGAGGACAGGACGGGCGGCACCCTGGAGGAAGAGAAGGCACGAAGACGGGAGAGGAGGCGTGATGCGTACGAGCGACGAGATCTATCACCGGGTTCGCTGGGACCCGCGGTTCGACCCGGCCCGGTTCGTGCTGGGGATCGCCCAGCGCGGTGCCGCCCCCAAGAGAGTCCCGCTGTCCTCGTTCGTACCCGGCGGCGACATCCCGTGGCACCGGGTGCTGTTCGTCGAGGCGGACGGCGAGCTGCTCTGGGACCGGGCCACCGGTGTGGACCGCATCGACACCTCGGACGCCGGCCGGGTACGGCACCCGCAAGCGGACCTGGGCTTCGACACGAGCCCCGGCAGCGGCGAGCCCGCCGACGTCCTCGACGTGCCCCCGACGGCCCGCACGGCGGTGGCCTGGATCCCGCCTGCGGAGCTGTGGCCGCCGATCCAGGACATCCGCCGGGAGCACGATCCGCAGATCCACCGGTGGCCGCCGCACGTCAATGTGCTCTTCGGCTTCGTGCCGGAGTCCGACTTCGAACGGGCCGCCCCGCTGCTGGCCGAAGCGGCGGCCGGCACGGCGGTCTTCACCGCCCGGCTGGACGGGGTGCACACCTTCCGGCACCGGGTGTACTTCACCGTGTGGCTCGACCCGGCGGCAGCGGGCAAGGCGCCGTGGGCGGACCTGCACCGCCTGCTGCGGCAGCGGTTCCCGCGCTGCCGCGGGCCCGCCGAGAGTTTCACCCCCCATCTGTCCCTGGGCCGGACCCGGGACCCGCGGCGGGTCACCGCCGACTGTGCCACCCGGCTCGACGCGATGACGGCGACGGTCTGGGAACTCGTCCTGCTCTCCCGCAGCGGCGACGGACCGATGCGGCCACGGGCCACGATCGCCCTGCGAACGGGCGAGGTCCGCCGGCTGCCCGGGCCCGGCCCCGAGGTGCCGGGCCCGGAGGACACGGCATGGCTCTCCCCGATCACCGACAGGTGAGGCCATGGCCGGGCGGGGCGAAGCGCTGCCAGGGATCCAGGCCGCCGGGGCGGAGTGTTTCGACGCCTGCCGGAGACGCGTCAGTGCCCGCCCCTCCCAGCATGACCAATCAGAAGATCATCCCATCCGGTCGGTCGGCGTGGTCTTCTTCCTCACCACGTGGATCTCCCGGATCTCCCGGATCTCCCGGATCGGTCGCGTCGGTTCCGTATGAGCAGTCGAATCGCTTCGCACCGGTTCGGTGCACGGGCGGGTCCGAGCGTCAGGGGCGGCCCCGCTCGGCTGTCTCCTCGTCCGCGCGGACCGGCCCGGGCGGCGTCCCGTCGCCGAACGGCCGACCGCCCAGGTCCTCGCGGTGATGAGGGGCCGACCAGCCGGACAGATCGGGTCCGAGGGGCACGATGCCGGTCGGGTTGATGCCGGTGTGCACCTGGTAGTAGTGCCGTTTGATGTGGTCGAAGTCGACGGTGTCGCCGAAGCCGGGTGTCTGGTAGAGATCGCGGACGTACGCCCACAGCACCCGGTTCTCCGTCAGTTTCCAGCGGTTGCACTTGAAGTGGCCGTGATAGACGGCATCGAACCGCACCAGCGTGGTGAACAGCCGGATGTCCGCCTCCGTGATCGTGTCGCCGACGAGGTACCGCTGCCCCGCCAGCCGCCGCGCCAGGAGTTCGAGCCGTCGGAACACGCCCGCGCACGCCACCTCGTACTCCTGCTGACCGGTGGCGAAGCCCGCCCGGTACACCCCGTTGTTCACATCGTCGAACACCTCCGCCATCACCGCGTCGATCTCGTCGCGCCACTTCTCGGGGTACAGGTCGGGCGCGCCCGCGCGGTGCAGTGCCGTCCACTCGGTGGCGAAGTCGAGAGTGATCTGCTGGTAGTCGTTGGTGACCAGTTGCCCGCCGGCCACCTCCACGATCGCGGGAACACTCACCCCGCCCGGGTAGTCCCTCTCCCGCCGGTCGTACGCCTCGCTCAGATACCGGATGCCGAGAACCGGATCACGGCCGCCCGGGTCCAGGGTGAAGCGCCAGCTGCGGTCGTCCTGGACCGGGTCGGCGACGGCCAGGGACAGCGCGTCCTCCAGACCGAGCAGTCGCCGGGACACCAGCGCCCGGCTGGCCCACGGGCAGGCACGGCTGACGACGAGCCGGTAGCGCCCGGCCTCCACCGGCCACCCGTCCCTGCCGTCCGCGGTGATCCGGTCCGCGAAGTGGGCCCTCGACCGCTTGAACGCCTTCCGGCCGTAGGCGCTGTTGCCGCCGCCCCCCTCGTCGCGGTTCATGATGTCCTCCTCCTCGTCGCTTCGAACCCACTGTGACCGCGTTCCCCGTTCTCGGCGGTCGGCACGGTGCGACAAGAAGGACACCGGCCTCGTCCATCCAGGTCGAGCGGACCGTTCTCCAGTGGGTCGCGTGGTACGAGGGTGAACGACTCCATGTAAGCCGGGGCACATCAGATGCGGCGCACGGGGCTCCCCGGTGACAGGATCGGTGTTATGGACACCGAGACGGACTGGGCGTACCGGGTGTTCGAGCCGCACGGCTCCGAGGGCTGGCGCCCCTACGGCAGCGACCCCGAACGGTGGCAGGGCGCGATCACCGCCCCCCGCTCGACCGAGGGCGCCAAGTACGCCATCGGCCGCATCCTCGGCGATCTGATGACCGAGTGGGAGAGGATCGGCCTCCATCACGCGATGCACGTGCGGGTCTTCCTCTGGCGCGACGAGGCAGGCGACATGGAGGATGCGGACTTCATCGTGGAGGTCCGGCCCCGGTCGGACATCGACGCAGCGTGATCTCCGGCGCATGAGGCTCCTCACGGTGGCAGGCTCGGTGCGTCGGCCACCGAGAGGTCGTGGGCGTACCGCCCGGCGCCCCCTCGACCGCCTCGGCGGAGTGACCCACGAGTACCGAAACACGGCCTGACCGGCGCGGACGGGATATCCGGCACCGCTGCACGTACGCGGTCCGGATGATGACGCCCCGAGGGCCGACGGCCGCGACCGGCCTGGAGCCGTGCGCCATTAGCATCGGCTCATGCCGACCGAGCGGATGGAAGCGTTCAGCGATGGGGTCATCGCCATCCTGATCACGGTCATGGTGCTCGAGCTGCCCACCCCGCACGGCACCACTTGGGCGGCCCTGCACGACGCGCTCCCGGTGCTGCTGACCTACGTGCTCAGCTTCGTCTACCTCGGCATTTATTGGAACAACCACCACCACATGCTGCAGGCGACCGATCGGGTGAACGGGCTGATCCTGTGGGCGAACCTGCACCTGTTGTTCTGGCTCTCCCTGATCCCCTTCACCACGGCCTGGATGGGCCAGAACCACTTCGCCGCCGTCCCCACGGCCGCGTACGGCATCGACCTGCTCGTCGCCGCCCTGGCCTACTACGCACTGCAGAAGACGATCACCCGGGACCAGGGTGCAGAGTCCCTGCTCGCCACCGCCGTGGGCAGGGACCTGAAGGGCAAGGTCTCGCCGCTGCTGTATGCGAGCGGCATCGGCCTGTCCTTCCTGACCCACTGGCTCGCGGTGGCGATCTATGCCGGCGTCGCGCTGATGTGGCTGGTCCCCGACCGGAGGCTCGAGCGGACCATCGCCCACAGACCGCCCCCGGCACCGGGCGAGTCCGCCCCCTGACTCCGCCGCTCTGCGAAGGGGCCCGCCGACCGGGTGGATCCAAGGCGTCGTCCTCGGCGTTGTGGATGTCCTGGATCGCTTTCCGGGCACCGTCCCGGCAGGTGTCACGCACGCCGGTCTACTCGGTGACTTTCGACCGGTCACTCGGGAAGGTACGCCCTTCGTGCGTCAACACGAGTCCGATCCACAGGACTTGAGCGTCGCTCGCCGCAACCGCGCACCCTCGGACGTCGCCGGCCCGGCAAGGGTCGTAACCGGTTGCGGCCGTCCGTTCGGCGAACACGCGTACGGGAAAACCGGTCGACGGCAGCAGGAGGCCACCGCCCCCGTCGAAACGGTTGTCGCCACGTACACCCCGGGCGACGATGTCCCCAGCGCATCGCCCTGCGGGAGGCCACGTTGACCGAACCCTGGGTAGCCCTGGAACCGGGGGCCGACCCCGCCGAGCGCGTACGCGTGCTGCACCGGGCGCACGAGACCTTCACCGAGGCCGGCGCGGTGCCGCCCCCGGTGCGCGGCGTGGTCGCCGAGTCGTGGCGGCGCTCGGCACGCGCCGGGGTCCACCCGGACGGCACCGCCGACATCGAACTGACGGACAGTGACCTCGGGGCCCGCCGCGCCGAGCACCCGCTGGCTCCTGTGATGCCGCTGTTCCGGGAGCTGATGGGCACGTTCGCCTCCGACGGCCGGCATCTGCTGGCGGTGTGCGACGCGCACGGGAGACTGCTGTGGGTCGAGGGGCACACGTCGACGCTGCGACAGGCGGGGCGGATGAACTTCGTGCCCGGCGCGCGGTGGGCGGAGAGCGCGGTCGGGACGAACGCGCCGGGCACGGCGGTCGCCGTGGACCGTCCGGTCCAGGTGTTCGCGGCCGAGCACTTCGTGCGGCGCGTGCAGTCGTGGACGTGCGCGGCGGCCCCCGTGCACGATCCGCACACGGGGCGGCTGCTCGGTGCCGTGGACATCACCGGCGGGGACGGTCTCGCACATCCGCACAGCCTGGGCTTCGTACAGGCCGTGGCACGCGCAGCGGAATCCCAGCTGGCGCTGCTCGCCCCGAGGCGCCCGGACAGCGGTGGGCCCGGACTGGCGGCACTGGGCCGCGACCGGGCCGTGCTGACGGCAGGTGGCCGCAGTATCCGGCTCAGCCGACGGCACAGCGAGATCCTCGTCCTTCTGGCCCGGCGCCCCGACGGCCTGACCGGCGACGAACTGCTGTGCGCCCTGTACGAGGACGAGTCGGTGACACCGGTGACGCTGCGCGCGGAACTCGCCCGGCTGCGTCAGGTGCTCGGCCCGGGACTGCTCGCGTCGCGCCCCTACCGGCTCACGGCACCCATGGAGTCGGACATCGCCGCCGTCGAACGCCGGCTGGCGGCCGGCGCGGTCACCACCGCCCTGGCCGCCTATGCGGGCCCGCTGCTGCCCGCCTCCCAGGCACCGGCGGTCGTACGGCTCAGGCGCCGCCTCGCCGACGGCCTGCGCGCGGCACTGATCGCCCGTTCGGACGCCGACCTGCTGACCGACTGGGCCCATGCGCCATGGGGAGAAGAGGACCCGGACGTGTGGCGGGCACTGGTCACGGCCCGGCCGACGGCATCGAACCGGGCCCGTCTGGCCTCACTCGAATCGGAGTTGGCGGCCCCGGACGGCTGATCCCGCTTCGAGGACCGGTAGCACCGCTGCCCGTCCGCAACGTGGATGCAACGTCCGTGTCCTTAGGCTCCGGCGCAGAGCTGCCCAACGGCGGGCAGTCCTGCTGAAGGAGGCCAGTTCCGCATGACCCGTTACGCGGCGCCCGGAAGTGAGGGCGCGATCGTCTCCTACCAGCCCCGCTACGACCACTTCATCGGCGGGGAGTACGTACCTCCGGTCAAGGGGCAGTACTTCGACAACCCGAGTCCGGTGAACGGGCAGCCGTTCACCGAGGTGGCGCGCGGTACGGCGGAGGACGTCGAGGCGGCACTCGACGCCGCCCACGCGGCCGCGCCCGGCTGGGGACGCAGGCCGGCGGCCGAGCGGTCCGACATCCTGCTGAAGATCGCCGACCGCATGGAGGCCTGCCTGGAGTCACTCGCGGTCGCCGAGAGCTGGGAGAACGGCAAGCCCGTACGGGAGACCCTGGCGGCCGACATCCCGCTGGCCATCGACCACTTCCGCTACTTCGCCGGCGCCGTGCGCGCCCAGGAGGGCTCGCTCAGCGAGGTCGACGACGACACGGTCGCGTACCACTTCCACGAGCCGCTGGGCGTCGTCGCCCAGATCATCCCGTGGAACTTCCCCATCCTGATGGCGACGTGGAAGCTCGCGCCCGCCCTCGCCGCGGGCAACACGGTCGTCCTCAAGCCCGCCGAACAGACGCCGGTCTCCATCCACTACTGGCTGAGCCTCGTCTCCGACCTGCTGCCGCCGGGCGTGCTGAACATCGTCAACGGCTTCGGCCCGGAGGCCGGAAAGCCGCTCGCCTCCAGTCCGCGGGTGGCGAAGATCGCCTTCACCGGCGAGACGTCCACGGGACGGCTGATCATGCAGTACGCGGCCGAGAACCTGAAGCCGGTCACCCTGGAGCTGGGCGGCAAGTCGCCGAACATCTTCTTCGACGACGTGTGGGAGAAGGACGACGAGCTGCGCGACAAGGCCCTCGAAGGGTTCACGATGTTCGCGCTGAACCAGGGCGAGGTGTGCACCTGCCCCTCCCGCGGGCTGATCCAGCGCGGCAACTACCCCGACTTCCTGGCCGCGGCCGTCGCCCGCACCGAGCTGATCAGGCCCGGGCATCCGCTGGACACCGACACGATGATCGGCGCGCAGGCGTCCAGCGAGCAGCTGGCCAAGATCCTGTCCTACATCGACATCGGCCGGCAGGAGGGCGCCAAGGTCCTCACGGGCGGCGAACGCGCCGAGTACGACGGCGACTTGAAGGGCGGCTACTACGTGCGGCCGACCATCTTCGAGGGCGACAACCGGATGCGTGTCTTCCAGGAGGAGATCTTCGGCCCCGTCGTCTCGGTGGCCTCGTTCGACGACTTCGACGACGCGATCAAGATCGCCAACGACACGTCGTACGGTCTCGGCGCGGGCGTGTGGACCCGCGACATCAACACGGCCTACCGCGCCGGCCGCGCCATCCAGGCGGGTCGTGTCTGGACGAACTGCTACCACGCCTACCCCGCGCACGCGGCGTTCGGCGGCTACAAGCAGTCCGGGATCGGCCGGGAGACGCACAAGATGATGCTGGACCACTACCAGCAGACGAAGAACCTCCTTGTGTCGTATTCGCCGAAGAAGCTGGGTTTCTTCTAGCCGCGACAGAAGGGCGCCCGAGCTCGGTCGAAGCCCGGCAGGCGCCCTTCTCGACGGGTGGGGGACCACCGGCAGCCGGGGCATTGCCTTCCGGGCCTTCCGGGTCCCGCGCCGCCCGGCGTGTGCGGCTGCCCGGGCGTCGCGCGGAAAACGCGGAAAGATCCGCACGGCGGGTTCCTGACGTGGTTCCACGCCGGAAGCCGCCGTTCGGATCGCCTGAGGAGGCCCTTCAGGTGATTGCCGGACGCCTCATGAGCCAGGCAGTCGGCGCAGGGGTACGACGTCTCAGCAGAGGACGAACCCAGAACCCCGCGAGGAGCTTGGCGATGTACGCAGCGGTCCGGCGGTACGAAGGAGTGACAGATCCGGCAGAGGCGGGACGCCTCGTGAACGAGGGCTTCGTGCCGCTCATGAGGCAGGTTTCCGGCTTCGTGGCCTACTACTGGGTCGATGCCGGGGACGGAGTGATGGTCTCGACCAGCGTCTTCCAGGACCGGGCCGGTGCCGAGGAATCGATCTCGAGGGCGGCGGACTTCGTGCGGGACAACCTGGCGTCCCTGCTCCCCAACCCTCCCCAGATCACAGCCGGAGAGGTTCTGGCTTCCGCATAGCAGCGTTCGGACCGGCCTCCCGGGTTCGCCGCGGCCGCCGCCGGACGCAGGTACCCGGGGAGAGCTGGAACACCCCCGGTACAGCACCGTGATGGCACTTCGCGAGGCGAAACCGGCGCCCGCCGGGCACTGCCACGTCGGCTGACGGTGTGGGACGGTCTTCGGGTTGATCGTGCCGTGCCGGGGTGTGCCGGCGAAGAACCAGCGACTCGGCGCCACCGCCGATTGCGGAAGAGGGGCGAATGCTTCACGGATCCCTCCGGTCACCGAAGGAGCACCCGCCGATGCGGTTCAGGCGACGCGGGAGGAGCGGCTGGAGAGGGCGGGCCTCGGGTCGAGGAAGTTGCCGTAGGCGGAGAAGGCTTCTGCGGTGAACGCCTCCTCGGGCATGTCGGCCGGGAGGAACTCCACACAGGAGGTCTGTGGCTCGGCTGTGCTCTTGCCGAAACGGCAGGCGGTTCCGGTGAGCTTGATGGTGATGAAGTCTGCGATCTGAGACCCGAATCGGATGGGCCTGCCGGCGATGGTGATGTCTCCGACGCTGAAGCCCTTCTCAGGTGACACCCGGTAGACGGCTCGGACACGGTGTTCCGTGTCGCCCCTGAGATAGGTCCAGTAGCTCTTGGGGTCGGACCCGTCGGGCGTCTCCCAGCCGTCGGTGGACAGGTCGTCGAAGTACAGGCCGACCGGGTCGGCGAGGGTGATGTCGGCCCTTTGGCGGGCGAGGGCGTTGACGCCGGCGCCGATGTGCGGATCGCTGTTGCGTTCGGGGGCTCCGTACTTGCCGCAGGCGATGAGCTCCTGCTCGGTGGTGAGCTCCGTGCCGTCGATGACGCGCCGGATGGTGGCCGCGGCAGCCAGTTCGATCTCGGCGCCGAGGGTGTTGTTGCGCTGGACGAGGTGCATGGCGCCGTGGCTCGTGGAGTCGTTCCACTTGTTGCGCGGCTGGTATCGGCCGGTGGGGGAGAACAGATCCTCTGGACGGACGTCAGGACTGATGTGGTGACGGTAGAGCTCGATGACCTTCTGCGGGTTGGTCTCCGCGAGCACTTCCCAGTACTCAGGGCCTTCACAGGTGAACGTGACCTGCGTGATCTTGTTCGTGTTGTCGCGTGTGACGCTCCACTCGCAGTACTCGTCCTGGACGTCACGGCTGGCGTCGCAGCGTTCCCACCGTTGGACGTCGGAACTTGACGTGATCTTGATGATGCGGGGGAACGCGGTCCAGCTGATGGCGGCCCTGGTGGCGTCCTCGGCGGTGTCTGTGCTGGTCAGGTTGTAGAACTGAGGCCTTGGACTGTCGTGCAGCACCTCGTGGGGATCGGGTCCCTCGATGGCCGCGTCCACCGTGTTCGAGATGAAGGCATTCCATGCCTTGCGGCCGAAATCGTCGAAGTCGTCGAGGTTCCCTGGAGGCCCGTAGGCGTCGATTTTCGTCATGGTCCGTTCCTTCCGTGCGAAGCGGACGGCGTGGTGGCCGAGCGCTTGGGCGGTGATTCAGGACAGGGGGGCGGTGGTGGCGTCCTCACGCATCGTCAGCGGCGGCGCGTCAGCGGGGATGTCGGTGACCGGCAGGGTCAGCTGGAACTCGTTCAGCTTCATGGCCCGGAACTGCCGGCGGCGGGATTCGGCGAGGCGGACGTAGTCGTCGAAACCGTCTTCGGTGCGGGCCCGCGCCGCGGCCTTGCGCAAGTAGGTGTCCACGCGCTGTCCGAACACCGCCTGCCACGCGTCGTCGGGCACCTCCCAGTGCGCGGCGAAGCGGCTCTCGGGGCTGTCGGCGGGCAGGGCACGGGCGGCATCCGTGATGGCCAGGGCCATCTGGTCGCACAGTGCCGAGGACTTGGTCGCTGTGGTGGGCGCATACCGCATGAGATGCGCGCGAGGCGCGCTGAAGACCGGATCAGGGAAGTCGACCATCAGCACGCAGGCGGCGAACTTCGCCGAGAGCAGCCCATGGCGGATCATCTGCCGTACCACTTCGCTGTCCTCGTGAGCGGCCTCGGGCACCGCGAAGGCGAAGAAGGTGTCGCCGGGCTGGCGGAAGGCGATGCCACCGTCCTCGGCCCGCTCTTCCAGCCGGAAGCCGAACCGGGCCAGGCTTGCGCAGTACCGGGCAGCGGGTGCCGTGGGAGGTGCGGCCTGCGTCACCAGGCCGAGGTCGTTCAGGAGGACGTCCTGATTGAGCCAGAACCCCATCGGGAGCACCAGGTCGGCCGATTCCGGGGTGACGACGCTGCTCTGTCGGTCCGTGCTGGCGAGGTTGACGGTGGTGGTCGTGAACAGATGGCGGAGCAGGCGGTCGGGGTGTTCGACGACGCCGTTCGCGGTGACCCTGGCGAGTCGCGCGGCAGTCCATCTGGTGACCAGCGACCTGACGGTCAACTCCAGCTTCTGGGCGCCCGTGACCTGCTGGTAGAGAGGATCACGGCGCAGTGGGTCGTCGTCGGCCAGGCGGATCGTGGCCCGCTCGGACTGCCAGTTGATCCAGGGGATCCTGAGTTCCTTCATCACGGCGCTTCCGTTGACATGGCTGTCGAAACAACCCTTGCCGCGGGAGTCCGGCTCCAAGGCGTCCCAGGAGTTGCCCGCCCATACCCAGGTCGGACCGACGCGCATGTAGAAGTTGAAGACCTTCGCATCAGGGTCCCAGGCCGCGACCTGGAGGAACGCTGTGACCTGGTCGCCGCCGGCCTGCGTACTGATCAGCAGGTCCGCCTGGCCGGCTCGCACGGCCACGGTGACGGCGAAGCGCATGTCACGGTGCAGTCCGGGAGAGGTGCCCGGCGCGATCTGCCCGGCCTCACTGACCAGGTACACCCGCCGAGAGGCGGCGGCCGCCTCCGGTAGTCCAGACAACAGCTCCCGCACTGTCACCGGGAACCTGTTCCTGCGGAAGAACTCGGCGGCCATCGGGTCGCTCAGGCCGGCGAGTTCCTCCTCGCTCACCGGTCGTGCCCGGTCGTCCCTGCCGCTGACCCTGCGGTACAGCTGTCCGGCACTCAGCGTGGAGGGATCGGTGCCACAGCCCTCGTCGACCAAGTCGTGCTCCGCCTCAGCCGCTTCCAGGACGACCTTCTCGGCGGCCCGGCGGTCACCCTCGAGCGTGCCGCCGACGGTCGGCTGCCGCCACGCGGTCGCCCGCCGCACTTGGCTGCGCTCGTTGTGCATGGCCGTCCCTCCAATGGGCGTACGGGTCACGAAATCCGCATCATCGCCTTTGGGTATTTTCATGGCCATATGCGCCATTGGCCACCGTGGTGCCCCAACCTGATGACCTCGCTCTTCTCCCGCAGGCCGTTCCCGCTGCGCCGACGGCAGCTCCGGCAACGAGCTGGACTTCCCAGCGACAGCGACTGCCGCTTTCATCGCATCGGCCGAGGCGGGGGCGAGGGCGAGGGCGGCCAAGCGGAGGGCGGAGCTGGGCACGTCGACGCGATGGGGCCCCTGCTCTGGGGGCACCTCCCAGCGGTAACCGGGGGAGAAGCCGAGAGCTTGGAGAAGGGCGAACGAGCAGAGGACGGAGAGGACTCACGGCCGGCGGCGCTGTGTTGCGGTCCTCCGTGCCCGGTGCGACGGTGTTCGAGGGGCGCTGCCGACGGCCTGGCCAGGCACAGCCTTGCAGGCGGCGGCACCACGCGTCGATACACGACCGAACCGCGCCCCGTCATCCTCGGCACCCGACACCTTGTGCATCGGCGCGCGTCCACGAACCGGGGGGAACCCAGCAGAAAGTGGGAAATTCAATGGCGAACGGACCCATGGACAGGCGCGCCTTCGGCGAGCAGCCCTTTCGGCCCAATGGCCCCGTCAGGGGCCAGGGCACGGAGTACACCGGTCGGTACGTGGTCCTGCTCGACCCGAGCAACCAGGAGAGCGGAATCAACGCACTGCGTTCCTCCGCCGACATCGCGTCCGTCGAACGCGTCCGGGGCGCCGAGGCCGCGAACGTCGCCGAACTCCTCGAACGCCCCGACGTCTCGGTGCACTTCGAGGAACTCGGAGCCGCCGTCGTCGAGGTACGGCCCGATCAGCGCCACACGCTGGTGACCACGGCCGAGGCGGAGCCGTCGATCATCGCGGCGGAGCCGGAGCGCATGGTGTACGCCCTGCCGATCACCGCCCCGCAGCAGGCGCCGACCGAGTTCTTCCCGGCCTACCGCAGTGACGAGGACGTGGTCACCCGCCACACCAGGACCGAAATCGCCGCCGCCCAGGGCCCGGCCTCGGACGAGCAGAGCTTCACCTGGGGCCTGCAGGCGATCCGGGCCAACCTGACTAACCTGACCGGACGCGGTGTGAAGGTCGCCGTCCTCGACACCGGCGTGGACATCACCCACCCGGACCTGGTCCGGTGTGTCGAGGACACGATGTCCTTCGTGGTCGGCGAGGCGGTCGAGGACGGTCATGGCCATGGCACCCACTGCATCGGCACCGTCGCCGGACCGAAAAACCCCCAGCAGGCACCCCGCTACGGCGTGGCCCCCGAGGCCCGGATCCTCGCCGGGAAGGTCCTCAGCAACCAGGGCAGCGGTGCCGACGGCCAGATCCTGGCGGGCATGGCCTGGGCCATCGCCCGGGGCGCGCGGGTGATCTCCATGTCGCTCGGCGCTGGGGTCCGACCGGGTGAACTGTTCCCGCAGACGTACGAGATTCTGGCTCAGCGCGCGCTCGAGCGCGGGACAGTGATCGTCGCCGCCGCGGGCAACGACAGCAACCGACCCCCGAGCATTCGGCCGGTCAGCCGACCGGCCAACTGCCCCTCCATCCTCGCGGTGGCCGCGCTCGACAAGTCGATCACGCCGTCGTTCTTCTCCAACGGCGGAATCAACGACCAAGGCGGTGAGATCAACATCGCTGCGCCCGGCAGGGACGTGCGCTCGGCCGCTCCGGGCGGCGGGTATCAGACCATGAGCGGCACGAGCATGGCCACGCCGCACGTCGCGGGTGTCCTCGCCCTGCTCGCCGAGGCGAACCCCAACGCTTCCGCGGCCGATCTCATGGCGAGCCTGAAGTCCGGCGCGTTCCCGCTGACGCAGCCCGTCCGGGACGTCGGCGCGGGCCTGCTCCAGGCCCCGTGAGCGAGTCACCCCGGTCCGCGCCGGTCGGGGTCGTCCTCGCGGTCGACCCCGACCGGTTCGCGGAGGTGGTCGCGGCCCTGCGGAGGGCCGGACTGACGGTCACGGGCGAACAGCCGATCCTCGGCACGCTCTCCGGCACCGTCCCGGAGGACCGGATCCCGGCCCTGGAGGCGGTCGACGGCGTCGACTCCCTCGACCGGGAGCGCACCATCCGGCTTCCCCCGCCCGACTCCCCGATCCAGTGAGCGTTCTCGACGTGGCCACTGAGCGGGTGACGGGGCCGGCCTCCGCGAAAGGGAGGCCGGGCGGGCGGGGCCCCGGGGCGGCGCCACGCCGGACGGGGCGACGGGGCGTCTCCTCAGGGCTGATGCTCGCTCGGCGCCTCTGCGCAGGTGACCTCGTCACGTGGGGTGTAGTGCGTGTGGAACGGTTCCCGCCCCACTTCCCGGCCGTCGTCGTGGAAGACCCGCTCCACGGTGACGTCGAAGCCCTCGAGCGGGGTCTGCGGCACGCACTTCTCAGCGGTGCTCACCTTCTTCGCCGGCTGCTGCACGTCGGTGCGCGGCCCCTTGACCGACGTGATCTCGTCGTACTTCTTCGTGCCGAGGAAGGTGACGGTCACCGAGGTGTCGGTGGACTCGGCCTGGATGTAGACGGCCTTGCCGGAGTCGTTGGCGAACCTCAGATCGAGGCTGCCCCAGGCGACCGTCGCCTCACGGCCCTCGGGGTAGCGCTCGATGTAGAAGGAGTGGGCGCCGTACTCGACGGGCTTGACCCCGGCGAAGAACATCGCGTTGAAGACGGTCGTGGCCACGGCGGAGACACCGCCGCCGGACGCCTTGACGTACTGGTCGTCGAAGATCATGATGCCGTCGACGAAACCGTTGGCCCGGGTGCGCTCGCCGACGGTCCGGTTGAAGCTCCAGGTCTCGTCCGGCATGACGACGGAGCCGTTGATGAGTTCC
Source organism: Streptomyces sp. M2CJ-2 (assembly GCF_016757295.1). Classification (NCBI taxonomy): domain Bacteria; kingdom Bacillati; phylum Actinomycetota; class Actinomycetes; order Kitasatosporales; family Streptomycetaceae; genus Streptomyces; species Streptomyces sp. M2CJ-2. Next base: position 54,236 of record NZ_JAESIF010000033.1, on the reverse strand, counting down.
ACGGCCCGGCCGATGTTCGTCGTGCGGTAGGCGGCCGGCTCGAAGGCGACGGTGAAGGAGGACATCTTCTCCGTCAGCCCCAGACGGGCCGCGTTCTCGCGGGTGATCTCCGGCTGGATCCGCTGTGTGGCCACCTCGCCGGTGCGGGCGGCGCCCGACTCGGTGAGCAGGGGCAGGACGGCCTTGCTCAGGGCCTTGTCGGTGACCTTCACGGCGGGTCGGGCGTCGGCGGTCACCACGACCTTCTCGCCCTCGAGTCCCAGCCGGGCGTTCCGGGGCGTGGTGGGGAGGCCGTTCAGGGCGCCGGCCACCGCGGGGGCGGCGCGCAGGCCCCTGCTGTCGAGCTTCGGTGTGAGCCTGCCGGTGTCGTCCGGCCGCATCGTCAGGTACTCGCCCAGCACGGCCGGGGTGATCGTGAACCGCTTGTCGCCCGCGGTGAGCGTGACCGGTGCCGACATCGCCGGCCGCGCGAACTCGCGCACCGCCCGCCGTACCTCTTCCGCCGTGACCTTCGGCCTGGTCTCGCGTGCGGGCAGCACCGTGACCGAGTCCGCCGCGCCGCGCAGGAAGGGGTCGCGCAGGGCACCGCTCGCGGCGTCCACGTCCAGCGCGTACCCGGTGCGCGGGGTGATCTGCTCGACACGGCCGTCGTCGAAGGAGACGGCGCCGTCACGGGCCTTCTGGTCGAGCGTCTTCGCCAGCTTCCCGAGGGTGGTACGGGCCTTGTCCTCGTCGGTCCGCACGACCGGTTCGATGTCACCGCCCGAGCGGAACAGCCCGCTGATCACGCTGACCGGGTCGGCGCCGGTGGACGCCGCCCGGTCAAGGGTTTCCCGGATGTCGAAGGTGAGCCCCGCCTGCCGCGGATCGACCGTGCCCTCGCGGTCGCCGACCTGCACTGCCAGCTTCCGCGGGCCGGCCGCCGCCAGGTGCTGCTCCAGCTTCCGGGTGGCTTCCTCGCGGGTCAGGCCCCCGATGTCCAGGCCGCGCACCGTCGTACCCGCCTCGATCTCACCGCCGGTGAGCAGCAGCCCGGCCAGATACAGGCCGCCGATCCCGACGGTCAGCGCACCGCCCGCCAGGGCGACGGGCGGGAGCGAGGCCTTTCGAGAAACGGAAGGTATTCGGGGGCGCATGGGTCTCCTGAGTGATCGATGTAGCGTACACCCAATGTTGTGGCGTTGTGTGCGAGAACAGTCGGTCAAGCTACGAACAACCGGACACCGAAGGGTATATCCCAGGTCGCATCGGGCGTCCCCGATCAGCTGTCCGAGTTTCGACGTCGACGTCGACGACTCAGCCGAGGCCGAGGTCCGGCTGCTGTCCCAGGGCGCCACCCGCCCGGAACCCCAGCCGGACCCGACCGCTTCCCGGTCCTCACGGACCCCGCGGGCCGACCCTTCCGCCCGGTTCCGCAAAGGCCGCGGACGACGGACCGAACGGCGTCAGGAGCACAGGCAGGGGTCGGTCTCGTGGCCCAGGCCGGTGACGTCGCGATCGCGCAGAGTACCCGCGAACGCCTGGATCTCGTCGACGTCGCCCTTCGGATACCCGCCCCAGCCGTCGGCTGCCGGCCTCGTGACCTGTGAGAGGACCGTCATGGGCCGGATGGCGTCGGGGTCCTGAACCCCGGCGACCACTCCGAGGGTGAAGCTGTCGCCGGTGTCCGTCACGGGGCGTCGAGGGCCGCTTCGGTCCGCTGCGTCAGTCCACCGTCGCCCACTCTTCTCCCCTCACCGCGCTGTCCAGACTCGTGCGTCGCACCGTTAGCCGCACGGGCGCAATGCCGGCGCCCGTCACTGGCGGGCGAGGAACGGGACCAGTACCGCGGCGAGTTCGGTGGGCGCCTCCAGAGCGATGAGGTGAGCGGCGGTGGGGAACTCGACCAGAGTGGCGCCGGGAATCTCTGTGGCGTACCGGCGGGCGATGTCCTGGAAGTCGGCGACGTCGAACGTGCCGATCCCGACCAGTGCGGGGACGGAGACAGCGGAGATGTCGCCGGTCGTGGCGTCCTGGGAGTGCTTTTCCCTGACGGCCTGGTTCACCAACGACGTCCTCAGCGGAACGCCGAGTTGGTCGGCCAGCCCCTCGGCAACGTCATCCCATCCGCGTGCGGGCCCGCGCAACCACATGTCCAGGTTCACGCGAATGGCGGTGTCCAGGTCGCCGGCGTCCAAGGCCGCGGTCTCGGCCTCGTCGTACGCGACCATTTCCGCGGACCAGTGGTGTCCCGGCCACGGCGGGGCGAGCAGCGCCAGGGAGTCCACCCGGCCGGGGTGGGTGAGAGCGAAGTCCACGGCCACGCGGCCGCCCCAGGACGCACCCACAAGCCGGACGCGTTCGTGGCCGAGGTGGTCCAGGAGGCGGCGCAGGTCGTCGGTCTCGCTGAACGGTCCGGTCGGGGGTGCGGACTCGCCGAAGCCGCGCAAGTCGTACCGGATGACCGTGTGCCGTTCCGCAAGGACGGGCACGACCGCGTCCCACATGCGGTGATCGGCGACGCCGGCATGCACGAGTACGACGGGCGGTCCCTCGCCGGTGACGGCGTAGGAAAGGTGGCCGAGGTCGTCGGTGAGTATGAGCATCCGCAGATGCTCGCAGGACGACAGCGCAGGGGCCACCCGATAAGGGAAGGTCCGTCAGGAACCGCGGAATTGAAGCCGGTGCGATCGGGTCATGGCGGGCCCGGCGCGTTACAGCAGACCGCCCAGCGGCAGGACCCGCTCGGTGAGCTGTCCGCGCAGCCGCCCTCCGGTGGTGTCGGCCTCGGCGAGCCAGCCGGCGGCGATCAGCAGTTCGACGTGCCCGGTGATCTCCTCGGGCGGCAGGGCGCAGAACACGGCGGCCCTGTCCAGATGCAGTCCGCCGTCCTCGGCGTGCCCGAGGCTGCCGTCGGGGCGGGTGTGGGCGGCGCTGTACAGGGCGAGGAGCCGGGTGGCGGCGCCCAGTTTCCTCTTGCGGATCTTCCGGTCGCCCACGGCTTTCTGGGCCCAACCGGAGATCTTCGAGCGGGTGGTCTTGCCGAAGACGAACGGGCGGGGCTGTTCGGGCAGCAGCGTGGGGACGGTGACCGCGGTGGGGTTCTCGGGCCGGGAGGCCAGCGCCTCGGTGACGGTACCGGGCAGACGCAGCCAGTCGGCGGCGACCAGTTGTTCCAGCACCCGCTCGGCATCGCCCTGCAACCAGGCGGTGAGGTCCTGTCCGGTGATGTTCCCGGTGCCGGCGCGCGCGGCCCGCAGGGTGAGCAGAAGCACCGCGAGGTGCACCTCGGCCTCGGGGTGCGGGGCGTGGTCCTGGACGTAGCCCAGCACGGTACGGGCGTGCACTGCCTGTTGCCGGGTCAGCAGCCGTTCCACCACCGGGCCGTCGGCGGGCCCGCCGACCCGGTTCTCGTGCATCTCGAGGGTGGTCTGCGCCGCCTTGCGAGCCCGGTGCGCCTCATGGCGCAGGGTTCCGTCGCCGGTGACATCGGCCCACAGGGCGAACGCACGGGCCTTGCGCTCGTGGAGTTCGGCAAGGACGACGAGGTCGGGCTCGGTGCGCTGCTGATAGGCGCGGAACGCATCTCCGAGCTCGATGAGTTCCACCCGCAGCACGTCGGGCTGAAGGTCGTGCGGCACGGTCCGCTGCGCGATCTTCCCGCACCGCTTCGCCCGCCGGGACGCGTCCCCCGGTGAGGCGGTGCGGGCGCCGGGCGCCACGGCGGATCCGGCGGCCGGGGAAGAAGCATCGGCAGGAGCAGGAGCAGGAGCAGGAGCAGGAGCAGGAGGGGGCAGAGGTGAGGGGGCGTGGTCGGAGAACACCGCCGCCACATTCCCGCCGGTCGGCTCCCGGACCGTCTGCGGCGTTCCCGTCGCTTCCCGTCCCGCCCCCGCCCCCGCCCCGGCCCCGGACCCGGCCCCGGCCGGACGGGGCGGCGGGGCGGTGGCCAGGACGCGGCAGTCGGGAATGGCGGCCGCGCAGCGCACGCACGTTTCCGCGATGCGCCACAGCCGCCCGGCACGGCTCGCGTGCACCATCAGGACCACCGGGCCCCCGCATCGCACCGCCCCCTCCGTCGGTCGCGCCCCGTCACGCCTGCCGGCGGGGACGTCGGAGGTGTGCCACGCGCAGTCGGCGGCGCGACAGCCGCACCATGCCCCGCCGCGCGGCCCGCCGTCCGCCCGGATGCGGGACAGATGCATGTTGACGTGTTCGACCGCGGCCTTGCGCCCCGCGGGAGTGCTGGAGAAGTGCTGATCGGCACAGGCCGGGCGGGAGCAGGAGAGCCGGACCGTGCCGGCGGAGGGGCGGCCGTAGGGGTCCAGGCGCACCGCCCACACCCTCCCCGTGACGCGCTCCTGCTGCATACCGGCTTGCACCGTCATGTGCGTACTCCCAGCGTTGCCTGATCCGTTGTCCGGGCGGTCCCCATCATCGGGGAAACCGGCCGACCAGTCGCTGCGAAACGGAAATTTCACCCCGGCGTGCCCTGGTGACGGTTCGGGTGACGATCGGGCACACCGCGTCGCCACGCCGGACTCCGGTACGGGAGCCGTCGCCGCGCGTCCGGTCGGGCGCCGCCTCTGGGGGCACCCGACCGGACGGCCGGAGCGGAATCACTTCCGGGGCGCGGCCCCGCGCTCCTTCAGCAGGGCGGTCATCAACTCCACCTCCGACTGCTGGCCCTCGACCATGCTCTGCGCCAGCTTCTGCTCGGTGTCCACCTCGCACTGCGAGACACAGGCGCGGGCCATGTCGACGCCGCTGATGTGGTGGTCGATCATGAGCTGGAGGTAGAGGATCTCCGCCTGATCGTCCTCGAGCTCACCGAGCCGGCCGAGTTCCGCGGCCGTGGCCATGCCCGGCATCAGGGACCCGCCCTTCGACCCGTGGTCCTCGTGGCCACCGTGCATCCACGTCATGTACCCGTCGGGCGAGACCTTCGGCAGCTCCCACAGATCGAGCCAGCCGAGCATCATGCCGCGCTGGTTGGCCTGAGTCTGCGCGATGTCGTACGCGAGACGCCGGATGTCCTCGTCGGCCGTGCGGTCACGGACGATGTACGACATCTCCACCGCCTGCTGGTGGTGGACGGCCATGTCACGAGCGAACCCCGCATCGGCGGAGTCCACGGCCGGAACGCCGACCGTCTGCTCGTTCTCCTTGCTCACCATGACCAGGACCGACAGGGCCACGACCACGGCGACGAGGGCCGCCGCGCCGACGGTCAGCCAGCGGGTGAGGCCGGGCCGTGGGCCGTGTTCCTCTTCCGGAGCCGTGGCTCGTTCCGTCATGACCGTGCCGGTCATGACGCCATCAAGCCGCCCGAGCAGGCGGCACCCGGCTCAGGGGTCTGGGGCCCTTGGACGTACTTGGTGAAGAACTGGTCGATCCGCGGATCCGATGCATCGTCCACGGTGAGCTGGCGCCCCCAGGCCGACAGCATGATCGCCCCGGACTGGTCCGTGACCGGGCTCATCAGGCTGTACGGGGTCCTGGAGACCTTGTCCCCGAGAGCCTTGACGTCGGCTTCGGCGGCCTTGTCGTTGTAGGTGACCCAGACCGCGCCGTGCTCGAGGGAGTGGACGGCGTTCTCGTTCGGTATCGCCTCGGTGTAGACGGTGCCCTCGCAGGTCATCCACGCCTGGCTGTGGTCGCCGCCGACCGGTGGGCTCATCGCGTACTTCACGGTGCCCTGGACGTGGTTGCGGGTGAGCTTCTTCGCCTCCCAGGTCTTCTCACCCTGTACGGGCTTCTTCGCCTCGGCCGCCTGCTGCTCGCTCTTCTCGTTGGCGCTGTTGAGGGCGTACCCGCCCCACCCGACCAGTCCCGCGACGATGACCGTGCTGAGCGTGATGGTGATGACGCGGCGACGACGCTCCCGCGCTCTCTCGACGCGACGCATCTCTTCGACGCGGGCCTTGCGGGCAGCCGCGGCTTCCTTCTTGCTGGTCTTGTTCATGGCTGAATGAGTCCTTCTCCCGCCGTTCGGCGGTGGGTGCAGGGGTGATGGACGGATACCGCTCGGTACCTGCGCGGACGTGAGCGCAGGGCGCGGCAGGGCACCGTCAGGTCCGTTGCACCTGGAGGACGTGGAGGTCGGGAGCGCTGTGCACCGGCGGAGGCTGTGCGAGGACCGCGGGGTGCCGCTCCGGACACGGGAAGCCCGGCATGCGGGTCAGGGCCAGGGGCGGAGTCTGCGTGGGCGCGCCGAGTACGGCCGGTACGTCGTGGACGGCAGGGGAGCAGCAGGGATCGCCGGGGGAACAGTCGCCCTGCCGGACGAGGGACATGACGGGATGCCCGGCCGGGGTCCCTGTCACCACTGTCCCGCCCGCGGACGGGGCGGTCGGGGGCGCGGCGTCCTTCTCGGCGCCACCGTGCCCCGCGTACCCCAGGCACACCACCAGGGCGGCGAGCAGGACGGCAAGGGCAGGGCAGAGGACCGCGGTGCGAACAGTCCACCGCGGACCGCGTCCTCTGTCTCGCGCCTGCTGCGCACGGCTCCTCATCACGAGTGATGTTAAGCGGTCCCGCGGGAGAGCCGGTGGCCGGTCCCGGACTGTCGGTGATCACGCCCGTTCATGGGGGTCGGGGCGGGCGGAGGCGCGGGACGCCCCGTGGCGCGAACGGCCGCCGCCGCGGCCGCTCCCGAGGTGTGCGGGCCGTGTGCGAGGTACTCGTGAGTGAGGCGTGTGCGCGGGGTCGCCCTCTTCCTCGGAGATACCCCCCGGGGTACCTGTGTTACTGTCGACGGTATACCCCCCGGGGTAATTCTTCACTGGAAGGAAGTGCTTCGTGTTCTTCGTCGACACGATCGAGGTGCAGGGGCTCGGCAACCGCGGTTATCTGGCGGGAGGCGAGCGGACGGCGGTGGCGGTCGACCCGCCGCGCGACATCGACCGGGTGATCGCGGCGGCCGTGCGGCGCGGGGTGCGGATCTCGCACGTCGTCGAGACGCACCTGCACAACGACTACGTCACCGGTGGTCCGGAGCTGGCCCGCATCACGGGCGCCGCCTACCTCGTGCCCGCCGGGGCCCGGGTCGCCTTCGCGCGGGTCCCGGTGCACGACGGCGACCGCGCGGACATCGACACCGCCGCCGGTCTGGCCCTGCGCGCCCTGGCCACACCCGGTCACACCCCGCACCACACCTCCTACGTGCTGGAGGAGAACGGCACGGCACGCGCGGTCTTCACCGGCGGCTCGCTGCTGATCGGCACCGTCGGGCGCCCGGACCTCGTGGAGCCGCGCCTGACCGAGCACCTGGCCCGGGCACAGCACGCCTCCGCGCGCCGACTCGCCGCCGAACTGCCCGAGGAGACGGCGGTGCTCCCCACGCACGGCTTCGGCAGCTTCTGCTCGTCCACCCAGGCCGGGGGCGACAGCACGACGATCGGCAAGGAGAAGACGTCCAACGAGGCCCTCACCCGGGACGTGGACACCTTCGTCGCCGACCTGCTGGCCGGTCTGGACGACATCCCCGCCTACTACGCGCACATGGGACCGGTCAATGCCACGGGCCCCGCGCCCGTCGACCTGACCCGGCCCGCCCTCGCCGACGCCGGGGAGATCGCCGCCCGGCTGGCGGCGGGGGAGTGGGTGGTGGACCTGCGCAACCGCGTCGCCTTCGCCGACGGACACGTCTCCGGCTCGTACAACTTCGAGGCCGAAGGGCAGCTCGCCACCTATCTGGCCTGGCTGATCCCCTGGGGCAAGCCCGTCACCCTGCTCGCCGAGTCGTCCGAGCAACTCGCCGTCGCCCAGCGCGAGCTGGTCCGCGTGGGCATCGACCGCCCGGCCGCCGCGGCCACCGGAGGGCCGGCCGACTGGGTGCGCGAGGGCGAGGAGCCGGCCTCCTTCCCGCGGGCGACCTTCGCCGACCTCGCCGGCCGGCACCCCGCGGAGGGCGTCGTCGTCCTCGATGTCCGGCGTGATGCGGAGCGGGCAGGCGGACACGTCCGGGGCTCGGTGCACATTCCGATCCACACCCTGCACAGGCGCCTCGACGAGGTCCCCGAGGGTGAGGTGTGGGTGCACTGCGCGGGCGGTGTGCGTGCCGCCGTCGCCGCCTCCCTTCTGGATGCCGCGGGGCGTGACGTCGTCGCCGTGGACGACTCCTTCGACGCGGCCGGGCGGGCCGGACTCACCGTCGGCAAGGGCTGACGGCGGCTGATGATTGCTGATGGCCGCCGGCGGCACGGACGCCGCAGCGGGCCGCGCCGGCCCTTCGCGCCGGCAGGAGAAACACAGGAGCAGGAAACCGACATGAGCATCTTCCGGCGAGGCCGCAGCGGCCCGGACCGCGTCACCGTGCGGCAGGCGGAGCACACTCCCCGAGCCGCCCACCCGCCGCTGTCCACGCCGACGGCCCGGGCCGCCGCGGGGCTGCCGGTGACGGACCCGCACGGCGCGAACGGCGCCCTCACGTGAGCGCTCTCGTCCTCGCCCTGGTGGCCGGGGCCGTGATCGGTCTGGCACTCGGTGCGCTCGGAGGCGGCGGCAGCGTGCTGGCCGTCCCGGCCCTGATCTACCTGCTCGGCTTCACTCCGCTCGAGGCCACCACCGCGAGTCTGGTCATCGTCGCGTTCACCTCGGTCGCCGCACTGCCCGCGCACGCCCGTGACGGCCGGGTGCGGTGGTGGACGGGGATGCTGTTCGCAGCGGCCGGGATCGGCCCGGCGATGCTGGGCGGCGCGCTCGCCGGACGCCTTCCGGAGACGGCGCTGACGGCGGCGTTCGCCGTGGTGGCGGCAGCGGCCGCGCTGCGCATGCTGCGGGCCCGGCCGCTCGCGGACACCGTCGTGCCGGTCCGGCCGGGCCGCGCGGCAGCGGCCGGCGCCGGGCTCGGCACCGTCACCGGCGTGCTCGGCGTCGGAGGCGGCTTCCTCGCCGTACCGGCGCTGGTGGGCGTGCTCGGCCTGCGCATGCGTGAGGCGGTGGGCACCAGCCTGCTGGTCATCACCGTCAATTCCCTGGCCGCGCTGGCGATGCGCGCCGGCACGCTCGACACGTTGGACTGGGGGGTCGTCGGACCCTTCGCCGGAGCGGCGGTCCTCGGCGCGTGGGACGGGAAGCGGCTGGCCGCGAAGGTCTCCGGAGGCACACTCCAGCGGATCTTCGCCGGGGTGCTGGCGGCCGCGGCCGCCCTCATGCTGCTCGACGCGGTGACGATGTGACGCGCCGCGGCCCGCACACCCCGGCGACCCCCTACGCCAGGGACAGGAACAGCTTCTCCAGCCGGGCGCGCATCTGCTCGGTGTCCTCCCCGTTCTTACGACCGGACTCCATGTCCACCACGCACTGCTGCAGGCCCGTCGCGATGATCGCGAAGCCGGCCCGGTCGAGCGCGCGGGAGGCCGCGGCGAGCTGCATGACTACCTCCTCGCAGTCGCGCCCCTCCTCGATCATCCGGATCACCCCGGAGATCTGGCCCTGCGCCCGGCGCAGCCGGTTCAGCACGGCCTTCAGATCCGCACCCTCGAGCTCCAGTTCCACGACCACTCCTCGAAAAATACCCCTAGGGGTACTGTACGTCCCCATTCGGGACCACGTCGACCACCAAGGATCACACCTGACATGACCAGCCCCCTCACCCCGGTCACCCTCGGCACCGACCAGGCCCGGACCCGCCTCGACGAACTCACCGTCATCGACGTGCGCACGCCCGCCGAGTACGCCTCCGGCCATCTGCCCGGCGCCCTGAACATCCCCCTGGACCACGTCCGGCGCGCCCTGCCCGAGATCCGGCACGCCGCCGAGCGGGGAGACGTGCTTCTCGTGTGCGCCTCCGGGGCCCGCTCCAAGAACGCCTGCACACTGCTGGCCGAACAGGGCGTCCCCACCGCCACACTCGCCGGAGGCACCAGCGCCTGGGCCGCCCAGGGCCACGACCTGCACCACCCCGCCGTCTGTGCCACCACTCCGGCCGGCTGGAGCATGGAGCGCCAGGTCCGTCTGACGGCCGGCACCCTGGTGCTCCTCGGCCTCCTGCTCGGCCTGCTCGTGCATCCGGCGTTCCAGCTCCTCTCGGCCGGTGTCGCGGGCGGCCTGGTTTTCTCCGCGCTCACCGACACCTGCGGCATGGCGGTCGTGCTGGCCAAGCTGCCCCACAACCGCCCCCGCGCGGCCGACCTCGACACCGCGCTCGCCGCCCTGCGCGGCCGCTGAGCCCCGCGGGGCCGACCGGGCCGGCCGTCCCCCCGAGGGCCGACCGGCCCAAGCGGATGTCCCGGTCGTCGAACAGACTGGAGGTGCGGAACCCCGGCGTTGCGCCGGTGCTCGGCGCCCACCTTGCCGACGGCGCGCCGCCGGGTTCCTCACCCCACCGGCGAGCAAGAGAGCGAGGGTCGTCATGAAGGGCTACGTCTTCCACGGTCCCGGACAGGCTTCCTGGGAGGAGGTCCCGGACCCCGGCATCAAGGAACCCACCGACGCGATCGTCCGGGTCGACGCCGTGACCATCTGCGGAACGGACCTGCACATCCTCAAGGGGGACGTGCCCGAAGTGCGGCCCGGCACCGTGCTGGGACACGAGGCGGTCGGTGAGGTCGTCGAGGCGGGAAGCGACGTACGCACGGTGCGCCCCGGGGACCGGGTACTGGTCTCCTGCATCAGCGCCTGCGGACGGTGCCGGTACTGCCGCGAGGGCATGTACGGCCAGTGCCGGGGCGGCGGGGGCTGGATCCTCGGACACCTGATCGACGGAACCCAGGCGGAGTACGTCCGTGTGCCGTACGCCGACCTGTCCGTGCACCCGCTGCCCGGAGCGCTGGCCGGTCAGGACGCCGTGCTGCTGGCCGACATCTTCCCCACCGCCTACGAAGTGGGTGTGCTCAACGGAAGGGTGAGGCCCGGGGACACCGTCGTGGTCGTCGGGGCCGGCCCCATCGGGCTGGCGGCCATTGCCACCGCCCGGCTTTTCGCACCCGAGCGGATCGTCGCGGTCGACCTGGCCGACGCCCGGCTCGAGGCCGCCAGGGGCCTCGGCGCCGACGCCGTGGCCGACGCGCGGGAAGCCCCCGAGCAACTGGTCACCGACCTCACGGACGGGCTCGGCGCGGACGTCGTCATCGAGGCGGTCGGTGTGCCGGAGACCTTCGAGATGTGCACGCGCATGGTCCGGCCCGGCGGGCACGTGGCCAATGTCGGCGTGCACGGCAAGCCCGCGGCCCTGCATCTGGAAGACCTGTGGATCAAGAACGTGACCATCACCACGGGTCTGGTCGACACCCGTTCCACACCGACGCTGCTGCGGATGGCGTCCGCCGGCAGGCTCCCGACCTCGCAACTGGTCACTCACACCTTCTCCCTGGACCAGATGGAGGAGGCCTACGACGTTTTCGGCAACGCCGCCGAGACCGGCGCCCTCAAGGTCGTACTCGGCGAGCCACGGCATGACGTCGTCGCCACGCGGACGACCTGACAGCCGGCGGGCCGACACCGGTCCGGTCATGCCCGGACCGGGCCCGTCGCCGGTGGAGCCGCAGACACGGCACGGCGTGGCCGACGACCGGCCGCGCCTGCTGTGAGAGGAGGTGCAACGCCATGACCGGCACCGTGTTGGTCACCTACGGAACCACGAACGGCTCGACGGCACGCATCGCCGAAGCCGTCGCCGACGTCCTGCGGAAGGACGGGTTGACGGTCGAGACCCTGCCCGCCCGGTCCGTCGCGAGTGTGACGTCGTACGACGCCGTGGTGGTCGGCGGTGCGCTGTACGCCGGACGCTGGCACAAGGACGCCCGTCGGTTCGTCCGCCGGTACCGCCGCGACCTGGCGGAGCGCCCGGTGTGGCTGTTCAGCAGCGGCCCGCTGGACGCCACGGCCTCGGAACGGGACATCCCGCCGGTACCCGGCGTGCAGAAGGCCGTCGTAGAACTCGACGCCAGGGAGCACGTCACCTTCGGCGGTTGTCTCGAGGAGGGCGCGAAGGGATGGGTGGCCCGGATGATCCTCCGCAGTGGAAAGGGCGGGGACTTCCGCGACTTCACGGCGATCGAGACGTGGGCGGCGCATGTCGCGGGCGATCTGACGCGCACATGAGAGCGGGCTGGAGGACTGTGCCCGACCCAGACCCCGGTGCCCGGCACCGGGGTCGCCGCGGTACCTGCGCCGACGACCTGTCGCCGCGCTGCCGCCAGGCCGTTTTCCGGTGTGAACGGGACTGTCGGCCCTCACCTTCCGGCCTCGTCCCGCTCAGGGTGGAAGGACAGGGAAAACAACGGAAGCGACGGAAGCGACGGAAGCCACGGAAGCCACGGAAAGACGTGAAAAGAAGCAGTACCCGCTGTACCAGGAGGAGGACGGGCTGACGATGTACCCCGATGACGGTTTCCGTGAACTCGGTCGGCAGGAGTGCCTGCGGCTGATGGCCGAGGTGCCCGTCGGCCGCATCGTCTTCACGCGCCTGGCCCTGCCCGCCGTGTTGCCGGTCAACTTCTGCCTGGACGCCGACGGTGCGGTCCTGCTGCGTACCGCTGCGGCCTCGGAACTGGTCCGCGCGATCGACGGCGCGGTGGTCGCCTTCGAGGCCGACGACGTCGACGCGGCCCGGCAGGCCGGCTGGAGCGTGGTCGTCACGGGCCGGGCCGCGGTGGTGACCGACCCGGCCGAGCACGCGCGTCTGTCCCGCACCGGTCCGGTCTCCTGGGTGCCCGCGACGCGGGAGGTGTTCGTCCGCATCGAGTCCGAGCTGGTCACCGGGCGTGAACTCGTCGGCGGACGCACCCTGTACGGGGTGAGCCTGGCGGCAAAGGACGGCTGACGGTCTTCAACTGGGCTCATACCGGGGGCGTTCGGCCCGCGGACCGGGACCTTCGGCCCCCTCCGGCGGATGCCGGCGGCGCGGGACATTGAAAGAGCAACGAGAGTCGTCCACATCCTGCGCCACCCTCTGGAAGGGATGAGCACCATGGCAGTTCACGACCACCCCCACCGGCGTCCGGGATTCCGCTTCCCGTCCCCGCACCGGGCCGGGACGGCTCCCGTCTCCGCCGAGCCGACGACCGCGGCGGCGACCGCGACCCATGCGTACGTGTTCGCCGGGCTCCGTCTGCTGACGGGTTTCGTCTTCCTGTGGGCGTTCCTGGACAAGACGTTCGGCCTCGGCTACGCGACCCCCTCCGGCAAGGGGTGGGTCGACGGCGGGTCGCCGACCAAGGGGTTCCTCAGCGGTGTCGCCGTCGGGCCGATGGAGTCCACCTTCCACGCCTGGGCCGGGGCCGCCTGGGCCGACTGGCTGTTCATGCTCGGTCTGCTCGGTGTCGGCCTCGCGCTGATCGCGGGCGTCGGCCTGTGGCTCGCCGCGGTCGCGGGCACCGTCATGATGGCGCTGATGTGGGTCGCGGAATGGCCGCCGGCCCAGCACCTGTCGGACGGATCGCCGAGCATGTCGACGAACCCGTTCGCCGACTACCACCTGATCTACGCCGTGGTCCTCGTCGCACTCGCCGCCGCGGGCTCCGGCGCCACCTGGGGACTGGGCAAGGTCTGGGCGCGGCTCCCCTTCGTCAGCCGCAACCGCTGGCTGCTCTGAACGGCCGCGGAAACGTCGGACCGGGGCACCTCCGCTCGTCGGCGGGGGTGCCCCCTCGTTCGTGCCCCCGCCGAGCAGGGCGGCCGGATCACTTCTCGAGGACGTTGCACGACATGCTTGACGATCAACCCCGCGGCAGCACGAGCCTGCACGTCTCTCCCGGTGCCACCGTGACGGCTCGGTCGGCGAGCACCACGCGGATCGGGGACTGCTCGGAGTCGGGCACGCCGATCCGCAACCGACCGCTCCGCAGCCGCACTTCGACGCCCCAGTGACCGCGGTAGCGCAGTGAGAAGCCGTATTCGGACAGCGCCGGAAGCGGCACCGGGTCGAGCCACAGGGCGTCCTCGCGGGTCTCCAGTCCCGTCAGTCCGCGCTGGACGAGGTCGAGGGTCCCCGCCATGGCGCCGAGGTGGATGCCTTCGCCGGTCGTGCCGCCCTGGACGTCGGCGACGTCCGACTCGAGGGCCTCATGGAGGTACTGCCATGCCTCCGCCCGTCTGACCCGGGCGAGGACCCAGCCGTGGACGAGTTCGCTGAGAGTGGAGCCGTGGCTGGTGCGCCGGAGGTAGTAGTCGACGGTCCTGCGCCAGATCGCGTCGTCCATCACGTACCCCAGACGACGGAACAACCACTGCAGTTCCGTGGGTGAGAAGAGGTAGCCGAGCATGAGGACGTCGGCCTGCTTGGAGGCCTTGTAGCGGTTGACCGAGTCGCCCTCGGCCTCGAGGATCCGGTCCAGTCTGCGGATGCTGTCGTACCGCGCGCGGTAGTTCTCCCAGTCCAGTTCGGCAAGGTCGCCGTAGCCCTCGAACTGGCTGACGACGCCCTGGTGGTACGGCACCCGCAACCGCCGGGACACCTCCTCCCACCTCGAAAGCTCGTCACGGTCCAGGCACACGTGCTCGAACAACTCCTCCCGGCGCCACGCGGGAAGCCGCCGTACGAGGTCCAGGGCGCGGGTGATGACCCAGGCGGCGGTGACATTGGTGTACGTGTTGTCGTCCAGGCCGGGCCGGGAGGCGTCCGGGTAACCGTCGTGGTACTCGTCGGGGCCGACCACCCCACGGATGCGGTAACGGTCCGACTCCGGGTCGTGGACCGCCGTGTCCGCCCAGAAGCGGGCGATCTGCAGCAGCATCTCCGCGCCCTTGGTGTGGAGGAACTCCGTGTCGCCGCTGGCCTCGCAGTACTGCCACACGTTGTACGCGATCGCCGAACCCACATGGTGCTGGAGCCGGGAGTGATCCGGCAACCAGCGCCCCGAGCGGGGGTTCAGATGCAGCTCCTGGGTCTCCTCACGGCCGTCGCTGCCGCTCTGCCACGGGTACATCGCCCCCGCCCGGCCGGCCGCGGCCGCCGCCCGGCACGCCTGTGGCAGGCGCCGGTGGCGGTAGGTCAGCAGTGCCCGGGAGACCTCCGGGAAGTGCAGGTTCAGATACGGCAGCACGAACAGCTCGTCCCAGAACACGTGCCCCCGGTAGGCCTCGCCGTGCAGCCCCCGGGCAGGCACCCCCACGTCCAGGTCCGCGGTGTGCGGCGACAGCGTCTGCAGCACGTGGAACAGGTGCAGGCGCAGGATGCGGCCCGCATCGCCGGGCACCCGGACCTCCGCGCGCCGCCACAGCTGCTCCCATGCGGCGACGTGGGATTCCAGGAGCGTGGAGAAGTCCGGGGCGCCGGCCACGCGGTCGACGGCCGCCTCGAGCGGGTCGGCGATCGCCGTGTCGCGTGAGGTGTGCAGCGCCACGGTCTTCTCCACGCCGACGTCCCGGCCCGGAACGACGGAGACCACCAGACGGTGCACGACACGCTGCCGGGCGCGCTGCAGCTCCGGAGCCGAGGGCCGCCGCCCGGTGACCACGGTCCGGGCCGCCATGGCGATCGCGATGTCGGAGGTGCTGGTGCGGCAGCGCAGCCACACCGTGCGGGGCTCCTCCGTCCCTGTCCGCACGTGCGCCAGATGACGGCGCTCGAGAGACCGGTAACGATGCACGTTGCCGTTGATCACACCGCCGTCGAGGGCGGACTCGACCTCGATCTCCCCCGACCAGTCCTCGGCCGTGAAGACCGTCCGCAACGCGGCCAGGTGAGGGTCCCTCATGTGGACGAGACGGGTCTGCTCCACACCCAGCACGCCCGCGTCGTCCCGATAACGGAACGTGCGGGTCAGCGTGGCCCGGCGCAGGTCCAGGATGTGCCGGTGGTCGAGGAAGACGCAGGTGTCCGGGGAGAACCACGGACCCCACGGTCCGCCGGCGGGGCGGCAGCGGAACCGCAGGGGCAGCCAGTTCGGCAGGTTGACCAGATCCTCGTTCACCACCTGCCGCCCCGCCACCCTCGACTCCAGACGGTTGTAGCAGCCGGCCGCGTAGGTTCCCGGGCAGTGCACCACCCCCGCCCGGCTCTCGGGCACCGCGCCGCGCGTGGCGAAGTAGCCGTTGCCCAGGGTGCACAGCGATTCCCGCAACCGCTCGGCAGCGGGGTCGTACCCCTCGTACTCCCACGTCCACTCCGGCATCCGCCGCCTCCACCCCTCTCCCTCCACGACACGTGCCCGCGTGGCGCCCGCACGACGGGGTTCAGGTTCGCCGGGGGACGACGGCGACCGGGCACGTGGAGTAGTGCAGCAGGGCGTGGGCGACGCGGCCGAGCTGCAGACCGAAGTGGCCGTGGCGCCGCAGAGCGCCGACGACGATCAGGTCGGCTTCGGCCGATGCGTGCAACAGGACCCGGTGGGCGGGGCCCTCCACCGGCCTGCGCCGCACCCGGACCTCGGGGTGCTCCCGCATCGCCTGGTCCAGCGCGTCGGTGAGGTGGGTCGCGGCGCGCTCCTCGTGGGCACCGGCGGCGTCGTCGGCGAGGAGGGGATGGTCCACGTGCTCGTGAGCCGGGCTGCGCCAGGCCCGTACGGCGTCGAGGGCGGAGCCGCGCGCCTCGGCCGCACGGAAGGCGAACCGCACGACGCCCGCGCCCGTGGCCGGGTCGCCGACCCCCACCACCACCCGCCCGAAGAGGCCCTGCCGGTTCTGTTCCGCACCACGGACCACGATCACCGGGCACACGGCACGCGCCGCCACGGCGAGGCTGACCGATCCCAGCAGCAGCCCGGCTATTCCGCCACGGCCGCGTGAGCCCGTGACCAAGGCGTATGACTCACTTCCCGCGTGCAGCAGCGTGGACACGGCATCGTCGGGCTGCACGTCGCCCGAGACCTTCACCTCGGGATTGCGGAGCCGGGCACGCTCGACGGCGGACGCGATGATGTGCTCCGCCATGATCTCTTCGGCGGGGCGATCGGTCCTGAGGGAGGGGCGGGCCGCCTCGTAGCGCTCCCACAGGGAGGCATGGATCAGGCGCACCGGCAACCCGTGGCGTGCCGCTTCGTCCACCGCCCAGTCCAGTGCCTGAAGGCTGGAGTCCGATCCGTCGACGCCCACGACCAGCGGGAGTTGCATGGGTTTCCTCACTTTCCTGCGCGGCCACTGACAGACCTCATGCCCATACCGTCGCACTGCCCGGGGCCTGCCGCGACACGCGGACCGCGCCACCGGTGCCGGTGGGGCCGCGGCGGCTCAGGGCTGGATGTCGAGTACGTCCGGCACCGGGCGTCGCGGGGCGCCGGGGCCCTTGGGGCCGTATCCCAGGCGCAGCACGATCTGTATGTGCCCGGCCCCGGACACGGGGTCGCGCAGCGGCCAGCGCAGGTCGCTCCACTCCAGGGCCTGGGTGGCGAAGGAACTGGACAGGCCCTCGAGGGTGGCCAGCAGCAGGACCCGTTCCATGGCCTGGCCGGCGCGCAGCCAGTCCTCCGGGCGGTCGTGGGAGGTGCTGAGGACGGCCAGCTGGGGGGTCCGTTCGAACTCGGCGGTGCCGCGGCCGGGCACCGGCCTGCTCCCGGCGAAGTCGCGCATGGGCGCCTTGCCGCCGTGCTTGCGCGGTCCGAAGGCGTAGTCGGGCACTCCGTCCGGGGCCGCGTTCCCCGACGGAGTATCGATACGGGTCCACTTCGCCAGGTCCTGGCCGCTGCCACGGTCCGTGAGATTGCGTGCCTCGGCCTCCTCCAGCAGTTCCAGCACCTGTTGCAGGTGCCAGGAGGACGGGAAGGTCAGCGTCGCTCCCTCACTGCGGGCGGCGTCGGCCAGGGCCGTGCGCAGCTCCTGGGGGATCTCCGTCTCCTCGAACGGGAAACGGCTGCTGTGCCGCTGGTGGATCGCCGGATACAGCGCGGAAAGAGCGCTCCGACCGCTCCCGGGAGCGGTCAGCCGGACGACGGCGAGCAGCGTCGGATCGGCCGGGTCGGGCAGCAGCCGGACCGCCGGGTGCCACCCCTCGTGGGTCAGCGCGACCCGCAGGTTCAGCAGAGCGGCGCCGTCGCCGAGGTGCAGGGCACGGTTGTCCGGGTCGGCGTGCGGCAGGACGCGGTCGAGGTCCGCGCGCACCTGGAAGGTACGGCTGCCCCGGAAGTAGCGAAAGCGCCACGGCTGTGCGTTGTGCATGGACGGAGCGGCGGCGGCGTCGTGCGTAAGAGCCGCCACCCGCTCGTCCGGCAGGGTCTGCTGGTTCACAGGGGCTCCTTTCGTGAAGCGGCGGAGCACAGTGGGCACGAGCCGTGGCAGCTCACCGACCGGCCGGAGCGATGCGGCGTCCGGTCAGGCGGGTGGGCCGGATCGACACCCACATCTCGCGCCCGGCCCCGGCCCACGGTGCGGTGTGGGCGCGTTCGGTCAGCCGCCGCACCTCGCCGGGCTCCGTGACCACCCGCGCGGGGCCGACGGCGAGCACGCTCCAGCCCCGGCTCATGGCCTCGTCCACGTGATCGACCTCGAACGCGACGTCCGATCCCACGGCCGCCGCGGGCACGGAGTCAGGAGCGGTCCGGAAAGCGATCGCGTCGTCGACGACCTCGTAGTTCACCGGGACCACCGCAGGCCCTTCGGGCGTGGTCACCGCGATGCGCCCCACACCGTGCGTGGACAGCAGGGCGCGGCAGTCCTCCGGTCCGAGGTCCCGCAGTTCGGGGTGCAGCAGCGCGGTGCCCCGGCCGGGCGGCAGATCGACGCCACTCCCGCGCAGTGCCTGGACGCTGGTGCCCAGCGCCGCGGCCAGCCGGATGAGGGTCGCCAGGCTCGGATCGGCCGGGCGTTCCTCGAGATAGGCGAGATAGGCCGGCGCCATCCTGGCGCGGCGGGCCGTCTCTTCCCGGCTCAGGCCCCGTCGGGTGCGTTCGGTGGCCACCCGCCGGCCGATGTCGCCGGGGCCGGGCGCTCCGGCGGGCGGGGGCGCTCCGGCCCCGGTACCGGTCTCGGGTTCGTGTCCGAGATGCTTGATGTGGGCGTCGGGGCCGGGGAACACGAGTGTCACCTCCTGCGTGTCCGACCAGCGCACGTCGTACGGCGGGGTGCCGTCCTCGTGGTGGAGTCCGACGATCTCGCCGTCGCGCCGGGCGGCGCCGGTCGCCGGGCCTTCGATGACGAGCTGATCGCCGAGGTGAGCTTGCATGATCGCCGTCCTCAATCCGTGATCTCGATGCGACGCGGCTTGGCCTTCCGGGTCTTGGGGACGCGCACCGTGAGGACTCCGCCGGTCAGCTCCGCGGTGATGTGCTCGGTGTCGACGTTCGGAGGCAGACTCGTGCGGTAGCCGAACCGCCCGACGTGCCGGGTCTGCCGACGGAGCACACCCGTGCGTTCCTTCTCCTTGATCTCGCCGTGGATGTCGAGCTCGCCGTCGCTGACCTCCACGCTGATCCGGTCCTTCTCCGCACCGGGAAGTTCCAGCTCCATCAGATAGGCGTCCTCGGTGTCCTCGACGTCGGCCAACGGCGCCCACGCCCCTTCTTCGGCCTCGGCCTCGGGAAAACCGCGGCCGGGGAAGGGGAAGGTGGAGTGCATGAGCTGTTCCATGCGGATGCGCAGCTCCTCGAGCTCCCGGAAGGGTTCCCATCCGGAGAGCGAGCCCCTGCCGCGGTGCGCTGGAAGCGTCATCGGTCGTCCTCCTCGACTCCTGGACCGGCGGTGCGCCCGCCGGTGGAGACGGATGTGCTGCCCTTGGGGCCGGGTTCCCCGGCAGGTGCCGGGCTCACGAGGTTGCCCCCGGCCGGGGCGCGGACCGCGGTCACGTCGGCCAGCCGACGGGCGGACGGAGACGCGGTCCGGCTGCGCCCGTGCCCTCGATGTCGCGCTCGGCGATGTCCACCAGCTGCCGGCCCAGGTCCTGCAGGGCCCGGCCCGCCGCCAGCTCGTCTCCGATCTCCGGTACCTCCGGGTCCGCCGGATTCCGGCGGGTGGCCCCGTGGCCGGTGAGCACCGTGGTCCCGGTGTCGATCACCGCGCGGGCCCTCGTCGTCCTCCCGTCCTCGAAGAGGTAGAGGCGGACCTTCCATTCCACGGTGTGCGGCATCGCTTCCTCCTCAGCTCGGTACGGACCGGTGTGCCCCGGACGCGGTTCGTCCGGACACTCCGTGCCGCGCGGCGGGTGCCGCCGTCTGCCGTGCGATACGGCGCCGGACCCGGTCGGCGAGGGCGCTCAGCCCCTCGGACGGCGCGGCCCGGGGTGCGACAGGCGCCCGGATCCGCCGGGCGGTCGGCGGCAGTGCGGCCAGGTCGGCAGCGAACCTCTTCCGGCACTCGTCGAGCGTGGACCTCTCGCCGGTGCGTTCCCCGTTCCGCATCACCGTCTCCAGCAGCGGCGTGCCGTCGAGCGGTGGCCGCTCATCGGCGAGGCCGATCACGTCGGAACAGCCGGGACGGCGGAACACCTGCTTCTGCCCGGGCGCCGTCACCTTCGCCGACGACAGCTTCATGACCGGCCGCCCCTCGTACTCCACCATTTTGTAGGCCGAGTCCAGATACGGCGCGTCGGCCGAGACCCCGATGCGCGTGCCGACCGCGTACACGTCGATCGGTGCCCCGGAGCGGACCAGATCGTCCACCGCGTACTCGTCGAGACCGCCGCTGACGGTGATCCGTACGTCCGCGAGGCCCGCTTCGTCGAGGACGGACCGGGCCCGCACCGCCAGGGCTCCCAGATCGCCGCTGTCCAGGCGCACGGCCGAGCCGGGCCCGCGGGTCAGGTTCCGCAGCACGTGCGCCGCGACGCGGACGCCCTCCTCGGTGTCGTAGGTGTCCACGAGGAAGGTGACGGGCCCGGGGTGGGCCCGGGCGAAGGCGCGGAACGCGTCTTCCTCGGTCGGGAAGGCCTCCACATAGGAGTGGGCCATCGTGCCGACCGCGGGTACGTCCAGGGCCGTGGCCGCGGCCACGTTGCTGGTCCCCGCGAAACCGACCATGGAGCCGAGCCGGGCGGCCTGGAAACCGGCCTGCGGGCCGTGGGTCCGCCGCAGGGAGAAGTCCACGACCGGGCGTCCGGCCGCCGCGAGCACACAGCGTGCGGCCTTCGAGGCGATCATCGTCTGATGGCTGAGCAGGTTGAGCACGTACGTCTCGGCCAACTGGGCCTGCGGCAGCGGCGCGGTCACCTCCAGCAGGGGCTCTCCCGCAAGGGCGATCCGTCCCTCCGGTACCGCCCGCACGCCGCCGGTGAACCGCAGGCCGAGCAGGGGCTCCAGATCCCGCGGCGGACGGTGCAGCGCGGCGGCGAAGGCACGGACGTCCTCCGGGCCGACTCGCAGGCCGGACAGGTGGTCCAGGGCCGACTCCAGCCCCGCCGCGACCAGGAAGCCCCGCTCAGCGGGCAGATCGCGGACGAACAGGCTGAACGTCGCCGGGCCGGTCATCCCCTCCCGCAGATAGGACATGGCCATCGTCACTTCGTACAGGTCGGTGGTCGTCGCATCGGACATCAGCGCCACCTTCTCGGTCCCGTCCGGTTCTCCTTCGCGTCACCGGCGGAGTCGGCCGGACCACACGGGTTCCACCGGGTTCCCCTCGGCGCCGGCTCCCCGCGCGGTGGCAGCGGACCGGACGCGCGGTGAACTGCGTGGACCCGTCGCCGGCCCCCAGCGGATCGCCGGTCGCTTCGCCTCCCACCATCGAACGGCGGCAGGCATCGGGCACAGGGCCGAAGGTCCCTGATGAGCGGTCCTTCAGGCAGGGGGCCGGCCGCCGGAGCTGATCACCATTTCCCGGCCGTGCGGAACGGCGGTGAGCGGCAGCCCGCGGCCGGCGTCCGCGGGCATCCGGATGCCACTGTCCGCCACCGGGACGAAAGGCCGGGGCTGAGAGCCGTGGACCTGAGACCAGGACGATCGCCCGCCCCGGTCCGAGGCCACCCGCAGGACGGCCGGCGCCGGTACTCGTCCTCGTCGATCTCCCCGCGGGCGAACCGCGAACGCGCCGTCAGTCGTGCGGCACGATCACGACCGGGCAGCCGACGCGGTGGATCATGGCGTGGGTGACCGGGCCGGTGCGCGGTATCCCCCGGCGGTCGGTGAGCCGGTCTCCGACGACCAGCAGTTCCGCTCCGGACGCCGCCTTCAGCAGGGCGCCTGCGGGCTTGCCCTCGACCACGGTCTGAAGGACCTCGACGTCGGGGTACTTCTCGCGCCACACCTGGAGCACGGCGGAAAGGAAGCCCAGCCATTCCTCGGCCCGCTGCGGGTCGCCCACCAGGCCGACTTCGCCGGGGCCCAGGGTGAGCCGGTCGGGCGCGCGCCAGGCGTGCAGAATCCTCAGCCGCGCGTGCCGCAGGCGGGCCGCCTCGAAGGCGAACGCGATCACCTCGTCGCACGGTTCCGTGACGTCGACACCGAGGACCACGTCCCGCCGGTCGGTGCCGGCCGCTTCCTCTCCCTCCCCGGCCGTGTCGGCCCGCACGAGGACGACGGGCCGCGTGGCCTTCGCCACGACGCCGAGCGCGACCGAACCCATGAGCAGCCCGTTGATGCGGCCCAGCCCGCGCGAGCCCAGCACCAGCAGGTCGGCGTCGTCCGCCGCCTTCACCAGGGCGGCGGTCGCCGGTCCCTCGACCTGGTCGTCGTCCACCCGCACCTCGGGGCACGCGGCGCGAACGCGTTCCTCCGCCTCCCGCAGGACGCGCCGCGCCAGGTGCCGCTCGCTCGCGTACGCGATCTCCGCTCGCTCCTGGCGCGGGTGCCAGTTGCGCGCGTGCAGCAGCCGCAGGGCTCGCCCACGACGCATGGCCTCGTGGGCCGCCCACTCGGCGGCTGCCAGGCTTTCGGCGGAACCGTCGACGCCGACGACAACAGGCGACAACATGACATGCACCTCCAGGACAAGGCCTTCTCCCCGCTACCAGCGTCGCCCCGGCGGCGGCGCGTGCGCAGGGGCCCCAGGTCCTCACCTGGGGGCCATCAGGCCCTGTCCGGGAACGGCGGACGGGACGGTTGCTCCGTCACACCCGCTGCGGCACGACCGCGACCGGGCACTGGGCGTGGTGCAGCAGCGTGTGGCTCACCCGGCCGAGCTGGAGACCGAAGGGTCCCTGACGGCGTCGGGCACCGACGATCACCAGGTCGGCGGCCGCCGACCGGAGCACGAGGACCTTGGGGGCGGGTCCTTCGACCGTCGCCCGGCGCACCCGGACACCCGGATGGTCGGCCATCGCGTCGCGCAGCAGCTCGTCGAGCAGGGCGGAGGCCTGCTCCTCGTGGTGACACGCCGGTTCCCCGGAGCGTGCCGGGTGGTGGGCGGTCTCGTGGGCGGGGCAGCGCCAGGCGCGTACGACGTCCAGGAAGCACCCGCGTACCCCGGCCTCACGGAAGGCGAACCGCACGGCCTCACCGCTCGCGCCGGGGTTCCCCGCCCCGAGAAGGATCCGCTCGTGGGTGCCGGCCAGCCCGGCCGCATCGCCCCGGACCACGACCACCGGACAGCGCGCACGCGCCGCCACGGCCAGGCCGACCGAGCCGAGGAGCAGTCCCTTCAGCTCCCCCCGGCCGCGTGACCCGGTCACCAGGAACGAGGCGTTGTCACCCTCGCGCACAAGGGCGTGCGCCGCCTCCTCGGGGAAGATCGCCGTGGAGACCCTGACCTCGGGGTCGCGCCGGCGGGCGCGTTCGGCGGCGGATGCGATGACGTGCTCCGCCATCACCTGTGCCGAGGGGCGCTGCGGACCGGACGACGGGCGGGTGCCTTCGTAGTGCTCCCAGAGGGAGGCGTGCACCAGCCGCAGCGGCAGTCCGTGCCGGCCTGCTTCGTCCACGGCCCAGTCGACGGCCCGCAGACCGGGATCCGATCCGTCGACCCCCGCGATCAGGGGAAGTTCCCTCACGGTGCCCACTGCCTTTCGGCCGCCACGTGCTGCGGGTACGACTCGGCCTCCACCGTCTCACGCGCCCGGGTGGCCGGTGTCTCCACCCGGTGGGGCCGAAAGGCCCTCGGATGGGGCCCGGCCGGCCCGTGGCGTCCCGCGCCGGTCGGGCACACGCTGTCGTTACGGCCGACAGAGGCCGCCGTTCGACTGCGGCGGCAGGCGCGAAGGGAGACGAAACCATGACAAATGCAGCAAACATGTCAAATATGTCAAGCGTGACGGCGATCCCTCTGGCCGCCGGTCTCCCGGCCGAATACCGCGAGCGGTTGATGCGGCACGCCCGCGAGGTCTCCTTCGACATCGGAGCCCGCCTGTTCGAGGAGGGGCGGCAGGCCGACCGGTTCTGGATCATCCGGACCGGTACCGTCGCCCTCGATCTGCAGGTCCCCGGTCGCCGCGCGGCCGTGATCGATTCGCTGGGCCATGGCGAACTGGTCGGCTGCTCCTGGCACTTCCCGCCCCACCTGTGGCTCCTGGGCGCCGAGACCACCAGCCCGGTGCGGGCCTGGGAGTTCGACGCGGAGGCCGTGCGGGCACTGTGCGCCGAGGACCCCGAGTTCGGCCGCGCGATCGCCGTGTGGGTCGGCCGGGTGGTCGCCCGGCGACTGCACGCGACCCGCGTCCGGCTGCTCGACCTGTACGCCCCGCACGGCAGCGGGAGCGGATGACGACCGAGCTCACCGTGCCGTGCGCCCCGGCCCCAGCGGCCACGAGCCGACCCGCGCATCTGACAACCCGAGGGGGAAACCCATGAACGGCAGCCCGCACACCGTGAGCGACGTGATGTCGCACACCGTCGTGGCCGTCGGTCGCGACGCCCCGTTCAAGGAGATCGTCCGGCTCATCGAGCAGTGGAAGGTGAGCGCCCTGCCGGTGCTGGAGGGCGAGGGCCGGGTCGTCGGCGTCGTCTCCGAGGCCGATCTGCTGCCCAAGGAGGAGTTCCGCGACAGCGACCCCGACCGGTTCGTGCAGCGGCGCCGCCTGCCCGACCTGGCCAAGGCGGGGGCACTGACCGCCGGAGAGCTGATGAGCACCCCGGCCGTCACCGTCCACGCCGACGCCCCCGTCGCACAGGCGGCCCGCATCATGGCTCAGCGCAAGGTCAAGCGGCTGCCCGTCGTGAGCCGCGAAGGGCTGCTCGAGGGCATCGTCAGCCGGGTCGACCTGCTGAAGGTCTTTCTGCGGACGGACGAGGAACTCGCCCAGGAGGTCCGCAGGGAAGTCGTCGCCCCCCTCTTCCCGGCCCCGCTCGAGCCCGTAGAGGTGGAGGTCTCCGACGGTGTCGTCACCCTCACCGGCCGCATACGGGACACCTCGCTGGTGCCCGTCGTCGCCCGCGCGGTACGCGCCGTCGAGGGGGTCGTCGACGTCACGTTCCATCTGGCGAACGGATCGTCGGGCGAGCCGCGGTGAGGGAGGGCGTACGGGACCGCCGGCCCCGCACTACCGGGGTGGTTCCGGCGCCTCGCGGTACAGCACGACCTTGAGGGCGCCGGTGTCCGGGCCGTGCGCGAAGACCTCGTAGGCGTCCTCCATGCGGTCGAGGCGGAACCGGTGGGTGACCAGGGGGGAGACCGTCAGGCGTCCGAAGACCAGCAGGTCGAGCAGCCAGGGCGTGGAGGAGGTGTCGACCTGGCCGGTGCTGATCGTCACGTTCTTGCGCCACAGGGCCTCGAGATGCAGGGTGGCCGGTTTGCCGGGCATGCCGATGTTGGCGATGTGTCCTCCCGCGCGCACCACGCGGGTCGCCAGGACGAAGCCGTCCGGGTCGCCCGCGGCCTCGATGACGACGTCGGCTCCGGGCCCCTCGGACAGCTCGGCGACCATCCGCCCGGGCAGTTCGGCGGCATCGGCTCCCATCCGGGTGGCGGCGGCCAGCCGGGAGTGGGACAGATCCACCGCGACGATCCGGCGCGGTGAGTAGAGACGGGCGACGGTGGCGGCGGCCAGCCCCACGGGACCCGCGCCCACCACGACGACGGTGTCTCCCGGGCCCACGTGTCCGTTGCGCACCCCGACCTCGTAGGCGGTGGGAAGGAGCTCGGCGAGCAGGACCGCCTCGTCGAGCGGGAGGTTCGGGGGCCGTCGGTGCGTGGAGTGGTCGGCGAAGGGGACGCGGACGAACTCGGCCTGCGTCCCGTGGATCGTGTTGCCCAGGATCCACCCGCCGCCCCCGCGGCACTGTCCGTACAGGGTGTCGCGGCAGGGCGGGCAGTGTCCGCAGGCCGAGACGGACGACACGACCACCTGTTGTCCGGGGCGCCGGGTGTGCACCCCGCTGCCGACCTCCACCACTTCGCCCACGGCCTCATGACCGAGGACCGTCCCCGGCTTCACCTCGGGAAGGTCGCCCCGCCGGATGTGCAGGTCACTTCCGCAGACGGTGGTCGCGTCGACGCGTACGATCGCGTCCGTCTCGGCCTCGATCACGGGGTCCGGCACCGTGTCCCAGGAAGTCCGTTCAGGACCGTGGTAGACGAGTCCGCGCATGCTCGCTCCCTGCCTCGCCGTCTCCTGTCCACCGTCACCCCCGGCGGGCTCCCCGGCAACACGGGATGCCCGCACCGCCCCGGGCCCGTCAGCCGGACCGCGCGTGGGAACGTCGTGCCGCCGGGGTCGGAGCCCGACCGGAGCGCGGACGTGTCGGCCTGACGTGCGGCTGTCGTCGCTTCTCTCGGACCGTCCGGCTCAGTCGTGGGGGACGACGGCGACAGGGCAGCGTGCGTGATGGATGGCCGCATGGGCGACGGGGCCCAGACGAGGTGCCGGAACGCGGTGGTGCCGGCGCCGGCCGACGACCAGCAGGCCGGCGCTCCCTGCGGCCCGCAGGACCGCCCTGGCGGGACTTTCCAGCCCGATGCTGTCGGCCACCTCCACCCGCGGGTACTTCTCCCGCCATGGGTGGAGGACCTGGTCCAGTTGCTTCCTCGCGTCCTGCGCGATGCCTTCGGCGACGTCGTGGTCCACCCCCCAGGGAACGTAGGCGTGCACGGGCAGGGCCTGGCCGTTCACGGCCCGCAAGGGCGCGCCGCGCGCGGCGGCGGTGGCGAAGGCGAACCGGAGCAGGTTGTCGCAGGGGCCGTGCAGCTTCAGCGCGACCACGACATCGCCTGTCCCACCCGGTGCGGTCGGCTGCGCTTCTGCGGTGGTTCCGGCGCGGACCAGAACCACCGGTCCCTCGGCCCGTGCCGCGACGGGCATGCTGATGTCCCCGAGGAAGTAGCTCTCGACGAGCTCCAGCCCCCGCGAACCGAGCACGGTCATCTCGGACTCCGACGCCGCGTGCAACAGCGCGTCCTGGGCCTCGTCGGCAACCAGGTTGCCCACGATGGCGAGACCGGGATGGCGCTTTTGGAGTTCCGCCTGTGCGTTGTGCACCAGCCGCTTCGCCCAGTAGTTCTGGTCGATCTCGGAGGGCACCTTGGTGGGTTCCGGTGCGAGCATGGGCCACGCGTGCAGCAGGCGCAGCGTCAGTTTGCGGTGCTCGGCCTCGTCCGCGGCCCAACGGGCGGCGGCAAGGCTCTCGGGTGAGCCGTCGAGACCGACGGTGATCACAGGCTCCATGGTGCCTGCCTCCGTCTCGTGTGAAGCTGGACATGACGGTGCCCGGGGCCGCCCCTCCAGAAGCGCCGGTACACCGCGCGGCCTTCCGTACACTCGATGAGTACCGCGAACCGTGCCGCGGCGCACGCGGACCGACGGCGGTCGGGACCGTCGACGAGGCGGCCCGGCGTACGGTGCCGTCACGGAACGCCCTTCCCGCCACGACGGCGTGGGAGCCGGGGGGGGAGCGCGGCGACGGACGACGGGCACGACCACCGGTTGCACTTCGCCCGGACGGTGCGGCTCGTCCTCAGGCGTTCCGCAGCGCACACATCTGCCGTCACCGGCCGGGCCCGCTGCCCGTGAGCGTGGTGACCTGTCCCGGTGCCGTGGCCGCTCAGAGGTTGGAGTCGAGCGCCGGGAAGCCGTCCGGGAGGTCGGCGGCAGGCTCGTCGCTCAGCGTGCCCGACAGGTCGCAGTCCAGCCCCAGGGTGTACGCCGCCATGGAGATCGAGCCGGCCGCATGGCCGTCGACCAGCAGGTCGAGCGGCTGGGTGTCGGCCAGGCCGGCGATGTACAGGAGCGGCAAGTAGTGGTCCGGCGTCGGCACCGCGTGGCCGAAGTCGGCGTGGGCGTCGAGCGCCGCGACCCCGGTCGGGTCCGTCCGGAGGGTCTCCCGCGCCGCGTCGTCGAAGCGGAGGGCCCAGTCGTACCCACGGTCCGGTTGCCGGAAGTCGACCGCCCGGAGGTTGTGCACGACGTTCCCGCTCCCGATGATCAGCACACCCTCCTCCCGCAGCGGGGCGAGCCCGCGGCCCAGCCGCATGTGGTGGTCGAAGTCCTTGAAGGCGTTCAGGGACAACTGGACCACCGGGATCGACGCGTCGGGAAAGGCGTGCGTCAGCACCGACCACGTGCCGTGGTCGATCCCCCAGCTGTCGATGTCCTGCCCCACCCAGGTCGGCTTCACCACGTCGGCCACCAGCTCCGCGACGTCGGGCGCGCCCGGCGCCGGGTACTGCACGTCGAACAGTTCCTGCGGGAACCCGTAGAAGTCGTGGATCGTGCGGGGCCGCGGCATCGCGGTGACCGCGGTCGCGTTGGTGTACCAGTGCGCGGAGATCACCAGGATCGCCCGGGGCCGGGGCACGGACGCACCGAACAGCCGCCACGCCTCGGTGTAGCGGTTGCGCTCGAGCGCGTTCATCGGGTTGCCGTGTCCGAGGAACGCGGCCGGCATCGTCCTGCTGCTCACGGAGACTTCCCTTCGACGAAGCGGTGACGAACGACCTCAGCCTCGCACCCTCATGGGGCAGGGCGCCCGATCGATGACCGGAGGAGCCTGCCGCGTGTTCCCGCCGGGCCTTCGGGCCCCCGGCCCGAGAACCGGGACGAATGAGGAGAGAGAGCATGCAGTTGTCATTCCTGGGACTGCTTTTCGACCGCCCCGGCCCCTGGGCCACGGTGTACTTCGATGCCGCTCAGAACGACGAAGCGGGGGCGAAGCGGCGTGAGCTGTCCGTACGGGAAGCCTGCCGGACCCTGGAGGAGGAGGGCGCCGACGACGCGCTGCTGCGGTCGGCCGCCGTCACGGCCGCCGACGTACTGATCGTCCCGCCCCCGGACGAGGACGGCCCCGACGTACCGGCAGGCGGCCTCGGCGCCCTGCTGCGCTGGACGTACGAGCCGACCCCGGCCTGACGAGGACCGGGGCGACCCGGATGCGTCCTGCGGGGCCGCCGCCGGTGTCCGCCCTTCCGGTCCCGGCCGGGTTCACCCGCCCGGGGCCGGGCCGTCGTCGGGGCGGAGCCCGCATGCGGCGGGCCGGGGCCGGACGGGGACGCCGTTGGCGCGCAGCACCTCGCGGACGTCCAGGATCAGGGGGAAGACCTCGTGGTTGCGGTCCTCGCCCTGTTCGTCCCACGCCCGCTGCTCGGCTTCGACGGCCATGCGGTCCTCGGCGAAGACGCGCTCGGTGAAGCGTCTGATGAACGGCCAGGCCAGGTGGAGCGCGCCGGGGATCCCGGGCTTCTCGATCATGAGCAGGCCGTAGGCGTGACACGTGCGCTGCGCGGCGTCCTCGGGCACGTACGCGGCCCAGAGGCGGAAGGACGGCCGCTCGGCGCCCTCCGGGACCAGGTCGAGCGTCTGGTACGGGTACTCGGTGCGGATGGTCATGAGGTCGCAGGAGTCGCGGCCCGTGAGACCCTCGGCGGCCAGCAGGTTGGCACCCCGGTTCCGCTTTCCCCCGGCGTGGCTGAACAGGTACCTGGCCTCCACCGAGCGCGCGTCGCTCCGGTGGTCCAGCAGCTCGGGCCGGAGCCTGCCGACGACTCCGCGGTGGAGGAACTGGTGGTTCATGTCGAGCAGATTCTCGTGCATGAACGAGTAGTGGCAGCGCACGGTCCGGGAGAAGGTCATGGTCCGGTACCGCGATGAGCCGAAGGCCGGCAGCTCGGGCACCGGAGTGGCCGCCGCTTTCTCCGGGCTGCCCGGGAAGACGAACACCAGGCCGTACGCCTCGCGGACGGGGTAGCCGCGCACGCCGCGCGGCGGCCGGCCGTCCCCCTTCGACAGGTACGGGATCTGCGAGATGCGGCCGTCGCCACGATAGGCCCACGCGTGGTAGCAGCAGCGGAGTGTCTCGCCCTCCACGACACCCATGCTCAGCGGCACCTGCCGGTGGGCGCACCGGTCCTCCAACGCGTAGACGGCACCGCTTCGTCCGCGGTAGAGCGCGATGCGCTCACCGGCGAACGAGGTCGCGGACACCCGTCCGGCGCGCACCTTCCTGGAGAGCGCGACGGGATACCAGAAATCAGGGTTCGCCCCGACCCGCCGGAGGTCGTTCGTGCCGGAACGTGGATCGCGGTGCCCCGCGGACCGGTCGCTCCCAGCCCTGTCGAAGCCGGTGTCGGTCATACCTCTCCCTCGCACGTGGGCCATGCCATGGGGCAGCACCCCCATCCTGGCGGCGGGCCCGCCCCCGAGCCCCGCCCGGCGCGTCCGGACGGGTGAGGAGGCCGACGGCCCCGGGAGAGGCGCGGGAGGCCGGCGAAGGGGCCGGCGGTGGAGGGCTCAGCGCAGGAGCAGTTGGGCGATGGCGAAGGTGCCGACGACGACGATGAAGACCCGCAGGGCGGGTGCGGGGAGCCGGCGCCCGACCTTCGCCCCGATCTGCCCGCCGATCGCCGAGCCCACGGCGATGAGGAGGACGGCCGTCCAGTCGTAGTCGGCGACGAAGAGGAAGAACAGGGCCGCGATGCCGTTGACGACGGCGGCGAGGACGTTCTTGACGGCGTTCAGACGCTGGAGGGTGTCATCGAGCAGCATGCCCATCAGGGAGAGGTAGATGATCCCCTGAGCCGCCGTGAAGTAGCCGCCGTAGACACTGGCGAGGAGGATTCCGCCGAAGAGGACGGGACCGCCGTCGGTCTTGGTGATCGTGCCCGTGCGCGCCCGGCGCCGTTGGACGACGGCGGATATGCGGGGTTGCAGCACCACGAGGACCAGCGCCAGCGCGACGAGAACGGGGACGATCGTCTCGAAGGCGGTCGAGGGGAGGGACAGCAGCAACACCGCTCCGGTGAAACCGCCGACCGACGCGGCGACGCCCAGCCTCAGCACGAGGCGGCGCTGGCCCTTGAGCTCCCTCCGGTAGCCTATGGCGCCGCTGATGGACCCGGGTATCAGCCCGAGGGCGTTGGACACGGTGGCGGTCACCGGTGGCAGCCCGGTGGCGAGCAGGACCGGGAACGTGATCAACGTTCCCGAGCCGACGATCGTGTTGATGGTGCCGGCGCCGATCCCGGCGACGAAGACCGCCAGTGCCTCCCAGATGGACAAGGCCGTCTCCTTCACGATCGGTGAGCCGCCTCCCCGCCCGGAAGGTCGAGGGGCCACACCGATCATGCACGAAGGGCACTCGCCCCCGGCCGACGGGGGCGGATCAAAGGCCCGCCGCGTGGTCGGGGACGTAGGTCTGGAGGTCACGTGGCGGCCGTTGGTATCCGGTGGACGACGGGCGCTCCGGCAGCTCGATGACCGGGGGCGTCACCTCCTGGTAGGGCAGGGTGCTCAGCAGATGGGCGATCATGTTCAGCCGCGCGCTGCGCTTGTCGTCGCTCTCCACGACGTACCACGGCGCCTCGGCGATGTCGGTGTGCACCAGCATCGTGTCCTTGGCGCGGGAATAGGCCTCCCAGCGGGTGAGCGACTCCAGGTCCATGGGAGACAGCTTCCAGCGCCGCAGCGGATCCTCCAGCCGCTTGCGGAAGCGGGCCTGCTGCTCGGCGTCGCTCACCGAGAACCAGTACTTGCGCAGCAGGATCCCGTCCTCCACCAGCATCCGCTCGAAGATCGGGCACTGACGGAGGAAGAGCCGGTACTCCTGCTCCGTGCAGAAGCCCATGACGTGCTCGACGCCGGCGCGGTTGTACCAGGACCGGTCGAACAGGACGATCTCGCCGGCGGCCGGCAGATGTTCGACGTAGCGCTGGAAGTACCACTGGCCGCGCTGGCGTTCGGTCGGTTTGGGCAGGGCCGCGATCCGTGCCACGCGCGGGTTGAGGTGATCCGCTATTCGTTTGATGGTGCCGCCCTTGCCCGCCGCGTCCCGCCCTTCGAAGACGACGACCAGCCGGGCGCCTTCCGCCCGCACCCACTCCTGGAGTTTGATCAGCTCCGTCTGCAGCCGCAGCAGCTCGCTCTCGTACACCGCACGGGACAGCTTCACCGTCTTCTTGTCGGCCATGCCGCCTCCACCGCTCGGTGCCCCGTACCGTCGCAGGTCGGGTCACCTCGTCCAGGTCGAGCACCGGAAAACCAGAACCCCAGAGCGCCACCGTACTGACCGGCGACGGAGCGTGCATCCGGCAGGCCGGCCCGCGGGACTCGGAGCAGAGTGCGCCAGTACGGCCGGAAGCGGGTGAGGACGAGCACGGAGATCACGCCGTACCAGCCGTCGGCTGCACCGCACTTACGACCGGATCGCGGGACTGGGCGCAAAAGCCAAGCGCCGGGCCCTGAACTGGCAGCACAAGACGACCACCGTCATCGCCCGCACCTACGGCACGGTCGTGGTCGAAGCACTCACCATCACGAACATGGTCAAGTCGGCCAGGGGGGACCATCGAGGCACCAGGGAAGAACGTCGCCCAGAAGTCCGGGCTGAACCGCTCCATCAGCGGTGAGGCATGGGGTCGGACGGTCACCATGCTGACCTACAAGACCGACCGGTACGGCGGCACCCTGTACAAGGTCCCCGCCCCCCACACCTCCCGACGCTGCTCCGCCTGTGGCGTCACCACGCCGGGCAGCCGGGAGCCCCAGGCGGTGTTCGTGTGCAAGAACCCGGACTGCGGATGGTCGGGCAACGCCGACCACAACGCGGCCCGGAACGTCCTGCACCTGTACCGGACGGGCCACGCGCTCGTCCCGGCTGCCGGGAGGGCAGTCGTCAGGCGTCCCCGTGGCGTCAAGCCCGCCACCGCGAGGTAGGCAGGAATCTCCCGGCTCCAGCCGGGAGAGCACTTCAAATGCACCACGTCCAGGGTCGGCTCATCGACGTGCCCCGCACCAAGACCACCGGTCGGCGCGGCGGCATCTACAACGCCCTGACCCGGCTGCTGATCAAGCCCAGCCATCTCATCGGCGGCTACGCCTAGCTGTCGTATGCCTTCAACTACCTCTGTCCCAAAGGCAATCCGCGCGACGAGGTCACCGTCGTTCGCCGCCGCGGGAGCCCGCCTGCTCACCGAACACCGGGCCGGCCTCGAACTGCTGCGGCTGGCCCTGGACGACGACGGCTCGCCCTGGGCGCACGTCCTGGACTCCGTCTCCGCCACCCTGCCCGCCCTCGCCGGCGACGACCGCGAAGCCGTCCTGCGACTCGCCGCCCAGGGCCCGCCCGAGGAACAGGTCGGACTCGATCCGTACGCGTCCCCCGTGTTCCTGCCCGACCCCGTCGTAGGAGGCCCCCGATGACCGCGCCCGCGCAGCCCGTCACCCTGGCGGCGGAGGCAGGCACCGGAGGCGTCCTGCTCTGGGTCGCCCTGCCCTACGTCTGCCTCGCGGTGTTCGTCCTCGGCCACATCTGGCGCTACCGCTACGACAAGTTCGGCTGGACCACCCGCTCCTCCCAGCTGTACGAGCGGCGGCTGCTGCGCATCGGCAGCCCCCTGTTCCACTTCGGCATCCTCGTCGTGCTGATCGGCCACATCGTCGGCCTGCTCGTCCCCAAGGGCTGGCCCGAGGCCGTAGGGGTGAGCGAGAACACCTACCACATCGGCGCGGTCGTCCTCGGCACCGTCGCCGGCGTCGCCACCCTCGGCGGGATCGCCGTCCTGATCTACCGGCGGCGCACCGTCGGCCCGGTCTTCTCCGCCACCACCCGCAACGACAAGGCCATGTACGTCTCCCTCACGGCGACCATCGTGCTGGGCCTGGCCGCCACCGTGGCCGCGAACATCGCCGGCGGCGGCTACGACTACCGCGAGACCATCTCCCCCTGGTTCCGCTCCCTCTTCTACCTCCAGCCTGATCCGGCCCTGATGACCGGCGCCCCGGTGCTGTTCCAGCTCCACGCCCTCAGCGCCCTGCTGCTCTTCGCGGCCTGGCCCTTCACCCGCCTCGTCCACATGCTCACCGCCCCCCTCGGCTACCTGACCCGCCCCTACATCGTCTACCGCAGCCGCGACGCCGCCCTCGGCACCCGCACACCACGCCGGGGCTGGGAGCGCACCGGGTAGACACGGGGGAGCGCGCACCGTGCCGTGTCGTCGCCCTCCGGTCGTTCCGGGCCCGCGAAGATGGGTTCTCCGGCGGGTGACGCGAGGGCGGAGCGATGTGCTGGAGTGCGGAGGCCGACCTCGTGGCGGGCGTCGGTGTCGCGGCGGTCGGTGCGGCCTGTGTGGCGCGGGCGGACCGCGGCCGTGACCTTCCGCTGGCCGCGCTGCTCTGGGCCGTCGTCGCCCTGCCGCTCCTGGCGCTCTGGGTACCGGTGGGCGTGTGGTGCGCCGCCCCGCGTCCCGCGCGGCGCGCACTGATCGTGCCGCTGGCCGCCGGTGCCGTGACGGCGCCGGCCTTCGGGTACGTACTCGCCACGCGCCCGGTGCGGGCGGAGATCCGCGGGCACACCATCGGATACGTCCTGGACCTGCCGCACGCTCCACCGGCGGCCGTGGGCTACCTGGTGGCCACGGTCGGCGCGCTGCTGCTGTCCGGCGACCGCGGCCTGCGGATGCTGGGCGCCCTGGCCGCCGCGGGCGCGCTCGTCTGCTGGACCCTGTGGCGGCTGGAGTTCGTCTCGACCTGGTGCGCGTTCGCCGCCCTGTGCTCGCTGGCCCTCTTCGGCTGGGTACGCGGACGCCGCCCGGCACGGGACGGCCCGGGTGGGACCCGGTGAAGCCCACCGCGCTCCGCCCCCTGCCCGCCCCCTACCGGTCGACGGCGACGGGACCTAGGGTCACTCAATGACGACCACCACCCCGCCGGTGACCCTCGACGACGTCCGTGCCGCCGCCGAGCGGCTCGAAGGTGTCGCCCACCGCACGCCGGTCCTGCGCTCCCGCACCCTGGACGCGCTCGTCGGTGCCGAGGTCCATCTGAAGTGCGAGAACTTCCAGCGGGTGGGCGCCTTCAAGTTCCGCGGCGCCTACAACGCGGCCTCCCGCCTCACCCCCGAGCAGCTGTCCCGGGGCATCGCCGCCTACTCCTCGGGCAACCACGCCCAGGCCGTGGCCCTGGCCGCCCGGGAACTCGGCACCACCGCCGTCATCGTCATGCCCGAGGACGCCCCGCCCTCGAAGAGGGCGGCCACCGAGGCGTACGGTGCTCGGATCGTCACGTACGACCGGTACACCGGCGACCGTGTCGCCGTCGCCGAGGCCCTGGCCGCGGAACGCGGCCTGGCGATCGTCCCGCCCTACGACCATCCGCACGTCATCGCGGGACAGGGCACGGCTGCGCTCGAACTCCTCGAAGAAGTGGGGGAGTTGGATGTGCTGCTCGCGCCGGTCGGTGGTGGCGGGCTGATCGCCGGAAGCGCCACCGCGGTCAAGGGCCTGTACCCCGGGGCGCGGGTGATCGGCGTGGAGCCGGAGGCGGGGGACGACACCAAGCGATCCCTGGAGGCGGGACACCGCGTGAGCGTCCCGGTACCGCGCACCATCGCCGACGGCCAGGCGCTGCGCACACCGGGTGAACTGACGTTCTCCGTCAACCGGCGGCTCCTCGACGGAATCGTCCTGGTCGGCGACGACGAGATCAGGGACGCCATGCGGTTCGCCTTCGAGCGGCTGAAGATCGTCCTCGAGCCGAGCGGCGCCACCCCGCTGGCCGCCCTGCTCACCGGCCGCGCGGGCCCCCTCCCGCACCGGGTCGGCCTGATCCTCTCCGGCGGCAACGTCGACACCGCACGCTTCGCCCGGCTCTGCGGCCCTCACGACTGACCCCGGTCGCCCGCGGCGTGCCGCACCGGCCTCACTCGACCAGGACGACCTCCAGGGTGCGCGGGCCGTGGACGCCCTCCACCCGGTCGAGTTCGATGTCGCTGGTCGCCGACGGGCCGGAGATCCAGGTGAGCGGGCGGGCCGGGTCGAGGCGTTCGAGGGCGTACGGGACGGAGGGGACGACCTGGGCGGCGCGGACGACGCAGACGTGGTGGTCGGGGACGAGGGTGATACGGCGGCGGCCCTGGTCGGGCGAGCCGTCCAGCACGATCGTGCCGGTCTCGGCGACGGCGACGGCGCAGGCGGTGACCACGCTGTCGACCCGGTCCAGTTCGTGCGGGGTGCTCTCCGCCCGGTCCACGACCCGCGTCACGCCGGTCCGCGCGAGCCAGGCCTCGTCCAGCCCCGGCGGGACGAGTACCGACGACGCGCCGCGCGCGGACAGGAGTCCGGCGACGACCCCGGCCAGACCAGCGGCGTCGGTGCGGTGCACGATCGCCCGGTAGTCGGCCAGGTTCTCGGCGAGGAGGTCCATCGTCTCCGCGACGGTCCGCCGCCCGTGCTCGCGCAGATACTCCCGGGCGACCGCCTGCTCGTACGGGGTGTCGTCCTTCGGTACGGCCGCGAGGGCGCGTCGCACCCGGCCCAGGATGCGTTCCCTGCTGCTCATTCGGCGGCTCCCTTCACGTCGTTCCCGCCCCGCGTGCGCTGCCACCAGTCCCGGAACGGCTCGGCGGGGACCGGTGGAAGGTCCCGTGTCCCGCTCCACGCCCGGCCGGGGCCCGGCAGAGTGCGCGGGTGGAGACGGCGGGTGCGGGAGGCGAAACGCTGGCCGGTGCGCAGCACACCCGGATACGTGAACGCCCAGCGCGCCGCGCGCATCGCCGCACGCTCGGCGGCGTGCCCCTTCGCGGGCCTGAGCACCACCTTGTTGCCGCCCCGGGTGACCTCGCCGCCCTCCACGACCCGTTCCCGCAGATGCACCAGCACCTCGGGGATGTCGATGGCGACCGGGCACACCTCGTAGCAGGCCCCGCACAGCGACGAGGCGTACGGCAGGGACGCGTCGATCTCGCTCGCCGTGCCCCGCAGTTGAGGGCTGAGGATGGCGCCGATCGGGCCCGGATAGACGGAGCCGTAGGCGTGGCCGCCGGCCCGCTCGTAGACCGGGCAGACGTTGAGGCAGGCCGAGCAGCGGATGCAGCGCAGGGCCTGGCGGCCGACCTCGTCGGCGAGGGTGTCGGTGCGGCCGTTGTCCAGCAGCACGAGGTGGAAGGCGCGCGGACCGTCCGTGTCGGTGGT
Source organism: Streptomyces sp. M2CJ-2 (assembly GCF_016757295.1). Taxonomy (NCBI): domain Bacteria; kingdom Bacillati; phylum Actinomycetota; class Actinomycetes; order Kitasatosporales; family Streptomycetaceae; genus Streptomyces; species Streptomyces sp. M2CJ-2. The sequence goes on along the minus strand of NZ_JAESIF010000033.1, from coordinate 17,186 downwards.
GCCGGTCCACATGGACGTGTACGGGTTCATCCGCTCGGCGGTGGAGGAGCGGGGCAGGGTCTGCAGGAACACCTCCAGGTCCCGCCAGGTCGGCACGACCTTCTCGATGCCGACGACCGAGATCAGCGTCTCGGGCAGGGTCAGGCACATCCGTCCGTTGCCCTCGGACTCCACCACCACCAGCGTGCCGGTCTCGGCGACCATGAAGTTGGCGCCGGAGACGCCGACCTTGGCGCGCAGGAACTTCTCCCGCAGGTGCAGCCGCGCGGCTTCGGCGAGTTCGGCGGGCGTGTCGGTGAGGCCCTCGGGCGCCGGGCGGCCCCAGCCGCCCATCTCACGGGCGAAGACGTCCCGGATCTCACCGCGGTTGCGGTGGATCGCCGGGACGAGGATGTGCGAGGGCCGGTCCCTGCCCAACTGCACGATCAGCTCGGCCAGATCGGTCTCGTAGGCGCGGATGCCCGCGGCCTCGAGGGCCTCGTTGAGCTCGATCTCCTGCGTGGCCATCGACTTGACCTTGACGACCTCCGACTCGCCCGTCTCCTTGACGAGTCCGGTCACGATCCGGTTGGCCTCCTCCGCGTCGGAAGCCCAGTGGACGGTGCCGCCCGCGGCGGTCACCGACTCCTCCAACCGCACCAGGTAGTGGTCGAGGTGACGGAGCGTACGATCCTTGATCCGCTTGCCGGCCTCCCGCAGCTCCGCCCAGTCGGACACCTCCGCGACGGCCTTGGCCCGCTTGGCGCGGATGGTGTGCGTGGCGTGCCGGAGATTGCCGCGCAGGGTGGTGTCGCGCACGGCCTCCCGGGCGGCGCTCGGAAACGCGGGAAATGCAGGCATCCCGACGAACGTTCCACTCATACGGCCGGTTCCTCCTCCGTGCTCGCCAGGATCTCCGCGAGGTGCACCGGCCGCACACCGGTGCGCAGTCTGGTCATCGTCCCCCCGATGTGCATCAGGCAGGAGTTGTCCGCGGCGCACAGCACCTCGGCGCCCGTCGACTCGGCGTTGCGCACCTTGTCGGCGCCCATCGCCGCGGAGACGTCGGGGTTCTTCAGCGCGAACGTGCCGCCGAAGCCGCAGCACTCCTCCGCTCCCGGCAGCTCGACCAGCTCCAGCCCCCGCACGGCCTCCAGGAGGCGCCGGGGCCGCTCGCCGAGCCCCAGGGAGCGCAGCCCGTGGCAGGTGGGGTGATAGGTCACCGTGTGCGGGTAGTACGCGCCGACATCCGTCACACCCAGCACGTCCACCAGGAACTCAGTGAGTTCGTACGTCTTCGGCACCACGGGCGCCAGCGCGGCCGCGAGGGCGTCCCCGCGCCCCTGGGCGCGGGCCCGCTCACCCATCCGCGGATACAGCTCCCGCACCATCGCCCCGCACGACCCGGACGGCGTCACGATCGCCTCGTAGTCCCGGAAGACGTCGGCGAAGTGCTCGGCGAGGGGTTCCGCCTCGTGCCGGTACCCGGTGTTGTAGTGCGCCTGCCCGCAGCAGGTCTGCGCCAGCGGGAAGTCGACCTCGACGCCCAGCCCGGTCAGCAGTTTCACGACGGCGCGCCCGGTGTCCGGATACAGCGTGTCGTTGACGCAGGTCAGGAACAGGGCGACACGCATCGCGGCTCCTTGTGGATCGATCATCGGGTGGATGCAGGGTAGTGCGCGGGCGCCGCGCGGGGGAGACCCCCGGTCAGCCCCGGGCGAGCCGGGCGCGAGCGGCCTCCCACCGCCGCGTTCCGCCGCGCGGTTCGTACCGCGTCAGCAACTGGGTCCGGGTGAGCAGGCGCCGCATCCCGGCCAGGTCGCCGGCCGGTCCGCGCACACCGGCCTGGACGAGGACGTTGCCCAGCGCGGCCGCCTCGGTCGGGCCGGCCACCACCGGCAGCCCGCAGGCGTCGGCGGTCAGCTGGCACAGCAGGGCGTTGCGGGTCCCGCCGCCCACGATGTGCACGACGTCGACCGACCGCCCGGCGAGCCGCTGGGCGTCCTCGACCGCGCCGCGGTGCGCGAGGGCGAGCGAGTCGAGGATGCACCGGGTGATCTCCGCGGGGGAGCCGGGCACCGGCTGCCCCGAGACACGGCACGCCTCGGCGATCCGCTCCGGCATCCGTCCCGGCGCCAGGAACGCCGCGTCCCCCGCGTCCACCACGGACCGCAGCGCCGGCACCTTCGCCGCCTCCAGGAGCAGCGCCCCCAGGTCCGGATCGCCCCAGGCCCGTACGCACTCCTGGAGCAGCCACAGGCCCATGATGTTGCGCAGGTACCGGACGGTGCCGTCCAGCCCCAGCTCGTTGGTGAAGTTGGCGGCGCGGCTCTCCTCGGTCAGGACCGGGGCGTCCAGTTCGAGACCGGCCAGCGACCAGGTACCCGTGCAGATGTAGGCGAACCGCTCACCGGCGGCGGGCACGGCGGCCACCGCGGAGGCGGTGTCGTGCGAGCCGACCGCCGTCACCGGGACGGGGCCGGCCAGCCCGGTCTCCTCCAGTACCTCGGGCTGCAACTCTCCTGCGGGATCACCGGGTCGACGCAGCGGCGCGAACAGGGAGAGATCGATGCCCAGCCGCTCCGCGAGCGCGTGGGACCAGTCGCGGGTGCGCGAGTCGATCAGCTGCGTGGTCGAGGCATTGGTCAGCTCCGTGCCCTGCTCACCGGTGAGCCAGTACGTCAGCAGGTCCGGGATCAGCAACAGCCGTCCGGCCTGTGCCAGTTGGGCCGTGCCGCGGGCCGCCGTCAGCTGGTACAGGGTGTTGAACGGCGCGTACTGCAGACCGGTCGCCGCGTACAGCTCCTCGGCGGGCACGCTCGCCCACACCTTCTCCGCGACTCCCTCCGTACGGCGGTCGCGGTAGTGCACCGGGTTGCCCAGCAGCGCCCCGTCCGCGTCGAGCAGGCCGTAGTCCACGGCCCAGCCGTCGATGCCGACGGACACCGGCCCGTCGCCCGCCGCCCGCAGCCCGTCCAGCACTCCGGCGTACAGCCCGAGGATGTCCCAGCGCAGCCCCTCGGGCACGCGCACGGGCCGGTTGGGGAAGCGGTGGACCTCGGTCAGCTCCAGGCTGTCGGGGCCGACGCGGCCGACCATGACACGCCCGCTGGACGCGCCGAGGTCGACCGCCGCGTACGGCCGCACGGCGGCGCTCACCGCAGGAACGCGGCGGCGACGCCGGCGTCGACCGGGACGTGCAGGCCCGTGGTGTGCGTGAGGTCCCCGCCGGTCAACGCGAAGACGGCGGCCGCGACATGCTCGGGCAGCACCTCCCGCTTCAGCAGCGTGCGCTGTGCGTAGAACTCGCCCAACTTCTCCTCGGGCACCCCGTACACGGCCGCCCGCCGCGCGCCCCAGCCACCGGCGAAGATGCCCGAGCCGCGCACCACACCGTCCGGGTTGACCCCGTTGACGCGGATGCCGTGCTCGCCCAACTCGGCCGCGAGGAGCCGCACCTGATGGGCCTGGTCGGCCTTGGTCGCCGAATAGGCGATGTTGTCCGGACCGGCGAACACGGCGTTCTTGGACACGATGTAGACGATGTCACCGCCCTGCCCCTGCGCGATCATCACCCGGGCCGCCTCACGGGAGACGAGGAAGGAACCGCGGGCCATGATGTCGTGCTGGAGGTCCCAGTCCTTCGCGGACGTCTCCAGCAGCGGCTTGGAGAGGGAGATCCCGGCGTTGTTCACCACCAGGTCGACTCCGCCGAAGACGAGCACCGCCGTCCGGAAGGCCTCGGCGATCTGCTCCTCCGACGTGACATCGACGGTCACGGCGACGGCCTTGTCGGATCCGCCCAACTCCTCAGCCACCGCAGCCGCGTTGTCCCCGTTCAGGTCCGCCACGACGACACAGGCGCCCTCGGCCGCCAGCCGCCGCGCGATCGCCTTCCCGATGCCGCTGCCGGCGCCGGTCACCAGCGCCACTCGGGCGGCGAGCGGCTTCGGCTTCAGCAACCGCCGCAACTTGGCCTCCTCCAGGGCCCAGTACTCGATGCGGAACTTCTCCGACTCCTCGATCGGCGCGTAGGCGGAGACCGCCTCGGCGCCGCGCATCACGTTGATCGCGTTGACGTAGAACTCGCCGGCCACGCGCGCGGTCTGCTTGTCCTTGCCGAAGCTGAACATGCCCACGCCGGGGACCAGCACGATCGCCGGGTCGGCCCCGCGCATGGCGGGGGAGTCGGGCAGGGCGTGGCGCTCGTAGTAGGCGGCGTACTCATCGCGGTAGGCGGCGTGCAGTTCCGCCAGCCGGGCCACGGCCTCGTCCAGGGGGGCCGCCGGGGGCAGATCGAGGACGAGCGGCCGGACCTTGGTGCGCAGGAAGTGGTCGGGACAGGAGGTGCCCAGCGCGGCCAGCCGCGGGTGCTCGGCACGGGCCAGGAAGTCCAGTACGGTCCCGGAGTCGTCGAAGTGCCCGACCTGCGGCCGGTCCTGCGAGGCGACGGCACGGACGTACGGCGCGAGGGCGGCGGCCCGCTCCCGCCGCTCACCCTCGGGCAGGGCCTCGTACCCTTCGAGCACCGGCCCGAACGGCTCCGGCCGGCCGCGCTCGGCGAGGAACTTCTCGGCGGTGCGGATGATGTGCAGCGAGTTCCGCTCGCACTCCTCGGAGGAGTCGCCCCACGCGGTGATGCCATGGCCCCCGAGCACACACCCGAAGGCCTGCGGGTTGGCCTCCTTCACGGCGGCGATGTCCAGCCCGAGCTGGAAACCGGGCCGCCGCCACGGCACCCATACGACGGTGTCGCCGAAGCACTCGGCGGTCAGCTTCTCCCCGTCGGCGGCGCAGGCGAGCGCGATCCCGGAGTCGGGATGCAGATGGTCCACGTGCGGGGCCCTCACCAGTCCGTGCATCGCGGTGTCGATGGAGGGAGCCGCACCGCCCTTGCCGTGCAGGCAGTAGTCGAACGCGGCGACCATCTCGTCCTCGCGTTCGACCCCGGGGTAGACGTCGGTGAGCGCCCGCAGCCGGTCCAGCCGCAGCACGGCCAGCCCTTCCGCGGTCAGCGTCCCGAGATCCCCGCCGGACCCCTTGACCCACATCAGCTCCACCTCACCCCCGGTGACGGGATCGGTCCCCGTGCCCTTGGCGGAGGTGTTCCCGCCGGCGTAGTTGGTGTTCCGCGGATCGGCACCGAGCCGATGCGAACGGGCGAGGAGGGCGACGGCTTCGGGACGGTTTGCCATATCTGTTCCAGTTCTCATGTCAAGAGGGTGAGGGAAAGCGCCCCTTCAGGGGCGCGGGGCTGTGTCGATGTGCGGCTGTCGCCGCGTGGGCGCGACCAGCCACACGGCCCGCAGCCCGCAATGCACAGAACCAGGCAGACGCCTACGCCCCCCACCCCGCCTGCTCCCCACCGACCCGCTCGGCGACGATCCTCTCGGCCCACCCGGACCGGCGATAGGCGGAAACAGGATCGGGGTCCAACCCCATCTCCTCCCGCACCTCACGAAGCAGCGGCCGCACATCCGTGTTGTACGCGTCCATCAACACGGCGTTGGCGCCGAGCACATCGCCGGATGCCTGCGCATCGGCCAACGCCGACCGGTCGACGAGGAGAGCCTTCGCCGTGGCCTCCTGGACGTTCATGACGGAACGGATGATCGCCGGGATCTTCGCCTCGATGTTGTGGCACTGGTCGAGCATGAACGCGGTCCCGGGCGTGAACCCGCCCCCGCGCACGACCTCGTACATGATCCGGAACAGCTGGAAGGGGTCGGCGGCGCCCGCCATCAGGTCGTCGTCGGCGTAGAAGCGCGAGTTGAAGTCGAATCCGCCGAGCTTCCGCTCCCGCAGCAGCGTCGCGACGATGAACTCGATGTTGGTCCCGGGCGCGTGGTGCCCCGTGTCCACCACGACCTGTGCCTTCGGCCCGAGCTTCAGGCAGTGCGCGTACGCGGTGCCCCAGTCCGGGACGTCCGTGGTGTAGAACGCCGGCTCGAAGAACTTGTACTCCAGCAGCATCCGCTGGCCCTCGCCGAGCCGCTCGTAGACCTCCGCGAGTCCCTCGGCGAGCCGGTCCTGCCGGGCCCGGATGTCGTCCTGGCCCGGGTAGTTCGTACCGTCGGCGAACCACAGCTTCAGGTCCTTCGACCCGGTCGCGTCCATGATGTCGACGCACTCCAGCAGATGGTCCACGGCCTTGCGGCGCACCGACGCCCGCGGATGGCAGATGCTGCCGAGCCGGTAGTCGTCGTCCTGGAAGGTGTTGGAGTTGATCGTGCCGAGCCGCACACCGCGGTCCTCGGCGTGCTCGGCCAGTGCGGTGTAGTCGTCGGCCCTGTCCCACGGGATGTGCAGCGCCACCAAGGGCGCGACCCCCGTGAACTCGTGCACTTTGGCCGCGTCGTCCAGCTTCTCCTGCGGGGTGCGGGGCACGCCCTGCTGCGCGAACACCTTGAAGCGGGTTCCCGAGTTGCCGTACGCCCACGACGGCGTCTCGACGGCCTGTGTCTTGAGAGCGGCCTTCGCCGCGGCGAGCTCGGTCACGTCAGGGCTCCTGTGACATCGGGTCGTATCGACCACTGAGTGAAACGATTCAGGACGGGAAGCTATGGCGCCCCCGAAGGGGTGTCAACCTCTTCGGGCAAGGCCGTGATCCGTGACCAGGGCGTGACTTGAAGCTGTCGAAACTTTTTCGACCGGGACCCATTGACGTGACATGCGCCGCGCGCCTAACGTCCCGGCAACCCGGTTGAAACATTTCACGACGTCGCCAGGGCCGTCCCGACGACGTCGTCGAGGAGCCCTCATCGGGTTCCTCCATGGGTACTGCGCCCTTCAGGGCGGAGTGAGGGTGCTCCCTCTTGCGGGGGAGAAACGGATCCCCGCGGAGCAGGGCAAGGAGCCGGGATCCACCCCCAGGGCGGATGCCGGTCCTCTGATCCGCGGGTTTGGCCTTGAACCGCAGTGACGCTAGTTTGTGAGCATGACCACGAAGTGCGTGAAGCGGGCCTTCAAGTACCGCTTCCATCCGACCGACGCGCAGGCAGCCGAGCTGTCGCGCACGTTCGGATGCGTGCGCAAGGTCTACAACCTCGCCCTCGCCGCCCGTACCGAGGCGTGGGCGCGGCAGGAGCGGATCAACTACAACGCCACCTCGGCGATGCTGACCGCGTGGAAGAAGACCGAGGAACTCGCCTACCTCAACGACGTGTCCTCCGTGCCGCTGCAGCAGAGCCTGCGCCACCTGCAGGCGGCGTTCACCCATTTCTTCGGCAAGCGGGCGAAGTACCCGCGGTTCAAGTCGCGGAAGAATTCGCGGAAGTCGGCGGAGTACACCACCAGTGGTTTCCGCTTCCGTGACGGGGAGTTGACGCTGGCGAAAATGACCGGGTCGCTGGACATCGTGTGGTCGCGCCCGCTCCCCGAGGGGGCGACGCCGTCCACGGTGACCGTGTCGCAGGACGCGGCCGGGCGCTGGTTCGTGTCGCTGCTGTGTGAGGACCCGGAAGTGAAACCGCTGCCAGCCACGGATGCGGCGGTCGGCATCGACGTGGGCCTCGACCACCTGCTGACCCTGTCCACCGGCGAGAAGATCGCCAACCCGAGGCACGAGCGCCGCGACCGTACCCGGCTCGCCCGTGCCCAGCGGAACCTCGCGAAAAAGGCCGAGGGCGACGGAGCCAACCGGCGCAAGGCCCGGATCAAGGTCGCGAAGATCTACGTCCGGATCACCGACCGCAGGCGGGACAACCTGCACAAGCTGACCACTCGACTCGTTCGTGAAAACCAAACGATCGTGATCGAGGACCTGACCGTGCGTAACATGATCAGGAATCACACGCTCGCCCGAGCCATCTCGGACGCGAGCTGGAGCGAGTTCCGCTCCATGCTGGAGTACAAGGCGGCCTGGTACGGGCGGGAAGTGATCGCGGTCGACCGCTTCTTCCCCTCCTCCAAGCTGTGCTCCGCCTGCGGCGCCCTCGCGGAGAGGATGCCGCTGCACGTCCGCACCTGGACGTGCGACGGCTGCGGCACGGTCCACGACCGGGACGTGAACGCGGCGGAGAACCTTCTGGCGGCCGGGCTGGCCGTGTCGGTCTGTGGAGCCGGTGTAAGACCTCAACGGAGTTTTCCGGGCGGGCGGTCGGCGGTGAAGCAGAAAACCCCACGGCGCGAGCCGTGAGAATCCCCCTCGTTCACGAGGGGGAGAAGTCAACAAGACGCTCGTCGGAGTGCACCGGCCGGACGCCGGCCAGGTGCTGCTCGACGGCGAGCCTGTCGTCTACCCCGGTCCGGGCGACGCCCGCGACGCCGGAATCGCCGTGATCTACGTACCAGGAGAAGTCCAGAGGCAGGACACCCTCGGCTCTGCACGTCGCCGACTTCCGGCTGCCCGCCTGACCTCCTCCTGATCCCCGCCCGCCCGCAACCGCTCCCGGGGCGGCCGTGCCGGTAATGTGAAGTCCCACCCGCCGCCCTGTGAAGTCCCACCCGCCGCCCACGTTTCCTCGGAGGTTTCCGCCCGATGGCCCAGTCGGTGGGTATCAAGGACGTCGCCCGAGTCGCCGGAGTCTCCGTCGGCACGGTCTCCAACGTGATCAACCGCCCGGACACGGTCGCCGTCGAGACCCGGGCACGGGTGCTGTCCGCCATAGACCGGCTGGGCTACGTCCGCAGCGAGTCGGCGCGGCAACTGCGTGCGGGCCGCAGCCGGATCATGGGCCTGCTCGTCCTCGACATGGGCAACCCCTTCTTCGTCGACGTGGCGCGCGGCGCCGAGCGCGCCGCGCGTGCGGCCGGACTCGGCGTGATGGTCTGCAACAGCGACCAGAACGCGAGCGAGGAGGCCGAGTACCTCTCCCTGTTCGCCGAGCAGCGGGTGCGGGGCGTGCTGCTCACCCCGGCCGACGCCACCGGCCGCAACATCGAGGCCTTCCGCCGGCACGGCATCCCCTTCGTGCTGGTCGACCGGGTCGCCGAGGGCACCACCGAGTGCTCCGTCTCCGTGGACGACGTGGCGGGCGGCGCGCTGGCCGTGCGCCACCTCGTCGACGCGGGACACCGGTCCCTCGCCTACGTCAGCGGGCCGCCCGGCCTGAACCAGGTCCGGGACCGGCGCACCGGCGCCCTGAACGCCCTCGCCGAGGCCGGACTCGGCCCGGAGAGACTGCGCGAGCTGCCCACCGACCGCCTCGACGTCGCCGCCGGACGGGACGCGGGCGCCCGGCTGCTCGGCCTCGCCGACCGCCCCACCGCCGTGTTCTGCGCCAACGACCTGCTCGCCCTCGGCGTGCTCCAGGCCATGTACGCGGCCGGCGTCGGCGTCCCGGACGACCTGGCGATCGTGGGCTACGACGACATCGAGTTCGCCGCCGCCGCGGCCGTCCCCCTCACCTCGGTACGGCAGCCCGCCGCCACCATGGGCGCCCTGGCGGCGCAGCTGCTGCTGGAGGAGACGGAGACCGGGACCTCGGCCGCACCCCACGAGCACCGGAGGGTCGTCCTGCGCCCGGAACTCGTGGTCCGGCGGTCCAGCCTGTCGGCGCGTTGACCGCTGCACGGAAAGACGCGAAAAGGATCGAGTGATCCCGGGTTCGAAGGCCGGACGAACATGTGTTGAACTGGGTCGCGATCCGACAATTCGTTCGTCCCGGGAGTCCCGTTGACCGTCAGCTACCGCCAGCCCGGCGTCGTCCTCACCGACCGCCGCTTCACCGTGCCCCTCGATCACGACGCCCCCTCCGGGGAGACGATCGAGCTGTACGCGCGTGAGGCCGTCGCCGCGGACAAGGCGGGCCGGGACCTGCCGTGGCTGATCTACCTCCAGGGCGGCCCCGGCTTCGGGGCGAACCGTTTCATCGGGCAGCAGGCCTGGCTCGGCCGGGCCCTGAAGGACTACCGCGTCCTGCTGCTCGACCAGCGCGGCACCGGCCGCTCGACCCCCGCCAACCGGCAGACGCTCCCGCTGCGCGGCGGCCCCGCCGAGCAGGCCGACTACCTGGCCCGTTTCCGCGCCGACTCCATCGTCCGCGACTGCGAGGCGATCCGCCCCGAGGTCACCGGCGGCGCCCCCTGGACCGTCCTCGGCCAGAGCTTCGGCGGCTTCTGCACGGTCGCCTACCTGTCCACCGCCCCCGAGGGCCTCGCCACCGCCGTGATCACCGGCGGCCTGCCCTCCCTGGACGCCCGCCCCGAGGACGTCTACCGGGCCGCCTACCCGCGCATCGAGCGCAAGGTCGCCGGCCATTACGCCCGCTACCCGCAGGACGTCGAGCGCGCCCGCCGGATCGCCGACCACCTCCTCACCCACGAGGTCGTCCTCCCCAACGGCTACCGGCTCACCGTCGAGGCCTTCCAGTCCCTCGGCATCCTCCTCGGCAGCGGCGACGGCAGCCACCGGCTGCACTACCTCCTGGAGGACGCCTTCGTCCGCACCCCGGCGGGCCCCGCGCTCTCCGACGCGTTCCAGGAGCAGGTGCAGGGCCTGCTGTCGTACGCGGGGCACCCGCTGTACGCGCTCGTCCACGAGTCGATCTACGGCCAGGACGGCCGGGCCACCGCCTGGTCGGCCGAGCGGGTGCGGACCGAGTTCCCGCAGTTCGACGCGGCGAAGGCGCTCGCGGGCGACGGGCCGCTGCTGTTCACCGGCGAGACCGTCCACCCCTGGGTGTTCGACTGCGACCCCGCGCTGCGCCCGCTGCGCGAGACCGCCGAACTGCTCGCCGCCCGCACCGGCTGGACGCCGCTGTACGACCCGGCCCGCCTCGCCGTCAACGAGGTCCCGGTCGCGGCGGCCGTCTATCACGACGACATGTACGTCGACACGGACCATTCCCTGCGCACCGCGCGGGCGATCCGCGGCCTGCGCACCTGGGTCACCGACGAGTTCGAGCACGACGGCGTGCGCGCGGGCGGCCCCCGCGTACTGGACCGGCTGCTGGCGCTGGCCCGGGGCGAGGTGTGAGCGCGGGGTGAGGCGCGCCCCCGGTGCTCCGCGCGGGCCCCGGGGGTGAGGTCAGTGGTACGGGTTAGTCTGCGGGCATGACCGAGGTGACGTTCACTCAACTCGAGCCCATGCCCGACGACTGGCAGCGCGCGCTGGCCGTGGTCGCCCACCCCGACGACCTCGAGTACGGCTGCGCCGCCGCGATCGCGACCTGGACCGACGCCGGCCGTGAGGTCGCCTATGTGCTGGCGACCCGCGGCGAGGCGGGCATCGACACCCTGGAGCCCGCCGAGGCCGGCCCGATCCGGGAGCGGGAGCAGCGGGCGAGCGCGGCCGTGGTCGGAGTGTCGACCGTGGAGTTCCTGGACCACCGGGACGGCGTCATCGAGTACGGCACCGCCCTGCGCCGGGACGTCGCCGCCGCCATTCGCCGCCACCGCCCCGAACTGGTGATCACCCTGAACCACCGGGAGACCTGGGGCGAGACGTTCTGGAACACCCCGGACCACGTGGCGGTCGGTCGTGCGGTGCTCGACGCGGCCGGAGACGCCGGCAACCGGTGGATCTTCCCGGAACTGACCGAGCAGGGCCTCGAACCCTGGAACGGTGTCCGCTGGGTCGCCGTGGCAGGCTCCAGCATGCCCACCCACGCCGTGGACGCGGCCGCCGGCCGGGAGCGGGCGGTGCGTTCCCTGCTCGAACACCGCACCTACCTCGAGGAGTTGACCGACGAGGATCCCGAGGCGTATGTACGCGGCTTCCTGACGGGGGACGCCCGGGAGTCGGGCAAGCGGTTCGGGGGCCGGCCGGCGGTCACCTTCGAACTGTTCCCCCGGTGACGGGTGGCGGCATGGACGACGGAGACGCCGGGAGCGGGACGGCCGAGACGGGCGAGACGGACGGGAAGGACGGGAAGGGCACGTCGGCCCCGGACGCGCTGGCCGGGCGCTTCGAGGCGCACCGCGGACACCTCAAGGCGGTCGCCTACCGGATGCTCGGCTCGCAGACCGAGGCGGACGACGCGGTCCAGGAGACCTGGCTGAGGCTGAGCCGGACGGAGGACGCCGCCGCCATCGGCAACCTCGGCGGCTGGCTGACCACCGTGACCGGCCGGATCTGCCTGGACCTGCTGCGGTCCCGCACCGCCCGCCGCGAGCAGCCCATCGACGAGACATTCGTCCCGGACCCGGTGGTCAGGCCCTTCGCACCGACCGACCCGGAACAGGAGGTACTGCGGGCCGACTCCGTCGGTGTGGCCCTGCTGGTGGTGCTCGAGTACCTGGAACCCGACGAACGCCTCGCGTTCGTGCTGCACGACATGTTCGCCGTGCCCTTCGACGACATCGCCCCGGTGGTGGAGCGCAGTCCGGCCGCCACCCGGCAGCTCGCCAGCCGCGCCCGCCGCCGGGTGCGGGACGCCGCCCCGTCGTCCGAGCCCGACCTCGGGCGGCAGAAGCAGGTGCTCGACGCCTTCATGGCTGCGGCGCGCGGCGGTGACTTCGAGGAGCTCGTCGCCGTCCTGCACCCGGAGGTGACCCTCAGGGCGGACGCGGGCACCCTGGTCCGCGGCGCCGCGGGGTCGAAGGCCCTCCGGGGCGCGCGGACGGTGGCCGAGTCGGCGCTGATGTTCGCCCGGCACACCGCGGCGGCGCGTCAGGTCATGGTCAACGACTCGCTGGGCCTCATCAGCGTCGTCGACGGCATACCCCGGTCGGTCATGGCCGTCACCATCACCGACGGTCGCATCACCGGCATGTACATCCTGGCCGACCCGGAGCGGCTCGACCGACTGGAGGTGCCCGGTCTCGGAGGGTGAGCGCCGCACCGGCGCCGGTCTCCCGTTCCGTATGCTGAACGGCATGCCAGAGGAGAAGACCGGCCTGCCGGACCTGCGCGGCGACTGCGGGGAGTGTTTCGGGCTGTGCTGTGTCGCTCTGCCGTTCACCGCGTCCGCCGACTTCGCGGTGGACAAGCAGGCCGGCAGGCCCTGCCGGAACCTGCGGGCGGACCACCGCTGCGGCATCCACGCGCGGCTGCGGCAGGAGGGGTTCAGCGGCTGCACGGTCTACGACTGCTTCGGCGCCGGGCAGAAGGTCTCGCAGACCACCTTCGGCGGACAGGACTGGCGCACCGGGCCGCCGGAGCGGGCCCGCCGCATGTTCGACGTGTTCCCGGTCGTCCGGCAGCTGCACGAGCTGCTCTGGTACCTGACCGAGGCGCTCACCCTGCCCGCGGCGCGTCCGGTCCACGCCGAGCTGCGCCGGGCGCTGGAGAAGACCGAGCGGCTCACCCGCGGGACCCCTGACGAGCTGGGCGCGCTGGACGTGGGCGCCCACCGGCAGGACGTCAACGTGCTGCTGCTGAGGGCGAGCGAACTGGCGCGGGCCGGGGCGCGCGGGCGAAGGAAGGACCGCCGGGGCGCGGATCTGATGGGTGCCCGTCTCCAGGGGGCCGATCTGCGCGGGGTCAGTCTGCGGGGCGCCTACCTCATCGCCGCCGACCTCACCGGCGCCGACCTGCGGGGCGCGGACCTGATCGGCGCCGACCTGCGCGACACCGACCTCACGGACGCCGATCTGACCGGGGCGTTCTTCCTCACCCAGCCCCAGCTGAACGCGGCCCGGGGGAGCGCCGGCACCAGACTGCCCGGGTCACTCACCCGTCCCGCGCACTGGACGGCGGTGCGCTGACGGCGCGTCGGCGGGTCCGGGCGTCCCGGACGCGCCGGCCGCTCCGGCCGGCCGCGTCGTCCGCCGCTCCGGGCGCAGCCGCAGTCCCTCCGGCATCAGCGTGAGCCGCTCGGTCACGCGCAGCCGGTAGTCCGGATCGGGCCGCAGCTCGTAGCGGCGCAGCAGCAGTCCGAGCACCAGCGTCGCCTCGTGCAGCGCGAACTGCCGCCCGATGCAGGCCCGCGCCCCCGTGCCGAACGGCTTGAAGGTGTGCGGGGGCCGGGACCGTACGGCCGGTGCGTCGAACCGGTCCGGGTCGAACCGCTCGGCGTCGGGTCCCCACACCCCGGGGTCCCGGTGCAGCATCGGGGTCAGCACCAGCGTCCACGCTCCCTGCCGCATCGGGTGCTCCCCGGCCAGCACCGTGTCCGCGCGGGCCTCCCGGGCGAAGGCGGGCGCGGTGGGCCACAGCCGCAGCGACTCGTCGAGCACCCGGCGGACGTACCGCAGTCTGGCCACCTGCTCGTAGCCCGGCGCGGCCGCGGAGTCCCAGACACGGTCCACCTCGGCGCGGGCACGGGCCGCGACGTCGGGGTGCCGGGAGAGATGGTGCAGGGCGAAGGAGAGGGCGCCCGAGGTGGTCTCGTGACCGGCGATCAGGAAGGTGATGACCTGACGGCGGACGTTCTCGGGCGACAGCCGCTCGCCGGACTCGGGGTGCGCGGTGTCCAGCATCAGGTCGAGCAGGTCGCCCTCCCCGCCGCCGTCGGCGCGCCGGGTCCGCACCACGTCGTCGACGATGCGGTGGAGGCGGGCGATGTCGGCGGCGTTGCGCCGGTTCGCGCTCCGCAGCAGCAGCGGGGCCAGCGGGGTGGGCACGGAGTTCCGCCGCTGCGCGTAGGCGAGCGTGCCGACCATCGAGGTGACGAAGGGGTGCGGACGGGACCGTTCGAACGAACCGAAGTCGTGTCCGAACCCGGTGCGTGCGATCGTCTCCAGCGTCAACTTGGTCATGTCGCCGGGCACGTCCACGGTCCGGCCCGCACCGGCGGCGCGGTCCCAGTGGTCGGTCAGCCGCTCCGCCACGGCCAGCATCATCGTGTGATAGCGCGCCATGGCCTCGCGGTTGAACCCGGGAGCGAGGACGTCATGGGCGAGCTGCCAGTTGGGTTCGTGGTTGTACGCGGTGAACAGGCCGTCGCCCGCGACCGGCCGCAGATTGGCCACGCCCAGCCCCACGTGCTTGGCGAAGCGCGTCTCGTCGGCCAGATCGGCCACCAGGTCCGCGCCCCACACGAACACGAACTCCTTGCCGAAGGCGTTCCGCCGGAAGATCGGTCCCAGTCGGCGGGCGTGGCGCATCGAGTCCTGCACAGGAGTGCGCCGGTTCGAGCCGAGGACGTCCCCGAGGAGGGGGACCCGGTGGGGAGGGCGGGGGATGCGGTGCAGTTCGGGCCAGCCCCGCTCGGCGCTGCGAAACCCCTTCGGCAGTCCGGTCGGTGTCGTCGTTTCCGCCATGCGGTCTCCTTCGATCCGGCGAGCGCCTGCGGCGTGGCGCGACGCGACGCGTCGCTTCGTCCGGGGGACGGTGCGGTGCGCCGGGAAGTGCGTGAAATGCGGGAAGTGCGAGACGTGTTGTACGCGGATTCAATAGGGCGTCCCAGTCTGGTCCGGCGGTTGAACCGGCGTCAAGTAAGGTGCGGGGATGGCCGCGAACGAGGGCGAGGGCGGGCGCACGCGCCGCCGGCTCAGTACCGAGGAGCGTCGTGAGCAGCTTCTGTCGGTCGGGGCGCGGCTGTTCTCGGAGAGTCCGTACGACGACGTGTGGATCGAGCAGGTGGCCGAGATCGCCGGGGTCTCGCGCGGGCTGCTGTACCACTACTTCCCCACCAAGCGGGACTTCTTCGCGGCGGTCGTCGAGCGCGAGAGCGAGCGGATGCTGCGCATGACGGCGGCGGTGCCCGGCGCCCCGGTGCGCGGGCAGCTCGCCTCGGGACTCGACGCGTACCTGGAGTACGTCCAGGAGCACGCGCACGGCTACCGGGCCTTCCACCGTGCCGACGCGGCGGGGGACCGGACGGTGCGTCGGGTCTACCGCCGCGCTCTGGCCGCGCAGGAGCGGCAGATCCTTCAGGCGCTGGCGGGGGACCCCGAGTTCGGTCCGCTGCTGAGAGGGCGGCCGGACACGCGTCTGGCCGTGCGCGGCTGGCTGGCCTTCACCACGGCGGTGTGCCTGGAGTGGCTGCGCGGCTCCGAGCTGAGCCGCGAGGAGGTGCGCGATCTGTGTGCCCGCGCGCTGCTCGGTGTCCTCACGTTCTGAGAAGGTGCTGAAGGAGCTCGCACAGGTCACGCCGCCCGGTTGGCGTGCGCCTCGATCTTCGCTAGGTTAGGCAAGGCTTACCTAATAGGAGGTTCGAGGATGGGTGACGACACGCACGTCTGGACGGCCGAGCCCGGCGCGGCGGAACGGGCCCGCTCCGTGCTCGCCGCCGCATGGTCCTGCGCGGTGACCGCGGGGGGCTTCCGGGAGGAGTTCGTCGGTGCGCACGGGGTGGGCGACGACGGCCGAGTCCTGCTGGAGGTTCCCGAGGAGAGCGCGCTGCTCACCGCCGCGATCTGCGCGCCCCGCGGCGAACCGTCCGCCGTGCTGGAGTTCGCCGACGTCGCGCCCGTCCCGGTGCGGAAGAGGATCCGTGCCAGGCTGTGGCTCGCGGGCCGGTTCACCGCCGAGGACGGCCGGATCGCCTTCCGGGCCACGCGTGTGGTGCTGCGGCAGGCGTCCGGAGCCGTCGTCGTCGACCCGGACGAGTTCGCCGCGGCACGCCCCGACCCGCTCGCCACCGCCGAGGCCCGGCTGCTGACCCACCTCGCCGACTGCCACGGCGACGCGGTCGCACGGCTCACCCGTCTGGTCGACCCGGGCAGCCTGCACGGCGCGGTCCGCGTGCAGCCGCTCGCCGTCGACCGGCACGGACTCACGCTGCGCGTCGAACGCGTCCGCACCGGCGGCGACGTACGGCTGCCGTTCCACCGGCCCGCCGACGACCTCGGCCAGCTCACCGAGCGTATGCGGGTACTCCTCTCTCAGGCGAGCGCGGTGTCCTGCCCCCGTCCGCTGCAACGACAGCGCCCCGACGGGGACGGCTGAGGAGGGTCCCCGGCCCGGCGCCCGCGCCTACCAGTCGCCGTCCTCGACCGGCTTGCCCTGCGCGTCGCCGAGCGGTTTCACCTGATGCGGCGACGGGGGCTGCCAGGGCTCGTGGTCGTCCCCGAGCCAGTCGCCGACCGGTTTCACGGACTGGAGCGCCTCGGTCGGCTCGAGGTCCCGCGCGTCCTGGTCGTAGTAGTCGAACCAGGGCAGCCCCGCCCGGGTGTAGGCGGCCCGGTCCACCGGGGACGGCGGCGGCGCCTCACCCGTGATGCTCCGCCACTGAGGAGGCGTCACCAGATGGACGAACACCCGGCCCGCGGGCCGCTCGGACCAGTCCGTCAGCGGCCGGTCGTCCCGGTAGACCTCCTGCCGCATCGAACCGCCGACACCGAGCCCCATGGCCGCGGCGGCCCGGGGCGCGCCGCCGAACGCCGCGGGTGCCGCGCCCGGCGCGGGCGGCGCCCGGTCCCACCGCCACCGGATCACC
>NZ_JAESIF010000314.1:0-348 GCF_016757295.1 Streptomyces sp. M2CJ-2 | reverse complement strand
TTTTGGGGATCCGGGCAGGGAGGGGGCCGCGACCTGACGCGTAGCGTCCGCTCGGGCTGCCGGTAGCCGCCGCGGTGCGAGAGGGGCGGAGCCGGCAAAGGCCGGTCTACAGGCGGACGGTGACCAGGGCGACGTCGTCGCGTCCGCCGTCGGCCACGCCGAGGCGGGCGAGCAGGGCGTCGGCCAGACGGTCAGGGCTCAGACGGGCGTGGCGGGCGAGGGCGTCGGCGAGGCGGTGCAGCCCGGCGTCGATGTCCTCGCCGCGGCGTTCGGTGAGTCCGTCGGTGTAGAGGACGAGGGTGTCGCCCGGGGTGTAGGCAACCGTGGCCTGGGGGCGCGGGGCGTCCT
>NZ_JAESIF010000313.1:0-363 GCF_016757295.1 Streptomyces sp. M2CJ-2 | reverse complement strand
CGCCGCGCAGCGCCGCGGCGAGCCACCGGCGGGCGGCGGCCGGGTCGCCCGCCAGGTGCCCGTTCCAGGCCCGTACCAGGGCGGCCCGCACGGACACCCCGGGGCCGGTCCGGCCCGCGTCGCGCAGCGCGTCGAGGAGGTCGGCCGCCTCACCGGGACGGCCCGCGGCGAGCTGCATCCTGGCGGCCTCCACGACACAGGCCGGCTGGTCGAGGGGCACCTCGTGGAGCGCCTCGGCGGCGGCCTGTGGCTGTCCCTCGGCCAGGTGCGCGGCGGCCTCCGCCAGCACCGCGTAGTCGCTCGCCGACCTCGACACCCGGGGCGTCACCCGGCGGATCGTGTTCCTGGAGTCCTCCGAGGAAG
>NZ_JAESIF010000312.1:0-366 GCF_016757295.1 Streptomyces sp. M2CJ-2 | reverse complement strand
CTCCGCCGGCCGCTCCCGCACCGTCAGCGCCTTCCGGGCGCCGGCGGCGTCACCGAGCCGCTCGGCCAGCGCGGCCGGCGTCGGCGCCTCGAACAGCGCCCGCACCGCCAGCTCGGCGCCGAAGGCGGAGCGGATCCGGCTGACCAGCCGGGTGGCCAGCAGCGAATGCCCGCCCAGGTCGAAGAAGCTGTCCTCGACGCCGACGGCCGGCAGGCCCAGCACCTCGGCGAACAGCCCGCACAGGATCTCCTCCTGCGCGGTGCGCGGGGCGCGGCCGGTGGAGACCGCGGTGAAGTCGGGGGCCGGCAGCGCCCTGCGGTCCAGCTTGCCGTTGGCGGTCAGCGGCAGCGCCTCCAGCACCACGAA
>NZ_JAESIF010000311.1:0-366 GCF_016757295.1 Streptomyces sp. M2CJ-2 | reverse complement strand
GGCGCTGTCACGTTGGCTGAGCGGGTGGGATGATCTTCTGGTTGATCATGCGGGAGGGGTTGTCCGTGGACAGCGCGTCGCCGTCGTACCAGGGGCACCGGTACCCGGTGGAGATCATCTCGCATTGCGTGTGGCTGTACTTCCGCTTCCCGCTCGGCTTCCGTGAGGTCGAGGAGCTGATGCTCGCCCGTGGCGTGATCGTCTCGCATGAGACGGTGCGGCGCTGGTGTGTGAAGTTCGGGCAGTCCTACGCCGGTGCGTTGCGCCGCCGTCGGCCCCGGCCCGGTGATAAGAAGTCATCTCATTTGGCTCGATAGGCTCTTGGGCATGGCAGGGATCGTTGAGCGGCTGGTGCCGGACGAGTTG
>NZ_JAESIF010000310.1:0-371 GCF_016757295.1 Streptomyces sp. M2CJ-2 | reverse complement strand
GGTGAGTACGCCGACCCCCGGCAGCCGGGTGAGGGACCGCGCCCGGGGATCGCCCGCGCCTGCGCGAGCAGCTGCGCATCCAGCGCGTCGATCGGCTCTTTGAGGGCGTCCATCAGGCCCAGCAGATCATCGACCACGTGACGCGAGGCGTCCGGCAGGTCCAGGCCCTCCAGCCAGGCCCGGCCGGGGGCGGTGAAGCAGCCGCCGGGCCGGTCGCTGCCCTGGTCCGCCAGGACGGCATGGATTCGGTTGCGCAACAGGGTCCGCAGCCGCACCAGCTGACAGCGGTGCCGCACCAGGGCCCGCTGCTGCCGCACCTGAAGCGGGGCGATCCACGCCTCCGGCAGCAGGTCGGCCCGCAGCAGCTGGGC
>NZ_JAESIF010000309.1:0-375 GCF_016757295.1 Streptomyces sp. M2CJ-2 | reverse complement strand
TTCAGGGATCTTCGGCAGGTCGGGCACGTCCCGGCCCAGCAGGCCAGCAGGAACTGCAGCCCGGCCACGACCTGGTAGGTCGTCAGGCCGTGGCCGATGCTGGCGGGCACAGCCGCTCCAGGGTGCAAAACGCCTGCGCCACCGAGGCCAGGCTGAGATGCCGCAGAAAGCCCTGGTAGGTGCGTCCCTCGAAGTGGCCCAGCCCCAGGGCGGTCTTCAGCTCCCGGTAGTCGTGCTCGACCCGCCAGCGGATCTTCGCCGAGCGCACCAGACGCCGCAGGGGAACGTGGGCGGGCAGGGTGGACAGCCAGTACTTGGCCGGCTCCTTCTCGCCGGCCGGCCACTCGGCCAGCAGCCAGCACACCGGCAGGTCCT
>NZ_JAESIF010000308.1:0-376 GCF_016757295.1 Streptomyces sp. M2CJ-2 | reverse complement strand
CGCGAGGGGGTCTTCGCCGGACCGGGGGGTGCGGGCGGGTCTGAGGGCGACCGCGAGGGCGGGCAGCATGTCGGTGAGCAGGTTGACCAGCAGCAGCTGACGGGTGCCCAGTGGCGCCCGGCCGGACAGGGCGGTGCCCAGCACGGTGAAGGCGACCTCGCCGGCGTTGCCGCCCACCAGGATGGCGACCGCGTCGCGCACGCTGCGCCACAGGGTCCGGCCCTCCAGGAGGGCGTCGAGGATCCGGGTGGGATCGGGGTCGGTGAGAACGAGGTCGGCCGCGGCGCGGGCGGAGGTGGACCCGTGGGCGGCCAGGCCGATGCCGACGTCGGCCAGGCGGATGGCGGCGGCATCGTTGACCCCGTCCCCGGTCATC
>NZ_JAESIF010000307.1:0-381 GCF_016757295.1 Streptomyces sp. M2CJ-2 | reverse complement strand
AAGCGGAAGTACAGCCAGACCGCGTGCGCGATCACCTCCACCGGGTACCGGTGCCCCTGGTACGACGGTGACGCACTCTCCACAGACGACTCCCCCCAGCATGACCAACCCGAAAATCAGGGTCAACGAAGTTGAGCGGTGCGAGGTGTCCTCGGGCTCGGCGGGTGGTGACGCAGCGTGTGCGTAGCCGCTGGTTGGCCGGGTTCCGGAAGCCGTGCGTATTCCGCGCGCACAGCTTGATCATCCGGTTGACGCCCTCGCTGGTGGTGTTGCTGTGGCCGGTCGCGATGAACGCCGAGATCTCGGGCCACTAGGGCCTGTTCGGGGTCGTGATCTCGGTTCCGATGCCCGCATCCGGCGAGGGCGGCCGAGCTGGTAGAA
>NZ_JAESIF010000032.1:0-85968 GCF_016757295.1 Streptomyces sp. M2CJ-2 | reverse complement strand
GCTCCAGCTCGAACACGGCCGCACCACCTGAACGAAGATCACGAAACGTCACGAATGGTTACCGAGAAGGATTCAATGGCACTCGCACGACGCAGAACTATGCGGAAACAGGCCACAGGCCAAGGCCGAATCTCACTACCTGAGCCAACCCTGCCGACAGAACAGCGTCAGATCGGAAATCGCCGTGAACAACACCGACCCGGCTGCCGGGTACCAGACGTACGACCAGCCCCCGGGGCCCGACCGCACCGCGCGCAACAAGGGCACTGCACGGCGCGCGGCCCTCACGATCTGCACGATCGCCGACGTCGCGGCAGGCCTGCTGGGCCTGTGGATCGTGCTCTACCTGCTCGACGCGAACCAGGCGAATCCCTTCGTTGAATTCGTGCACGGAACGGCGGACTGGCTGTCCGGGTGGGCACGAGACATTTTCACGATGGACACAGAAGGCCTGCGTGCTGTTCTCAATTACGGTCTCCCGGCCGTTATCTATTTGCTGATCGGTCACGGGATCGCTTCCCGGATCAACCGGGCCTGACCGCAGCGGAAACACCGACGCAGTGATACCCGTCCCCAGCGAAATCGATCACGTACCGACCTACGAGGATCTGGTGCGGGAACGTGGTGACGTCGCTGACGTGGACCGCGGTGGCGATGACCTCGAGGGAGGCCGCGGCCGTCGCGGATCAGAAGGTGTTTGCTGCCCGCCTTGCGCCGGTCGACCGGCGACAGAAGCGACTGGCGCCGACGCCGCAGGCCGGCCCCGCAGGCCGGCCCCGTCGATGACCGCCGCAGCCGACGCCGCAGCGGAGTTGCCGTTGTTGATGACCGTCAGTGGGCTGGACATCCAAAAGCGAGCCGCACCGTAGGGGCATGCGAGTGATCGCGGAGGGTGAACGACCTACACGTCACCCAGAAAAAGCAAGCCGTGTCGCTCAAGCCCCCTGCCTGCGTTTTCCCCGAGCAGGGGGCTTGTTGCTGCACCGGGGCCGACGAGGTGCCGGGCGGCACCGTGGCTGTCAGTGGCAGTCGAAGCGCCAGTCCCACGGGAGGCCGGGACACCGGCGGCAATGGAAGAAGTAGACGCCGCCGCAGTCGCCCAGCTGTATGTCGCCGGTGATGGTCAGAAGGTGCTCCATGCGGTGTCCGCTCTCGCAGTCCGGCCAGTCGGCAGGCTGCGTCCAGGCGGGCCAGCCGCCGACCTTCGTTCCGATGATGTTGGAGTCGGGTGGCAGCACGGAGCCGCCCATCGGCAACCGGAAACGAGGTTCCCAGGTCTTCCACATGTCCTCGGGCAGATCGAGCGACCTCGGATAGTCCTCCGCGACCGTCGGGGACAACGTGGACGGTTCCGGCATGTTGTCCTCGTCGTACTCCCCCTCGCCCACCCCGGGGACCTCGGACAGCAGCCCTCCGGCCACGACCTCCGCCTCGTTGCGCCAGTACAGCCGCGGCATCACCGGCCCGGGATCCTGCTCATGCATCAGTGCGCACCACACCAGCTGCAGCAGATCCTTCCCCTCCGGGAACTCCAACCCCGGCACATCTCGGGCGAACAGCTGGAGGATCGGCACCATCGGCACCGCGCCCGGGACAATCTCGGTCCTGTTGGACGGGTCGGAGCCGAACGTCCAGTGGTCCTCCTGCGCGCAGTACGGCCACGGCTCCTCCGCGGGCCACAGCAGCCCGCCTCCCAGCGAGCTCTCCCGCACGCCGGGGTCGCCGGGTTCCGGGTTGAGGAGGGTGGTTTCCCGGGCAAGGCCCGCGTACTCCGGTATCAGGGTGCGCAGATCCTTCACGGGCAGCTCGGGTGTGTCTCCGGGCATCGAGGCTCCTCAGACGTACAAAGACCGACGGAATGCTGCGGGCACGTTAGTACGCGCCACCGACAACCCCGTACGGCAACGGCCGCCTCGTCACGCCTCCTGGATCCTGCCGCACGGGGCCCGCAACACGACCTCGGTGTTCTGACCGTCTGTGGGCCGCGAACCAGAAGGTCGGGAGCCGTTCGGTGGTCATCGACTCGGACGATCGTCCGGTCGCGATCATCGAGGTGACCCCGACTTCGCCGTGGACGACACGACGCCGGCGGTTCTGGAACGCTTCCGCGCCGTCACCGACCTTCGCCTCGCCGATCGACCTCACTCGATCCACGAGTGACACCGTGCCCCTGACGTGCCCGACGGAACGGGGAGCAGCGGGGGAGCCCCCGGAAACAACAGAGCGCCATCCGGAAACACGCAGGTCAGCGTCGCACCAGATCACGCCGCACCCGGTTACGCGCTCTTCCGAACCGGGGCGCCGGACCGTACGGAGCTAGCGTGGAAGAAGGACATCGAGCGGATGCCCGGCACCGGCCGATGAAACGGATATGACATGACCACGCAAGCAAGCGGGACAGTCCCCGGCACCGCGCCTTCCAGTGCGCCGATTCCGATCACGAGGCCCAGCGGGCCCCGCGCCGCAGCGGAACACGTCGTCTCAGGCAATACGGTGACCGTCCACATGGGCGACCGGCGGCTCGAACTGCCCCCCATGGACCAGCTCGCATTCCTCGCGGGCCTCGGCTTCCTCGCGGCACTCGAACTCATCGAGTGGCCCATCGCGCTCGCCATAGGCGTCGGGCACGAACTCGCCCGCAGCCGCCACGGCAAAGTGCTGCGCGAGTTCGGGGAAGCCCTGGAAGAAGCGTGACCCGCGCCTCCTTGACGTGCCATCGACACCTTCGCGTGGCTCCGGGCACGAACAGCTCCGGGTTGCCACAGGGCTTTCCCCTCTCCAAAAGGAGCAGTGCCAAAAAAGACCGCGCCTCAACCTCGGTCGAGGTCAGTCCACGGGCCGCTGGTTTCGTCCTTCGGGATCCACAGGAGAGGCTGGCTCGCGCGGCAGTATTCCTCGGCCTGGTCGTCCCAGGGGAAGCGGCCTTCCTTGTCCGGCCAGAACAGCTGCACGACGGGGAGCGGAGGGGCCTGGTAGTAGTCGAGCCCGGCACCGAAGAAGTCCCGGTACCAACTCGAGTGGACAGGCCGGACGGTCACCGGGTAGCCGTTCAAAATGTCGTCACGCACCTGGTCGGCTTCCAGCGGGTGTCCATCACGGATCTCTCCGCCTGCAATGTTGAGGATGCGCATCATCGTCTCGACCCGCAGGCCGAAGATGCAGACCTCAGGACTGCGCAGGGTGTGCCACAGGCCGATCGAGTAGGCCCAGTCCGCCGGCGCATCGTCCCCGGCGCCGACACCCATCACGTGCCAGCCGAACTCGGACACGCTTGCGGCGATGCGGCCATCACGTTCCTCCCAGGCCGGGCCGTCCGAAGAAGGCGCGCACAGGAGGCAGAAGCAAGAGGAGTCGTCCACCCGAGGAGGCTACGGCGCCATCCCTCACGGCTGACGCCGGGCCGTCCGAAGGAACCCGACGTCGACCGACAACGACAGAGGCCTACGGCCGACGAAGCGACACGCCGGCCCCTCGACGGAAAGTTCACCCCCGCCCCGAAAGCGGTTGCCGCTCCGAGCCCGAGGCCACGCCTGGTCTCTTCACGTGCCGCCTTCCGTGGGATGATCACGCTGCACGGGAAGGGAGCGGTGCATGCCTCAGGACCGGGAGCGATCCCTCGTTGAAAGCCCCGGTTGGATGGTGCTGTGCATCGTCTGGTCCGGGTGGTCGGCCGCCAGTACAGGTAGTCCGCTGTGGGTCCGCCTTGGATGCCTGGTGCTCTTCGTCGCCTTCGTCGCACTCCTGCTGCGTCATGTGGTCAAACACCACCAGAACGGCAAGTCCCGCCTCTCGTGACATCCGCGTCCGACCTCGACGTCGGCGCACAGCGGCGCATCAGGCAGACCTCGAGAGCCCCCGGGAGCTGACGGCCGCACCTCCTTTCGGCAACGCTTCAGAGCCCGGAAGCAAACCCCTGAAGCGGTGATCACGCGGTGGCCACGCACGAGCACATTCTCCCGTCGTCCTGGGCCGCACAGGGCACTCGACCGACTTGCGACGACTCAGCACGTCGGCAGATGCACTCGGCTCACTTGAGTGCCCGTCATGATGCGGCAAAGAAGGAGAACAGCCCCGCTCCGCCGCCCAGGAGCAGGAGCTGCACCGTGCCGGAGATGCGCCATCCCAGGGCGAGCAGGCCGCCGCCCGTGACCACCGCGCCCCCGGCCAGGAGCCACATCGCCTGCCGGGCGACCCGAGGGGCATCCGGCGGGTCGGGGGCGTCGTAGCTGTCGGCCCACCCCGTCACCCCGTAGCCGTACAGCAGCCAGGCGATCACCATCAGGTCGATCAGGAGCAGCGCCGCGCCGACCCCCACCTGCTGACCGACCGACGGCCTGCTCGTACGCTTCATCCCCGTCGTCATCCCGGCTGCCGCCCCTCGTCCCCCACCTCGTGGGGGGACAACAGCATGCGGCCTCGGACCTCGCCCCACATGAGTACGACTACTCAGCTACTCGGACGTTCAAGGGAGCAGCGGGCCGCTCGGGGCCGGCTCGAGGAGGTGATCGGCTTCCTGTTCAAGGCGTACGGGGACACCCCGGAGGTGGGCCGTACGGTCGTCGACACCGTCGAGAGGGCCACCGCGGGCGTCAGCGAGCCCTGGCGACCGGCACCTCCGCCCAGACCGTCTTGCCCACGGGCTCACGGGGCTCCCAGCCCCAGCGCTCAGCCAGGACGTCCACCAGGAACAGGCCCCGGCCGGACTCGCCGTCGGGACACGAAGAGGGCGAAGCCGCCGGTGGCCGTTTCGCGGCGGCGGCGTCGGCGACCTCGATCCGCACCAGGCCCGCCGCCTCGTCGAGGACGAGGCGGAGCCGGAAGTCGTGCCCCGGGACGTGGCCGTGCCGCACGGCGTTCGCGGCGAGCTCGCCGACGACCAGGGCGACCGTGCACGACACGTCCGAGGCCAGCGGGTGCCCCCACTCCTCCAGGCACCGCCCGGCGAGACGCCGGGCGAGCCGCGCGCCACGGGGTGTGGAGGCGAACTGGGCGGTTTTCTCCCGGGGTTGAGTGACACCGGTGTCCCTTCCGGACCCGTCACCCGAGGCGGTCGTTCCTGTCAGCACGGCGTGCCCGTCCTTGCCTGTCGAGCCATGGGACGTCTCGCGATGCGCACGAGTCGTCACGTTCCGTGCTCGAGAGTCGCGGAACCGCCCTACGCTCGGAAGGTGACGCAGCATTACCTTTCGGTTGGTAAGGGACGGAAGTGATGCTTTGGCCAACGGAATCGACCCCAGCGCCTCCATGGCCGCCCTGTTCGGCTCACGGGTGCGCAAGCTCCGTACGGCGGCCGGACTGACCCAGGCCGAACTCGGCGCGAGAACCCACGTGGTGGGCACCCGGATCACCCAGATCGAGCGGACCTCGGGAGCCAAACCCACCCTTGAACTGGCACGCGCCCTCGACGCCGCGCTCGGCGCGGACAACCTGCTGGTCGACCTGTGGCCGTACGTGTACCGGGAGACGTTCCCGGACTGGTCGCGGAAGTTCATGGCCCACTCGGAGCGGGCGGTGTCGATCAGGCAGTACGCGGCCCACGTGGTCCCCGGTCTGCTGCAGACGGAGGACTATGCGCGAGCGGTCCTGAGCCTGGATGCGCTGCTCGACGACGACGAGCAGTTGGAGGAGCGTGTCGCAGCCCGTATGGGACGGCAGGAAAGACTCGGCTCATCTGATCGGCCGGAGCTGTGCACAATCCTGGACGAGGCGGTGCTGAGACGTCCGATCGGCAACTCTGCCGTGATGCGGAGGCAATTGGAGCGACTGCTCGAAACGGCAGCGGAACGCCGCATCACCGTGCAGGTACTGCCGTTCGACCAGGGTGGGCACGAGGCGATGGGCGGCTCACTGACGATTCTCGCCCTTCCGGACGGCTCGGAGGTCGCCTACACAGAGGGCTCGGACTACGGACGACTCATCGAGGAACCGGACAACGTCAGTCGCTACAAAGTGATTTACGATCGGCTACGGGCAGTGGCCCTGCCCCCGCTCATGTCCCTCGGCATGATTCGGACCGCGATGGAGGGCAGCTACCGTGGAGCGAACGTCCCGTCCCGATCTGAACGGCGCCGCCTGGCGCAGGAGCAGCTACAGCAATCAGGCGGGGGGCGACTGCGTGGAGGTGGCCCACGGATTCCCCGGCGCCGTCCCCGTCCGTGACAGCAAGGCCCCGAACGGTCCCGCTCTCTGCTTCGCAGACGGCTCCTGGGCCGCGTTCATAGGTGAGTTGAAGGCCGGCCGACACCGGATCTGAGTCGGCCGGGCACCAGTCACGTCACGTCTTCCCGGCCCGCCGGTTCCTCGTCCGCGAGGGTCCGGTGGGCCACTGACCTCCTCAAAGAACCGGGGGAAAGAACCACCCGCCCACCCACCCTCCCCGCCGGAAAGCCCGCGTCACCCGTCCGGGTGACCGGCTTGCAGGCGCGGGTCACGGGCGGTTACGTTCGCGACACCCACCGCAAACAGAACGGCCCCCGGCCGGGAGTGGCATCCCGGAACGAGGGCCTGACCGATCAGGAAGCAGAGACCTTCCCGATGGCTGACCCGCAGTCTAACGCGCGCCTGCGCGCCGACGCCGGAGCTCCGACCTCCGGCGTGATCCACGTACGCACCCGGCTCACCGCCGACTTCACGGTGATCTCCAACGCCCTCGCCCAGCGGCGCGGCAGCGCGGTCACCGTCGGCGTCGCGGTCTACATCCTCTCCCTGCCCACCGGCACCCCCGTCAGCATCGCCGCCCTGTGCGCGCACTTCACCGAGGGCGAGATCCTCATCTCCCGGGCGCTCCGCGAGCTGGAAGCCGCCGGCTACCTGGAACGCCGGCGTGAACGTCTGCCCACCGGGCAGATCCGCACCCGCACGTACTTCTACGACGTCCCCGGTGGCGCCCCGCAGCCGGACCCGGACCCCGATCCGGAGGAGCCCCCGGAACCGCCGAAGCCGCCCCGGCTCCGGAAGTCACTCGCAGCCCAGCGCACCACGCCCTTCCCGGAAGCCGTCACCGAAGCGGCACCCGCCCCCGCCACTGACCGGCCGGAGAAACCGGCGTCGCTCGCCGACGCCGACCCGCAGGCGGTCGCCGTCCTGACCTCGCTGCGCCGTGTCGATCCGCGCCTGGTCCTGTCCGAACGGGAGGCCGTACGTCTCGCACCGGCCGTCACCGCGTGGCTCGCGGCCGGTGTCGCCCCCTCCCAGATCACCGCACATCTCACGGCACGGCTCCCCGACCACTTCCTGACCCGCCCGGCGGGCATCCTCGCCTTCCGGCTCCGGGAAACACCCCTCCCCGCACCGCCCCCGACACCACTCCCGCCGACCCCCGACCGCCCGGCCGTACTGCCCTTCCAGACCTGCGACGGCTGCGAACGCGCCTTCCGCGCACCTCAGCCCGGACCTTGCCGGGACTGCCGGAACCACCTCACCCAGGAGCGTCCGCGTGCGGCCGGCTGAGCCGAAGCGGTGCTCTTCTACCTCGACAACCAGCAGCTGCCCAGTGCCGAGACGGTCGGACGGTTCGACGCACACCGCGAGGCGATCCACCGGGCAGTGGGCAGGGGAGGACCCGCCGCCTACGCGGTACGACACGACCGCATCGAACGCACCTGGCCCTGACGGAGGATGACGTCCGTGACCGCAGCCGTACCGGTGGTTCTGCTCCCGCTCGTGATGTCCCTGACGGGTGCTGCCCTGGCCGCTGACCACCGGGGATGGCGGAAGGCCGCTACCCGGGCTTATGCGGGTGCATGGAACACCGAATACGCCAAGCTCTACGCGGTGTTCGGATATGTGGGGTGGTTCACGGCGGTGGCGGGAGCCCTCTTCACCGTAGTGGCCCTGGGAATCGTGATCGCCCACCACGTGAACCAGCCGTCCGCCATCATGTTCGGCTGACAGCGCCGCTTGTCAGCCATCGCCGTGACGCTCGGTGGCACGCGTACGACGTCACCCGGGTTCTCTACTGCACGTGGTGGTACCAGCGTCGGTGCACCGCAGGTTCGACGCACAGCACGGCGGCGCCTGCGATCGTGCCGACCAGCAGGGCGGACCCGCCGCCGCCGTTGAGGACCGCACCGAGGCAGGCGGCAGCAACGGCGAGCGGGCGCAGCAGGGTCAGCGGGCCGAGGCCGATGACCATCGCGAGGGTGCCGGCGCGGAACGGCAGGGTGAAGTAGGCGGCGAGCGAAAGCAGTACGGCGGTGGCGTAGACGGTGAGCGGGAGCAGGTAGCCGAGACCACCGGCAGTCAGAGTGTCGTAGGTCCGTGCCTGGTCGCGTGTGGTCAGCAGCAGGAGGGCGGCGGTCAGTGCGGGGGCGAGCAGCAGGACGGCCCCGACGGCCAGCCCACGCAGGACGGCTCGGGCGACGGCCCGCTGTTTGCGGATGCGGGCGTCGCTGCCGGCATAGGCGCGGAAGCCGCTGCACGCCGCGTCGACCAGACCGAGGAGTATGAGCGGTATGGCAGGCGTCATCGGGTGCTCTCGGCGAGGTGCTCCGGGCCGACCATGCGGCGTGCGTCCCGCCCGAGGGCGCGGCGAAGCGGCGCCTCCAGTTGCGGACGCACCCCGATGACCGGGCGCAACGTGGTGCAGAACGGGTTCACCGCGCCGCGCGGCTCGTACAGCAGTGCGCGGATGCCGGGTACCGCAGCGGCGCGCAACAGCGTCTCGTCGCTGTGCGCGCGCCGTGCGGAGACGACGCCGTCGTGGCGGCCGAGCGGGCTGCGCATCCGGGCACGGTGGAAGATCCAGGCGCCGATGGGCGCGAGACGGGTTGCGGCGATGTCGAAGTGGCAGAAGGCGTGCGCCGGTGAAGCGGCCTGGGCCTGGAAGAACTCGGCCAGGGCGGGACCACGGAAATGGTGCAGCACGCCGGTGGAGACGTAGACGGTCGCGGCTTCCGGCAGGCCGAAGGCGTTTCCGCGGACGAAACGGCAGTTGAGCCCCTCTGCCTGGGCGAGGCGGTCCGCCTCGCCGACCAGCGTGGCGTCGAGGTCGACCCCGACCAACTCGACGTCCGCACCAAGAGCGTTGGTCGTCGCCAGCCAGCGGACCAGGTAGCCCAGGCCGCAACCGACGTCGACCAGACGGTACGGACCGGGCTGCCCGGTGGCCGACCGAATCGCGGTGAAGAGCGGGCCGAGCAGGTGGACCAGCCGTTCGCCGATCCGCAGCTCCTCGCTCAGGCGCTGGAGCTCGGTGTGCACACCGATGAGCAGGCGGTCCACGGCGTGCGGGTCGAGTACGCCGTCCTGGTCCGTGGGCAGTCCGGCGACGATCCGGGCCGCGCGCTCGTCTCCGCTCTCGCGGAGCTGCTGGATCACCTCGGCGCGCCGGACCGGGAGCCGGTGGCCGCTGTGTGGATCCACCGCCGTGATCAGGTCGGAAATCTCAAGCTGGTGCACGGGGCAGAACCCTACGGCCTTCCCTGCCGAGCTCGGCGGGCCAGTTGCCACTGCCGTGGAATGTCCACGACCTCCCGCATTCTTTCGGTACTGGTGCTATCGAGACCCGTGCACATGTCGATGCACCCACCGAAGACGGCACGGGAGTTGCCGGTGGAGACCTGGCGAATCACCGGTGGCTTCACAGTCCGTGAAAAAGCCGAAAAGGCTTTGCTCGGACATGAGTTCGCGAGCGAGGGAGCGGTCGATCGGCCGTCCTATTCTTCTGGCATGGCGAAGCGGTGGCGGTCTCTGGGTAAGGCGTTCTGGGCTCTGGACCGGGTCCTGGGCGGGCAGCAGCGTCCGACCCGGCTCCATCAATGGGTGGCCCGTCACCCGGTCGGGACCGGTCTCTGCACGGCCGTCCCCTTCACGCTCTTCTTCTGGCTGACAGCGCCCGAGGGAGAGCCCGATTCTCTTCTGTTCACCGTGATCTTCGGACTGCTCATGGGACTCGTCTTCGGGCTCACGGCTGTCTTGGAGCGGCTTCGGCAGCGTCGGCTCAAGCGTCTGGGGATATGGGACGGCTCTTGAGCAGGTGGTGATCCGCCGGAGGCGAGGGGCGCTCGGCGCTGCCGGATGCCGGAAGGCCACGGCGTGGCCTCTTTGCCGTACCGAGCAGGCGCGTGAGGCTGATCGAGCGGTCATCATGACGGATGATCAGGGTTGGTCGGGCTGTCGGCCACATCGGCCACGGTTGGTGGTCTTCTCCCCGGTGGCCGGGGCGGTCCGGCGGTGGCGGGAGCGCCGCGCCGGCCGGGTGGCGAGCGAAGGGCGGCGGGCGTGAACCGACACGTCTCCTGGAGTGAGACCCTGCTCGTGGTCCTGGTCTGCTGGGTGGTCAGCTGCCTGGGGTACGCCGTGTTCGCCGCTCTGGACGAGCCGGGCCTCGCGGTCGCACCCCTCCTGGGCATGGGGCTCGTCCAGTGGTTCTGGACGCGCCACCGCGTCTGGCCGGCCGCGATCGCGGCGGTCTTCGCGGGGGTCGTCGTCCTGTTCGGGACCGTCGACCTTCTGCGCCCGGACCTGGGCCGGTACGTCGGTGACGCGCTGGCCACCGGTCTCGGCGCGACGGCGGCCCTGGGCGTCTTCACCCTGATGTGCCGCATCCGCACACGGGCCGGTAACCGAGACCAATGAGCCGGAGGGAAACGGCGATCACCCGCTGGGAGGGGGCTCGGATCCCGGGCGAGGACGTCCCCTTCGCCCGCGGGGCCGGCCAGTCCGTGCAGCAGGAGGAGCGGCGGGCCCGGACCGCCCCGGTCGCGGCAGGACAGACGCACGCCGTCACGCATCCCAATGACCGCCGCAGTGCTCAAGAGGCAGCCAGTCTCAGGTGCTCCTGCACGCCGTACGGGTACATCCACGGACTGTGGTCGCCGGTGCCGAGGTGGTCGATCGCGATCAGGGTGTCCGACGCGGTCTTGCACCGTGGGTGCCGGGTGGCGAAGTCGGCGATGCGGGGGCGCTGAGTGGGGAGCCAGGCGGCGATGGTCTGGGGGTCGCCGTCGTACCACCACCAGAACTGGAAGTCGTCCCAGAGGAGGTCGGTCGCCCAGTCGAAGGCGAGGCGGACCAGGCCGGCGTCCGCCTCGGGGCCGGGGAGAGCGGCGAGGTGGTTCAGCCAGGGCCACAGGTCGCCCGTCGCGTGTGCGATGCCTTCCACCAAGTCGGTGACGGCCTCCGCAGGTCGCCCGTCGACCAGGGCGACGGCCAGCAGCGCGCGGAAGGCCCGCTCGACCGCGGCACGTTCGGGTGCGGGCCAGTCGGCCAGCACGGCCCCGTGGCCGCCGAGGTGACCGAGCTCTCCGGACGGGTCGACGTCATGGCCCTCCGGGCCCCAGTAACGCAGTGCGCGCGGCATGAGGCGGCGCCACAGGAGGGGGTACTGGTCCTTGTCCCAGTGGCCGACGACTTCACGCATGAACGGCCCGAGGACATCGTCCGGCACGGCGGCGGGGTCGCCGCCGAGCATGCGCAGCTCCGACTCCGGGGTGCAGTACGTGCAGCCGGCCACCGGTCGGTCCAGTGCGGGAGGCGATGCGAAGACCCGGTCGACCTCGGCGAGCGCGTCCCGCCACATCGCGTACGGATCGAAGGAATCGGGGGCACCGGGGGAAACGGCGTCAAGGGGATCGGACACGGCGCGACCTGCCACGGAGACTCCGCGCAGGGAGCCCGGCGAAGAGCGTGACACTACCACTGGGCGGGGATACCGGGCGTCACTACGATCACCAGCCATGAACTGGGTCGAGCGCGCAGCCGAGTTGAGGCAATGGAGCAAGGGGGCGGTGCGGGCTCCGCACAAGCCGTTGCTGTTGCTGTACGCCCTCGGCCGGTTCCAGCGGGAGCACGGCGACGGCGAACTGCGGTACAGCGCCGTGGAGGAGGACCTGAAACGGCTGTTGGCCGAGTACGGACCGGCCAATCGGACGTCGCCCGCCTATCCGTTCCACCATCTGGTCAGCGACGGGGTGTGGGAGGTGCGGAGCGATCGCGGGGCCGGCAGCCCCGGCACCGGGGTGCGGGAGCTGCGCGCGACCGGCGCCACCGGGCGGCTCGTACCGGAGTTGCGGGTGGCGTTGCGGCGGGAGCCGTCGCTGCTCGGCCGGATGGCACAGGTGCTGCTCGACGCCAACTTCCCGCCCTCGCTGCACGGCGAACTGTGCGAGGCCGTCGGCCTGGAACTGGAGCCCGCGGAGACGACCCGTCTCACGGCCGTCCGGCGGCAACGGGACCGCCGGATGCGGGAGCTGGTGCTGACCGCGTACGAGCACCGGTGTGCCTTCTGCGGTTACGACGGCCGGATCGGGAGCGTGCCCGTGGGGCTGGAGGCGGCGCATGTGCGCTGGTGGGCGTTCGACGGTCCGGACGACGTCGACAACGGGCTGTGCCTGTGCTCGCTGCACCACAAGCTCTTCGACAAGGGTGTCCTCGGGGTCGGCGACCAGCACCGCATCCTGGTCTCGCAGCGTTTCGTCGGGCACGGCGGCGCGGCCCGCGCGCAGGTCACCGAGCTCTCCGGGCGGCCCCTCATCGGCCCGCAGCCGGGGACCGCCCCCGTCGCGGCACCGCACCGCGCCTGGCACCTCACGCAGGTCTTCCAAGGTGACCCGCGCCCGGCTCACGCCGCCTCGTCATCGGGGTGAGCGCCCGCGCAGCCATTCCTCCGTCGCCGTGAAGTCCTCCTCCGTGAGCCCCTTCGCCGGATCCACCCGGAGCAGCAGGGCGGGCGCCGGGTGGGCCGACTCGGTCCACAGGCGGTCCACCGGGCCGATCTCGTCGTCCAGCCAGACGAACGGGCGCGGTCCGGCCCACTCCGACAGGGGACGCGTCTTCCAGTGGAGGCCGCGCGGGGCGGGCGCGTCATCGGCCTCCGGCCAGTCCACCACCGGCAGCCTCGGCAGGCCGAGGCGTGGGGCGATCGTGTCGTTCGCCTCGTGCCGCCAGGTCGTCGCCCACACCAGGTCGCAGGGCAGGGCAAGCAGGCGCGGGCCCACCGTGGGGTCGAGACGGCCCAGCAGGGGGTTGCCCTCGTGCGTGAGCGGCTCCCGCGCCCCCTCCCCGAAGGGGATCAGCGGGCCGTCCACGTCCAGGAAGAGGAGCGGGCGAGGCGGTGGGGCCAGCATGCACCCACCGTCTCACGGGTGCATCCTCGCCCCCTTCAGGACCTTGTCCACCGCGTTCCTCGGGCCGTGCACCGCCAGGCCGACCAGGTCCAGGTCGGGCGTGCCGACGGCGCGGACCGCCGCGCGGTTGGCCTCGTCGTGGCCCGTGGAGAAGAGGTCCGAGGTGAACAGCGCGCGCGGCAGGGCGCGGGAGAGGGCCCGGGTGTGCGCCGCCTTCAGGGTCTCCTTGGTGCCCTCGAAGACCAGCACCGGCTGGCGGAACATCGGCAGGTAGGGCACGCCGTCCGCGTCCTCGTAGGGCTCGCCGATCAGGTCGGGCACCTGGGTGCCCAGGCCGCTGACCAGGAACGCGGTGACGTTGAGGCGCTGCCAGGTCTCCAGGTCCTCGCGCAGCAGGACGGCGATCTTCGTGTCGAAGCGTGTGCTCATGCCTCGAGACTGCCGATCGGCGTACGTCCCCGTCTTGTACGTTGTTTGCATGCCCGCAGCGCGCGCGGACGGCCCCCGGCGCACCGTTTCCGCCTGGCGGCCCCGGGTCCCGGGCGTCGTCGAGGTGTTCCACGCCCGCTTCACCGAGTACGCCTACCCGATGCACGTCCACGACGCCTGGACGCTGCTGATCGTCGACGACGGCGCCGTGCGGTACGACCTCGACCGGCACGAGCACGGCACCCCGCACGACACCGTGTCCCTGCTGCCGCCGCACGTCCCGCACAACGGTGCCTCCGCCACCCCGGACGGCTTCCGCAAGCGGGTGCTCTACCTCGACGGCACCCACCTCGGGGACGATCTGATCGGGGCCGCCGTCGACCGGCCCGACCTGCGTGATCCCCTGCTGCGGCGGCGGGTCGGGCAGGTGCACGCGGCGCTCGTGGGGCCCGGCGAGGAACTGGAGGCGGAGAGCAGGCTGACGCTCGTCGGGGAGCGGCTGCGGGCCCATCTGCGGTCCCGGGACGATGCCGCACGAGTACCTCGGCGGGATCCCGTCCTCGCGCGCCGGCTGCGGGAGTTGCTCGACGCGCGGGTCGTGGAGGGGATCGGCCTGGCGGAGGCCGCGGGGCTGCTGTCCGCGCATCCCGCGCACCTGGTACGGGCGTTCAGCGGTGCCTACGGCATCGCGCCGCACCAGTACCTGATGTCCCGTCGGGTGGGCCGGGCCCGTCGGCTGCTGCTCGACGGGGGGCCGCCGAGCGAGGTCGCGGTGGCCACCGGTTTCTACGACCAGGCCCATCTCACCCGGCACTTCCGGAAGTTGGTCGGTGTCACACCGGGCCGTTACCGCGCGGGAGGCCGGTAGCCCTGCGGTGACCTGCGCGGTCCCTACTCGTCCGAGGGGCGCTCGATGAGTCGGGTGAACGCGTCCAGGTTCCGTGTCGACTCCCCGCGCGACACCCGCCAGGCGTGCTCCTTGCGGATCGCGGTGGCGAAACCCAGTTCCAGCAGGGTGTTGAAGCTGCCGTCGGCGGCCTCCAGGACCTGGCCGAGCAGCCGGTCGACCTCGTCCGGGGTCACGGCGGGCAGCGGGAAGCGGCCGGTGACGTAGATGTCGCCGAGCGGGTCCACGGCGTAACCCACGCCGTACAGCTTGAGGTTGCGCTCCAGGAGCCAGCGGTGGACGGCGGCCTCGTTCTCGTCGGGGTGCCGGATGACGAAGGCGTTGAGGGAGAGCGAGTGCCTGCCGACGATGAGGGAGACCGTCGTGGACAGTTTGCGGGTGCCGGGGAGCTTCACGACGTACGTGCCGGCCGCGGGACTCTCCCAGTCGAGTCCGGCGTCCTTGAGGACGCCCTCGACGACCTGTGCCGCCGCCTGCTGCTGTTCCGCTTCAGCCATGCTGGGAGCGTACGTGACGGCGGTGGGCCTGCGTCGCGGCCGTGTAGACGTCGGCCGTGGCGGCGGCCGACCTGTCCCAGCCGAAGGACCGGGCGTGCCGGGCGGCGGCCCCGCCCATCCGGTCGGCGAGGTCGGGCCGGTCGGCGAATTCGAGCAGCACGCGCGCGTAGGCCTCGGGGTCGTGTCCCTGGACGAGGAAGCCGGTGTGTCCGTCCCGTACGGCCACCGGCAGGCCGCCGACCGAGGCGGCGAGCACCGGGGTGCCGGCGGCCTGCGCCTCTATGGCGACCAGGCCGAAGGACTCGCTGTAGGAGGGCATGACCAGGACGGACGCGGCCCGGAACCAGTCCGCGAGCTGTTCCTGCTCGACCGGCGGACAGAACCGTACGACGTCGGCGATGCCCAGGCGGGCGGCGAGTTTCTGCAGTCCCTCGGGCTTGGCGAGGCCGCTGCCGCTGGGGCCGCCGACCACGGGGACGCAGAGCCGGGAGCGCAGCTCGGGGCGTTCGGCGAGCAGCGCGGCGACCGCGCGGAGCAACACGTCGGGGGCTTTGAGCGGCTGGATGCGGCCCGCGAAGAGCGGGATCAGGGCGTCCTGGGGCAGTCCCAGGCGGGCGCGGGCGGCGGCCCGGCCGTCGGACGGGCGGAAGCGGGACAGGTTGACGCCGGGATGGACGACGGCGACCTTGTCCGGGTCGGCCGCGTAGTGCTGTACGAGTTCCTCGGCCTCTCCGGCGGTGTTGGCGATCAGCCGGTCCGCGGCGGCCACTATCTGGGTCTCGCCGATGACCCGGGCGGCCGGCTCGGGTGTGTCGCCGACGGCGAGGTTGGCGTTCTTGACCTTGGCCATGGTGTGCATGGCGTGCACCAGGGGGACGCCCCAGCGCTGGGCGGCGAGCCAGCCGACGTGGCCGGAGAGCCAGTAGTGGGAGTGGACCAGGTCGTAGTACCCGGGCCGGTGGCCGGCCCACGCGTGCATCACACCGTGCGTGAAGGCGCACAGCTGGGCGGGCAGCTCCTCCTTGGCCAGGCCCTCGTAGGGGCCGGCGTCGACGTGCCGGACGAGGACGCCGGGCGCGAGTTCCACGGAGGGCGGGAGGGCGGCGGTGGTCGCGCGCGTGAAGATCTCGACCTCGATGTTGATCGCGGCGAGACGCTGCGCGAGTTCCACGATGTAGACGTTCATGCCGCCGGCGTCGCCGGTCCCCGGCTGGTGCAGTGGGGACGTGTGCACGGAGAGCATCGCCACGCGGCGGGGCCTGCGATGCAGTCGCAGCCGCGGGGACGCGGCGGGGGAGCGCCGCCCGAGCCTGGCGATGTACTGGCTCACGTGGCGTTCCTCCTCGTTGCGGGCCTGACTTTCCGGCATGGCTTTCGGGGGCGTGCGGGCCCTCCAGCTCCCCAACACCGGAGGGGCCGCTCCCATTTCCGGGTGACCTCTCGGGATCGGGTCTTTGCCGAATCATTACCGATTGT
This sequence comes from Streptomyces sp. M2CJ-2, assembly GCF_016757295.1. Taxonomy (NCBI): domain Bacteria; kingdom Bacillati; phylum Actinomycetota; class Actinomycetes; order Kitasatosporales; family Streptomycetaceae; genus Streptomyces; species Streptomyces sp. M2CJ-2. Next base: position 69,592 of record NZ_JAESIF010000032.1, on the reverse strand, counting down.
CGCTCAACCGTTCGAGTACCGGGTGCGTGGGCGCGGGGCCGTCCTCCGGCGGCCCTCCCCGGTCGGTTCCTGCCGGGCCCGGCCGCGCGCATACCCTCGTACGCATGACCGCCCGCGCCGCCGCCCTCCCCCGCTCCCGGAGGTCCCCCGTCGTGGGTGCGGTGACGCGCGGGACGACCAACCCCAACCGTCTGCGCCGCATGGACCGCTGGATCGCGGCCACGCACGGCACCGCGCTGCGCCGCGCCGACCACCCCGTCGCCGTCGACCTCGGCTACGGCGCCGCCCCCTGGACGGCGGTCGAACTGCTGCACCGCCTGCGAACCGTGGCCCCCCGCACGCATGTGGTCGGCGTCGAGATCGAACCGGCCCGGGTCGCGGCGGCCCGCCCGTACGAGCGTGAGGGGCTGGCCTTCCGGCACGGCGGCTTCGAGATCCCGCTCCCCGGACGGCCGACGCTGATCCGCGCGGCGAACGTCCTGCGCCAGTACGACGAGGCCGAGGTCGCCGCCGCCTGGCAGCGGCTGTGCGCACGGCTCGCCCCGGCCGAACCGGCGAGCGGCTCGCGCGGCGGGCTGCTGGTCGAGGGGACCTGCGACGAGATCGGGCGGCGGCACGTATGGGTCGCCCTCGGCCCGGAGGGGCCGCGCACGGTCACCTTCGCGACCCGGCTCGGCTCCCTGGAACGCCCCTCGGACCTGGCGGAACGTCTGCCGAAGGCACTCATCCACCGCAACGTCCCCGGCGAACCGGTGCACGCCTTCCTGCGCGACTTCGACCGCGCCTGGGCCGCCGCCGCGCCCTACGCCTCGTACGGTGCCCGCCAGCGCTGGATCCGTACGGTGCGGGAGCTGACCGCCGACTGGCCGGTGACGGACGGGCCGGCCCGGTGGCGGCAGGGCGAAGTCACGGTGCGGTGGGAGGCCTTGGCGCCACGGGGGTGAACTCCGGGAACGATCTCCGTGAGTCGTTCGTCACATCGACGGGGCGAGCCCCATAACGGGGAGGGGGAGCCGGGAAGCGTCACCTCTGTCACTTCGGGCGCCGACATGGCACCATCCCCCCTGGTGAAGAATGTTACTGACGGTTAATCAGTTTGGGGGCGGGTCATGGAGACCGGCAGGCGCATGCTGACCACGGCGGCAGTGACCGTGGTCTGCGCGATCACCGTACTGGCGGCACCGGGCACGGCGTTCGCGGCTCCCACTCCCCCGCCGGCCCCGAGCGCGAGCGCGAGTGCCGATGTCGCGCCGTCCAAGGACCTCGAAGCCGTACGCAAGAAGCTCGACAGCCTCTACCGCGCCGCGGCGGTGGCCACCGAGGAGTACAACGCCGCCGAGGAGAAGGCGGAGCAGCAGTCCACCGAGATCGCCCGGCTGGCCAAGAAGATCGCCAAGGGCAAGGAGAAACTGGACGAGTTGAAGGACCGCGCGGGCGCCGCGGCCGCGTCCCAGTACCGCGGTGGCGGACTCCCGCCCGAGGCCCACCTGATGCTGAGCGACGACCCGCAAGAATTCCTCGTCGGCGCGGGCCGGATCCGTCAGGGCCAGCACGCGACCAAGGGTCTGCTCGGTGAAACGAAGCGCACCCAGGAGGACTTGGAGCAGTACGCGCAGGACGCCGACGCCCAGTGGCGGAAGCTGGAAGCGGGCCGCAAGGCCAAGGCCAAGGCGCAGAAGAAGATCGAGAAGCAGATCGCGGCGGCCGAGAAGATCGAGTCCGAGCTGGAGCAGGAGGAGAAGGAACGGCTGGCCGAGCTGGAGCGGCGGGCCGCCGAGAAGGCCCAGTCCGCCTGGCTGGACTCCGGCGCCCTCGACGGCATCGGGACGGAGGCGACCGAGCAGGGCAGGAAGGCCGTCGCGTACGCCACCGCGCAGATCGGCAAGCCGTACGAGTGGGGCGCCGAGGGCCCGAAGGCGTACGACTGCTCGGGTCTGACCTCCCAGGCGTGGAGAGCGGGCGGGCAGGGCATCCCGCGCACCTCGCAGGAACAGTGGAAGCAGCTGACGCGCGTCGCCGTCACGGAGATGCGGCCCGGTGACCTCGTCATCTACTTCGACGACGCCAGCCATGTCGGCATGTACGTCGGAGACGGATCCATCGTCCACGCCCCGCGCCCGGGACGGACGATCACGATCGCGGGAGCCGGTTCGATGCCGATCCTCGGGGTGGTCCGCCCGGACCCGAATGCCGATGAAACCGAGAACAGGGAAAAGAACAGCAAGAACAACAAGAGCGACAAGAACCGCAAAAGCGACAAGAGCAGCGAGATCGGCGCGAAAACGGATGCGAACTGAGCACTCCGTGACCTGCGCCATGTGACCCGGTCCACGCCGAGGGCGCGGCCACACCCCTGCGGGCGTGACGTTCGTCATCCCGACCGCGTCACCGACGTGTCCAACTGCTGCCCATAACACGGCATATGACACCGGCTGACGGCGGAGCGGCGTGCCGCACACCATTCCGCTGCGACGCCGACACCCGCTATCGTCCCCGCTGGAAGGGGCACCCCCCGCTCATCCGAAGTGGAGAGCACGGGGTACACGGGCCGAGACCCCGCGCCCCCACCACGCCCTCGGGGGGAGGGAAGGAACCCGGAAGAATGCCCGCACCCGTACCGCGGCAGAGAACGCTCCCGGCCGCGGAAAGCGGTCAGGCGCACGCCGCATCACCGAACGGTGGCCCCGCCGAGGACGCCTCGGAGGCCGGAGCAACGGCCCCGCGCACGGCGGAGCACACCGAGGACGACACCAGGAACGAGACGCCCTCGACCGCCCCCACCAACCTCACACTGCTGCTGATCGAGGACGACCCGGCGGGCTTGCCGATCGTGCCGGACCTGCTCGACCAGACCGGCAAGCCGATCCGCGTGCGCACCGCCCGCAACCTCACCGAGGCCGAGCGGCTGCTGACCGACGACGTCCACTGCATCCTGCTGGACCTCGCGCTGCCCGCCCCCGGCAGCCGGGCGGGCAGCGGCAACGGCAACAGCGGTGGCGGCGACGGCGACGACGAGCTCGCCGTGCTCAAGCACGTGCTGGAGCTCGCGCCCCGGCACGCCGTCCTCGCGCTGACCGCGTCGGGCGACGCCGAGCGCGGCGCGGAGGCGGTGCGCGTGGGCGCCCAGGACTACCTCTTCCGCGACGAGCTGGACGGTCGGCTGCTGAGCAGGGCGATCCGGTACGCGGTGGAACGAAAGCGTTCCGACACCGCCGAGCGGCGGCTCGCCGAGGGCAGGCTGCGCGCCCAGGAGAACGCCCGCCTGGAACGCGGCCTGCTGCCGACCCCGCTCCTGGACGGCTCCCCGCTCCACTTCGCCGCCCGCTACCGTCCGGGCCGTTCGCGCGCCCTGCTCGGCGGTGACTTCTACGACGTCGTCCGCACCCCGGACGGCACGGTGCACGCCATGATCGGCGACGTCTGCGGCCACGGCCCGGACGAGGCCGCCCTCGGCGTGGAGCTGCGCATCGCCTGGCGCGCGCTGACCCTGGCGGGCCTGTGCGGGGACGAGTTGCTGGGCACGCTGCAGCAGGTGCTGGAGCACGAGCGCGCGGACGACGAGATCTTCGCGACCCTCTGCGCGGTGGACATCTCCCCCGACGGCCGCCGGGCGGGCCTGTGCCTGGCCGGCCACCCCTCACCGCTCCTCGCCCGGCCGGGCCGACCGGCGCGGCTGCTGCCGTACGACAACAACGGCCCGGCGCTCGGGCTGCTGTCCGGAGCCCGCTGGCCGCGTACGGAGGTGGAACTGGGCACGGAGTGGAGCCTGATGCTCTACACGGACGGCCTGATCGAGGGCCGGGTCGGCGACAGCGGGGAACGGCTCGGCCAGGACGGCATGGTCGACATGGTCCACCGCCAGTTCACGGACGGTCTGCGGGGCGAGGAACTGCTGCGGGCGGCCGTCAACGAGGTCCGCGACCTCAACGGCGGGGAGCTGACGGACGACGTGGCGGTACTGCTCCTGGACCGGGTGCCACCGCAGCGGCCGTGACGGTGAGGGGGCTCCGCCCTCCCTACCGTCCGCCGTTGTACGGGCCGTAGGGGCCGTCGCTGCTGGAGCCCCGGTGGCTGCGCCCGCCGCCGGAGAGGCCGCGCAGGGCGGGACGGACGTCGACCATGTACACGATGGTCGCGATCAGCCCGATGATCGGCAGGAACGACAGGATGCCGAAGATCAGGCTCACCACGAAGGCGAGTCCGAGGATGATCAGCCAGAACGGCTTGGTCTTCTTGTCCGCCGCGCGGTAGGCGTCCTCGCGGCGGACGGCCGCGTCGATCAGTGCGAAGCCGCTGAAAACGATCAGGGCCATGTCCAGCAGCCCCATGAACCCATTGAAGCCCTGCATCAGCACAACGTCCACCACCCGACTCGGCTCGTCCTTACGCGGTCACCGTACCCGCAACCGCCGGCCGGCTACCCAGGAGAACGGGCCGGACACCGCGAGAGTGCCCGGCCCGTACCACTCGACGGCACCGCTGCCGCTCGTTCCCACGTGCCTACTTGATGGGCGGCGTCTTCTTGGCCGCCGTGGGCTTGCGCGTCGGGGCCTTCCTGGCGCCGGGCTGCGTCGCCCCGTTGGCGCTGTCCTCCCTGTCGCCCTCACCTCCCACCGACTCGAGCTTCGGCGTGGTCACGGCCTTCGGTCCGGCCGCGGGCTCGGGCTTCGGCTCGACGGCGACGGCTACGTCCTCGACGGCGACGGCGACGTCCTCGATGCCCTCGGCGGCCTCGCCGCGCCAGGTCTTCACGGCCTGCTCGCCGTGCTCGGCGACCTTCTCGTAGGTCTCGCGGGCCTTGACCGCGTACTCGGCGGCGACGCCGACCCCGCGCAGGGCCAGGTCCTGGGCGGACTCGCCGAACTTCTTCAGGTCGGTGTCGAGCGAACCGAAGAACTCGCTGACCTTGGCCTGAACGGTCTCCTGCGTCTCCCTGACCCGGATGGTCGCCTTCTCCTGGACGGCCTTGGGGTCGGTGTTGCGGACGGCCTCGATACGCGAAGGCGCCTCGGCACGGATCTGCTCGACCAGGCCCGGAACCTTCCTGGCCTGCTGCAGGGCGAGGTCGGCGGTGCCGGCGGCGAAGTAGAGCGGGGTCGGGTCGCTGAAGGTCTTGCGCAGGTCGTCGGTGATGGCCATGGTGATGGTCCTCCCGGATTCGTTTTCGGCTGAGGGTCTGTGTGATCCGCGGCGGCGGCCGGTGCCCTGGTCCGGCTCAGTCGGCCGTCTGCTGCGGATCGATGTCACTGCTGGTGCTGCTGGTGCTGCTGGTGCTGTTGCCGGAGGGGCCCCGGCGCCCGGCGTCCGTGCCGCCACCGGCCTTACGGCCGCCCCGACGTATCGCGGAACCGCCGTCAGAGCCGCCGCTCCCGTCGGCGCTCCCGTCGGCGCTTCCGGAAACCTCCGAGGTCTCCGCTTCCTGAGCCACCTCGACAGCACCAGTGACACCGACGACACCGGCGGTCCCGGTCGCCTCACCATCCTCGGCGCCCCCAAACCCGTTCTCCTTGCGGAAGGACTCGTAGATCTGGAGCAGCACCTGCTTCTGACGCTCGCTCAACGTGGGATCGGCGAGGATGACGGCCCGCGTCTCCACTTCCTCCCGGTCCCGCTCGGCGTCGAGGATGCCGGCGCGCACGTACAGCGTCTCGGCGGAGATCCGCAGCGCCTTGGCGACCTGCTGCAACACCTCCGCGCTCGGCTTGCGCAGCCCGCGCTCGATCTGGCTCAGATACGGATTGGACACCCCGGCGGCATCGGCGAGCTGCCGCAGCGACAACTGCGCGTTGCGCCGCTGCTCACGGAGATACTCACCGAGGTTGCCGACATTGAGTGACGCCATACCTCCACCCTGCCCCAGCTCGCTAACTATTGCAAGCACCTGCTTGCAATAGTGCGCCATACCCGTGACCGAGCACTTCGGGCCGGCCATCGGCCCGCCCGTCGACGTCAGGGACCGCACGCCTACGATGCTTCGTAGGACTCGTTCCGCACACCGGGTCACATCCGCATCACGGGGGAGCACACACATGCGCAGGGCAATGACCATGACGGCGCTCGTCGCGGCAGTCGGGCTGATGGCCGCGTGCGGCAGCAGCGGAGGCGGCGAAGCCAAGAAGGAACGCGCCCACAAGGGAACGGCCACGTCGTCGTCCAAGCCGGCCTCCGAGGGCCAGGGCAAGACGTACGAGGTCACCCTCGAAGTCGGCGGCGAGGGCAGGTCCAGCGTCTACTACAACCTCGACACGAACCGCTCCGAGCAGGTCACGCTGCCGTGGAAGAAGTCGGACAGCGTCACCTTGAACAGCACCCAACGCAAGGTCGGGACCATCGTGTCCGTCGTGCCGGGGCCGGTGAAGCTGTCCGACGGCCGGCTCGGCGCGGCTCCCTGTTCGATCACCGTCGACGGGAAGAAGGTCGTCGAGGATCCGGGCGGCACCGAGGGCAAGCACCTGTGCGAGTACACCCTCCGCTGACAGCGCGCCGGTCGCGTGCGGACGGGGTGGGAGTCCTCCGCTCGTGCGGGCCGGAGAGCCCCCACCCCGTGGGTGTGCGGTCGCAGTGCGACGCGAGCAGCCCTGGTTGACCTTCACCTTGGGGGAGGGCACAGCATCGGTGGGGCCGGGCGAGGTGCCCGGCATGAGGAGGAGCGAGCATGGGGCTGCTGACCATCGGGGCGTTCGCGAAGGTGTCCCGACTGTCGCCGAAGGCACTGCGTCTGTACGACGAACTCGGCCTGCTGACCCCCGCTCAGGTCGACCCGGTGACCGGCTACCGCTACTACGCACCGGAACAACTGGACCGGGCCCGGCTGGTCGCCTGGCTCCGGCGCCTGGGAATGCCCCTCGCCCGCATCCAGCACGTCTGCACGCTGGAGGCGGGCCCGGCGGCCCAGGAGATCCGCGTGTTCCGGGCCCAGGTCGAAGCCGACACCGCCGCACGGCGGGACCTGGCCACCTTCCTCATCGACCATCTGTCCAGGAAGGACTCCGCCATGCCCCCGGTCACCGAGCCCCTGGGAATCCGTTACGCCGCACTGTCCGACACGGGCCTGGTCCGCGAGAGCAACCAGGACACCGCCTACGCCGGTTCCCGCCTGCTCGCCGTCGCCGACGGCTACGGCAGTCGGGGAGCCGTGGCGAGCGCGGCCGCCGTCGACGCGCTCAAGCCCCTCGAGACCGACGGCATCCCGGCGGGCCATCTCCTCAACGTCCTCGAAGAGGCGATCGACCGGGCCGAGCACGCGGTGCACGGCGCCGCCGGGAACGGTCCCTCTCCCGAAGAGGCCGGCACCACACTCACCGCGATGCTCTGGACCGGATCGCAGCTGGCCCTCGTCCACATCGGCGACTCCCGGGCGTACCTCCTGCGCGACGGGGAACTGTCCCTGATCACCCACGACCACACCGTGGTGCAGTCGATGGTCGACGAAGGGCGCCTCAGCCCGGAAGAGGCCGCCTCCCACCCCCAGCGGTCGCTGCTGATACGGGCCCTGGGCCGAGGAGCCGATGCCACCCCCGACATGCGCCTGCACGACGCCCGGCGGGGAGACCGGTACCTGCTCTGCTCCGACGGTCTGCCGGCCGTCGTGCCGACCGGGGAGATCCACCGGGTGCTCTCCGGGACCGGGGAGCCCGAGCGGGCGGTCCGCGAACTCATCGCCCTCGCCAACGGCTCCGGCGGCCCCGACAACGTCAGTTGCCTGGTCGCCGATGTCGTGGCGCTCCGGCAGTGAGCGGCGAGCGGCATACACCTCGAGTTGCACCGGATCCGCTCCCGGGAACTCATCCGTGAAGCCGACGCGTACCGGCTCGCGCGACACGTAGGGAGGACCCGGCGATTCAGACGGTGGCGGCGCCGAACCACCGGGGCAGGTGGGTGAGGAGGTCCTGCTGGTCGTCGCCGGCCCATGCCACGTGGCCGTCCGGCCGCAGCAGCACCGCGGGGACGTCCGGTTCCTCGCCGGCGTCGACGACGTGGTCGACGCGGTCGGCCCAGCCCGCCACCGAGAGCCGGCCGGTCCGGTCGAGCAGCAGTCCGCGGCCGCCGCGCATCAGCTCGTAGAGGCGGCCCTGCTTCAGCCGCACGTCCCGCATCCGCCGGCCGAGCAGTTCGTGTCCTTCGCCGAAGTCGTAGCGGACTCCGGTCGCGGTGATCATCTCGGTGACGTACCGGTTCACCTCCTCGAAGTCCATCAGCTTCGAGAGCAGTTCCCGCAGAGCGGTCGCGCCCGGATCGGTTCCCAGCAGCGCGATCTGCGCGCGGGTGTTGTCCAGCACGGCCGCGCCGACCGGGTGCCGTTCGGCGTGGTAGCTGTCCAGCAGTCCTTCCGGCGCCCAGCCGGCCACCACGGCGGCCAGCTTCCAGCCGAGGTTGAAGGCGTCCTGGATGCCGAGGTTGAGCCCCTGCCCGCCGGTCGGCGGGTGGATGTGCGCCGCGTCGCCGGCCAGCAGCACCCGGCCGACCCGGTAGCGCTCGGCCTGCCGGGTGGCGTCGCCGAACCGGGACAGCCAGCGCGGGGAGTGCACGCCGAAGTCGGTGCCCGCGCAGGCCCGCAGCTGCTGCCTGAACTCCTCGAGGGTCGGCGCGGTCGCACCCTCCTCGGCCACACCGTCGGCGGGCACGATGACGCGGAAGACGCCCTCCTTCCCGTCGTCGTTGGGGATGACGCCGAACCGCAGCTGGGTCTTGCGGACCTCCGCGACGACGGCGGCGACCGTCTCCGGGTCCTCGGTCATCTCCATGTCGCCCAGCAGTGTCTCGACCGTGGCGGGCTCGCCGGGGAAACCGACACCGAGCCGCTTGCGCACCACACTGCGGCCCCCGTCGCAGCCGACGAGGTAGCGGGCGCGCAGCCGCGTGCCTCCCCCTCCCCCGGCGGCTACGCCCCCGTTGCCGGGGGGACCTTCACTGGCCAACTCGACGGTCACCCCGTCCTCGTCCTGGCTCAGGTCGACCACTTCGCAGCCGCGCCGGATCTCGGCACCGAGCTCGAGGGCACGCTCGCCCAGCAGCCGCTCGGTGACCGGTTGCAGGGTGGAGAGGCCGTACGGGTGAGCCGTGTCCAAGCGGTCCGGCCACGGCTTCACGATGCCGCCGAAGAGGCCGCCGACCCGGAACTTCTCGCTGACCTCGAGGAACCGGTCCAGCAGACCGCGCTGGTCCATCATCTCGACGCTGCGCGCGTGCAGGCCGCGGCCGCGTGACTGCTCGGTCGGCTCGGTCAGCCGCTCCAGTACGACCACCCGCACACCGTGCAGCCGCAGCTCCCCCGCCAGCATCAAGCCGGTCGGTCCGCCGCCGACCACGATCACGTCGATGACGTCGCTGACTTCACTGACGCCCATCACGGAAACCCCCTGAACGATGTCGATTGCCGGCCGGCTCCCCGCGTCGCGCCGCGAGCCCCGTACAGCGACAAAAGCGCACGCACTTCGCGGACACCTGATTTCCCCAGGTTCCGGCCTCGAGCGACGATTCTGCGCCACGACCCGGGCCTTGCCGCAAGCCCCCCGGTGCGCTATACGTTGAGAGTGGCAAGGAGTGGGCGAACCTCCTTGCCTTTTCCATCTTCCTTCGTCGGCTGCGTCTTCCTGCGTCTTCCTTCATCGGCCTCAGAGCATGAGCAGCAGCCGGGTGTGCGCCACGAGCTTCCGGTTCACGCTGGTGCTCTGCACGAAGATCGTGAAGTCGTCGTTGTGGTCCGGCTTGACGCGGACCTCCACGTCCGGCAGGCCGAGCAGGGCGCGGGCCTCGGGCCCCGTGTACACCCGGTCCGTCTTCTTCTCCAGCACCGCGATCTGCTTCTGCGCCTGGACCTTCTCCGACTTGCTCAGCTGGTAGAACGCCCCACCGGTACGGTAGGCGTGCCCGCATTCGAGGACCCACTCCCGGATCCCCGCGTCACGGGCCACCGGGATCAGCTGGTACTTCGACGGATCCACCGGGGTGAGGCCGGCCGCCTTGATGGTGTCCTTGTTGACCGCGTCCGCGCCCGTGGAGAACACCGCCCGCGATCCCCGGATGCCCTGGGTGCGGCCCACCATGAACTTCTCGGTGGCCTGCTGGATGACCTGCCCGGCCTCCTCCAGCCCCTGTGTGCTCGTGGCGTCCCAGATGGCGATGTTGTCCTTCGGGAAACCGCACTGCATGGCCTCGCGCTTGCCCATCTGGTCCGGCACCAGGACGGCCAGCGTCCAGTTGTCCTCCTGCGTCTGGAACATCTCGGCCACGGCCCCTATCAGTTCACGCTGATCCCTGGCAGGGGCGTCCGGGCAGCGATGGCTCGCGTTCTCCTGCCCGTCGGTGAGGACGAACGTCAGGAAGCTGTGGTCGCCGTACAGTTGAGCCGTCTGCGCCAGCTCCCGCTGGGACTTCAGTGCGGCCGCCAGCAGAGCCGTCATCCCCCCGACCCGGTACATCTGCTTCAGCGACGGCATCCGCAGCACGTCCTTGTCGTAGATGACGCACTCCACCTTGTCGGCGAAGACGTACACCGTGACGCGGGTCTCCTGGTCCAGCTCCCTCGACCGGCGGGCGAGGTACGCGATCTGCTGGTCGGCGACCTCGACGACCTTGCCGCTCAGGTGCGACATGGACGAACTGGCGTCCAGGACAAGGGCGACGTGGTTGATGTAGTTCTGGGCTCCGGACATGACAGATCCCCCTCTTTCCGGCTTTCCGACTCGATGCTCCTACCGTCTCACCCACCACTGACAATCGGCCTCGGCTCCCGGACCGGAGGAAGAGCCCACCCGACCAGGGCCGCAGCCGGACGCCCCGCCCCGCACCCGGCTACACCAGGGCGCGCGCCAGACGCGGGTCGGCGGTGGTGCGGACGGTCAGGCCCAGGGAGCCGGTGGCGACGGCCAGGGTGACCGCGTAGGTGTCCACCGCGCGTTGGACGTTGGGGGCGTCCAGGCTCGCGCCGGTCACGATGCGGTCGAGGTCGACGTAGGCGGAGCGCACGATCTCCAGCCAGCGGTACACCTGCCAGTCCTTCCGCCAGCCACGGGTGTACTCGGCCGGCAGCCCGCGTTCCCAGCGGCGGAACATCCGCTCGCGGATCTCCGGGCGGGTGGGCGTCAGGTGCATGTGCCGCACCAGGTCGTAGAGCGGGTCGCCGACCAGGGCCATCTCCCAGTCGATGAGGGTCAGCACGAAGGCGTCGTCCCTGCGGACCAGGTTCCACGGGTTGAGATCGCCGTGCAGCAGGGACGGCTTGCGGTGGCTCACCTCGTGGCGGGAGAGGATCTGCCGAAGGCGGTCGGCGTCCGGCAGCCCGAGATGCCGCGCCAACCGTTGTGATCTCTCCGGCAGTTCAGCCACCAGCAGGACGAGTTGGTCTTTGAGTGAGGGGTAGGACCCTCCCTCCCTGGCCAGCGGATCGAGTGGTGTGTAGTCCACCCCTGTCAGGGCGCAGAGCTGGTCCACCAGGGCGTCCGCCTCGTGCGGCAGCAGGCCGTTGACCGGATGGTTCGGAGGGCGGCCGGCACCGGCCGGACCCTCGTAGGTGTGAATGGCGAAGGGGTCGTCCGGGTGGCTGACTCCGAGCGCCAGGGCCCTGGGCACGGCCACCGGGACGAGCGCTTCCTCGATGAGCCGCAGGACGGCGTGCTCGCTGAGGATGCCGCGTTCCCTGCTGCATACGTCGGGAAGCTTCCGGCGGACGACCACGGCGCAGCCGGTGCTCGGCACCCGCACCACCGTGTTGAGGTGCGCGGTGCCCTTGAAGACACGGCCGGCCGGAGCCGCTCCTTCGAGCGCCAGGGCCTCCCGCACCGCGGATCCGGGAAAGTCCGCGGGCTGTTCGAGACGCCGGTCCGGTTCCCAGGTCAAGGCTCTGGCGTTCGGGCCGCGCCCGGTGCGGTGGTGGCCGCCGCGGGCCGCCAGCCAGCGGAACAGCGCACGCTCGATCTCCCGCTCCCCCGGCACCCTCCTGAGCCGCAGCGGTTCGGAGGCCGACTCCAGCGCCCTGCGCACCTCCGCCGTCGCCTCGTCCAGCTTCTCCTGGGTGAAAGTCTCCTCCAGTGAGCGAGCCGCCCGCATGACATCGGGATACACGGACTGGGCCCGCTCGAAGGCCAGGTAGTGGCGCAGGTCCTTGCCCAGTCCGTTGACGGCGGCCGGACGGACTTCCCGCACGGCGTCCGCCCAGGAGTCCACCACCGCGGACCACTGGTGTTCCGGATACCGCATCCGCACGAGATGGGTCGCCAGGTCGTGCAGCGGGTCACCGTAGGTGGCCAGCTCCCAGTCGACGCCGATGAGCAACGGGTCACCGGTGGACGACACGATCACGTTGTCGCGGTGCAGGTCGGCGTGGAGCAGGCTGTACGGTCGCCGCGCCATGGCGGGGACTCGTCCGGCCAGCGAGGTCAGGGCGTCCTCGGGAACGCCGAGCGCCGTGAACAGCCCGCCGAACGCCTCCCGGTTCGGCCGCCTGATCCGGTGATCCGCGAGACGGGTCAACGTCCGCAGGAATCCCTGGCTGTCGGTGTCGTTGCTGGGCCAGACGGACGGCAGCGGAGGGAGCCCGGTGCGGCGCACCTGGGCCGTCCGGGCCAGCAGACGGGCCAGCTCCTGAACCATCGGGGTGTCGACGGGTTCACCGTTTCCGCCGAGGCTGGAGAGCGGAACTCCTTCCACATGGCTGTGGATCGCGAACCCGTGTCCCCTGGCCAGAACCTCGGGCATGTGCGGCAGGGTTCTGCTGACGGCGTCGAGGATCTCCTGCTCGGACCGCCATGTTCTGATCACCACCGACAACGCCTCGGCGCGCCGGATCCGCACGGTGACGGGCGTGCCGACGTCACGGCCCAGTGGTCCGGCCATGGCCGGTGTGACCGGTACGACGTAGTTCTGGTGGTGGTGGCCGCCGATCGGCCGTCCCTCCCGCACGGCCAGGTCGACGAAGGCGCGGTGTCCGGGGTCGGGCGCGGGGCGCTCCCCAGCGGCGGGACGGGGAAGCGAAGGTACGCCCACTGACCACTCCGGAGGTGCGAGGGGAGTCACGACACGGCAAACGGTAAGCGTGAGGCCGATGTCACGCACGATGGACGCACGCGACGGAGTGGCATGCGTACCCGTACGCACCAGGTGGTGTGTCACCCCTCTGCGTGAGGACGCGTGAGCTCGTCCGAGATTGGCTCGTCAGCCTCTTGATACGAACGCCGAAGAGCGTTTGCTCAGCCGGTGCGGGCATGCTAGCGGAAGCCTGCCCGGCTCACGCATCGGTGGAGAGCAGCTCCCACACCGAGTCGAACCACTGCCGCATGCTGTCCACGAAGACCGTGCCGGGAGATGTGGGGTCCTCGTCCTTCGCATGGTGGGTGAGAGTGGCGCCGAGCCCCTGGACGTCGAGAGCCATGATCATCTCGCCGGATTCCAGCTCCACCGGCCGTTCCACCACCTCGTACATCCCGTGCAGGACCTCGACGGCGTTGAACAGATAGAGCTTGAAAGCGGGGATCAGCGGCGCATGCCGGATCCGGACGTCGACCGACGGCACCAGTCCCTCCGTCTGCAGGTCCCGCAGTGCTCCTTGGAGCGAGGCGGTGTACCACTCGGTCATGGTCCGCAGCCGCTGCCTCAGCCGTGGGTCGTTCCTGTCGTCCTTGACCCTGGGGTAGGGGGGTTCCAGCGTCGTGTCCGGCAGGAGCATGCGCAGGGTGATGCGCCGGGGCGAGATGAAGCCGCCGCGGACACGTTCCGCCTGGAGCCTGATGTGCGCGTCCAGCGACTCGGACGTCAGCGTGTAGACGTCCAGCGTGACGTCGGGCTGTTCGAAGGCTTCGCTGATGAACGGCGCCAGGGTCACTTCCCGTCGCAGCCTGGTCGCCTTGGCCGCCGGCGACTGTATGCGCTGGGTCTTGATCACCCTCGATCCGCTGCCCTGCCGGGGCTCGATCCAGCCTTCGTTGGCCAGCTCTCGAAGCGCCCGCTGCACCGTGTCGCGGGAGACACCGAGTTCCTCGGCCAGATCGCGCTGTGACGGCAGGAACGACCGCAGCGGATAGGTGCCACCGGCCATCCGGCCACGCAACTTGTCGGCGACCCGCTGGAACTCCCTGCCGCCGCCGCTTTCCCCGAGCTGCTGTCCGTCCATCGGTGGACGATACCGCCGTCGGCTTCGCGGCAACCGGGCCGATCGGTGGTTCAGGCCTGAGGGCCGGAGCGGATGTGTTCGAGCACGGGTTCCAGTGAGGACAGGATCGTGGTGGCGCCCGCGTCCCGCAGCACCTTTCCCTTCCGCTCGTTGCGGGCGTAGCCGACGAAGGGCACGCCGGCCGCCTTCGCGGCGTACAGGTCGGAGGGGGTGTCGCCGATCATCAGGGCGGAGTCCGGGGCCGCACCCATGGCGTTCAGGGCGCGGTTGATGCAGTGGGGGTCCGGTTTGAGCAGGCTGAGCTGCTGGGTGCGGCCGTAGACGTGGGGGGCGAAGCAGCCGAGGAGGTCACGGTCGGCGAGGTACCTGCGGACCACGCGGGGGGAGTTGTTCGTGGTGATGGCCAGCCGGGAGCCCGCCGCGGTCCAGGTGCGGATCAGCGGGTCGGCATAGGGGGTGGGCAGCGCCGAGGAGGTGGCCCGCAGTTCCTCCTGGGTGAGCCGTGCCTCCAACTCCTCCACCAGGTCACTGCCCGGGTGCCGGCGGTCCACGGCACGGAGCACCACGTGCGGGTCCAGGGACTCGCGTTCGGGCTCCGTCAGCAGGCCGTGCAGGCCCCGCCCCTCCAGCCACTCGACGAGCTCCTTCGCCACCCGCTCCGCCGAGTGACCCGCGAACAGGCGGCAGACCGGCCCGTCGAAGTCCCACAGCACCACGCGGGCGCCTCTGATCAGGTCGCTCGGATCGTTCAGGTCGCTCGAATTTTCGGGATCGCCGGGATCTTTCCGGCCCTTCTCGGACTTTTGTGTCACCGGATCGGCCTGTGTCGCATCAGAAGTCACCAGGAGAGTGTCAGGTCCGTCGTGATGGTTTCCCAGAGGGCGTCGAACCACTTCTGCGATTCCTCCACGAACGCCTGGTCCCGTTGTCCGGCCTGTTTGGCGAAGAGGAAGAGCAGGGACTGGGAGCCCAGGGCGTCGTACATGTCCAGGGTCTGGGTGCCCCACTCCTCCTCGCGTCTGGCGAGCATGTAGTACCCGAGGAGTGCCTCCTGCCCGTTGAGCAGGTAGAGCTTCATCGGTGGGGTGAAGGGGAGGGCACGGAACCTGACGTGGACGTCGATGCCGTGGGTGTGGCGGACCGCCTGCAGGTTGTGCTGGAGCACCCGGGCCTGGGCGTTGCGCATCTGCAGCCACCGCTCGTGCACCGGGTCGCCGCCGTCGGCGTCCTCGTCGACCAGGACGGGGAAGGCCAGGTTGATCTTCCGGGACGGCAGGAGGACACGGAACTCGATCGACTCGGGGCGGAGCGTGCCCTCATGGATCAGCCGCACGGGTTCCCCTACGGCGATCATCAGGGTCTCGGACGTGTGGCACACGACGTCGATGCGGACGTGCGCCGCCGAGAAGGCCTCGGTGAGGCGGGGGGCCAGGCCGACCATGGTCCGCTGGGGTTCGTCGGGGACCGGGGCCGGTACGGCGACCCGGGGCGGGCTGCCCTTGCTGACGTTGCTCAGGAGGCCGTCCTCCCGAAGGACGCGCAGGGCCTGGCGGACGACGCCGCGCTCCACGCCGAACTCCACGGCGAGCTCGGCCTGGGTGGGCAGGCGCTCGCCGACCTTGAGCTCCCCGGCGCGGATGCGTTCGCGCAGGATGTCGGCGATCTCCTGGGGCGATTTCCTCTTGCTGCCGTTCACTGCGACGTTCTCCTGGGTCACGACCAAACGCTACAACTTTGATCCATCTATGGGGAGTTGTTTGGAAGTTGTTTATAGATACCCACCAAGTGGGGACAACCTAGCAAGAGTTGGTTGCCAACTTGGGCAACTTGACCGGGTTGGCGGAAGTTCCGCTTCCGCTGCCGGGAAAGCGCGAAGGGGGAATGCCGTGCCTGTCCTCGCTCTCATCTCCGCGGTGGTCGTCATCACCGTCGAGCAGTACCTCGAATGGAAGTACGGCATCGCCGGCATCGTCGGCCTGCTGCTGCTCACCGTGGGCATCAAGGCCAAGAGCCCCGGCGTCAGTTCCGCAGGAGCGGTCCTGCTCGCCCTGCTGGTGGCGCGGCCCGCCCTGTGAGCCGTCGGCACCCACGGCCGGGAGACGTCAGTCGGTGAGCACCAGCTCCGAACTGATCGTCTCCCACAGTGCGTTGAACCACAGATGAGACTGCTCCACGAAGGTGGTGTCCCGCGTCCCGGCGCCCTGTTCGAAGGCGAACAGCACGGATCGGGCGCCCTGCACGTCGTACGTCTGAAAGTTCTCCTGGTCGATCTGCGCCTCGCTGCGTGCCAGCGTGTAGTAGGCGAACAGCGCTTCCGTGTCGTTGAGCAGGTACAGCTTCACCGGTGGGGTGAAGGGCAGGGCCCGGAAGGAGACACGGACGTCGATGCCGTGGGTGGCGCGCAGGGCGAGCAGGTTGTGCTGGAGCACCTGACCCTGGGCGTTGCGCATCGACAGCCACCGCTCGTGCACGGCGTGGTCGTCACCGCGGCCCTCGACCGCCACCGGGAAGGCGAGGTCGATGTCCCGGCTGGGCAGCAGGACACGGACGTCGACCTTGGCCGGTTTCAGTCGCCCGGCGTGGATCTGGCGCAGCGGTGCGCCGATCGCGAGGGTGAGGGATACGGCGGTCAGGCAGACGGCGTCGATCTCGACGCGCTCGGCCGCGAACGCGGCGGCGATACGGGGCGCCAGAGCCACCATGGTGGGCTGCGGCGGCGCTACGGGGCCGGTCGGCGCGCTGCCGGGGTCGACGGCGACGAGCGCCGGGGCCCCCTTGGAGACGTTGGTGAGGAGCCTCTCGGACTGCAGGATGCGCAGCGCCTGGCGCACGGTACCGCGCTCGACGCCGAACTCCTCGGCGATCCGGGCCTGGGTGGGCATGCGTTGGCCAGGGCTCAGCTCGCCGGACCTGATCCGGGCGCGCAACTCGTCGGCCACCTCGCGATGTGTCCTCTGTGGCCGCTGTGACCTCTTCCGTCCATTGACGGGGGCGTATTCCGGGTCCACGGCCAAACCCTACAACTTCGCGCCATCTTTGGGCAGTTCAGGGAAAGGTGGTTATGAGCCGCTTCCAGGCGGAGATAACTGAAGAGAAGTTGGTCGCCAACTTGGACGACCTGGTCGAACCTCTTGGGAGGTTGGCTCTCCACGGTGACCGTCGGGAGCACCCCTCAAGGAGCCGGCCGGGCTTCCCTCCTGGAGGGGAGCCGGGAACCCGGCCGGTCAGCACCACGGCGCGACAGCGCGACAACCACAACTGAACAGCAGACGGCTACGGATGACGGTCGAACACCCGCAGTCGGCAGACAGGCCGACCGGAGAAGGGAAGGGGAGCAGCAGAAGCGCTCAGAAGAGGTCCGGGCACCACGGGCGCCTGGACGTACGCAGCAGGGCGTCGGCCTGACGGGCGGCGCCCGCTCGTTCTTCCCGCACCCGGCCCAGCGCCGCCAGCCGCACCGCCGACCCGTCGCCCAGCCACAGCGCCGCCAACTCGGCGACGTCCAGCGTGAGATCGGCGTTCTCCGTGGTCGCCGCGCAGGCTCCGGTCCCGTCCGCCGAGACCTCCAGCCGGTAGCGGCCACCGGCCAGTCCCGCGCCGTCCGCCACCTCCAGCACCAACGTCCCCGCCGCGCCGTACGTCCGGGCCTCCAGCGCCCGTACGACGTCCAGGACACGCACCCACAGCCAGTCCGTCTGGATCGTCACGGTCGCCGCGCGCGGGTCCGGCAGGAAGGACGGGAGCAGGTCGTCGGGGGCCCGCCAGCCGCTCCTCACCTTCACGATCCAGTCGATCGAGCACAGGTACTGCCACAGCGCGCGCTCCGCGGCCGGGCTCACCGCGAGCAGCCAGTTCACACTCGCCGTGTTCTGCGGCTGCATGCTGTCGTCCCAGTGGTCGTCCGCCTTGTAGGAGACCATGCCCTCGACCTCGCCGTCCGCCGAGCGGTACACGGCGAAGTAGGGCTCGGTCCAGTTCGGGCGGTGGCTCAGGGCACCGGTGGCGAACTTCCACCACTGCTCCGTGCGGCTGACGGCACCCGGCTGGGCCGCGCGCAGCCGCTCGTGCAGCTCCGGGCCGAGCTTGCGTACGTCCTCGGCGTCCACGAGGTCGACGCGTCCACCGTCCTCGGGGCCCGCCCAACGCGGGTCGAGGCCGCTGCGCGGGACGTCGACGGTCCACTCGGTCATCCAGGTGGCGGGGCCGAAGCCGTACCGGCCGTAGATCGGGTACTCGGCGGCGATGAGCGTCGCGACGACGTCCCCGCGCTCCTTCGCGGCGGCGAGGTCCTGCGCCATCATGCGGCTCAGCAGGCCGCGCCGGCGGTGGGTGGGGCTGACGGTGACGTTCGATATGGCGTCGGCGGGCACGGCGGCGCCGCCGACGGCGGTGAGCTCCTGCGCGAAGGAGCGGAGCGTCGCGACACACCGGCCGCCGTCGAAGGCCCCCAGCGACCGGCCCGGCCGGAACTCCGGGCGCCGCGCGTCGAGCTCCTCCCGGGCGGGGGTGGGCTCGCGCAGGAACCCGGTGTTCAACGCCCGGTTCCAGTCCTCGAACTCGGTCTCGGTGATCGGGCGTACGTCGATGTCGGTGCGGGAGGTGGCGGCACGGGGGGTGGCGGCGCTGGAGGTCATGCGTTCACGGTAGATCGCGCCCGGGCGGGGTGTCGCGCACTTTTCCGACGGTCCGGCCGCCTGCCCCGACCGCCTGTTCCGGCCGCCTGCTCCGGCGCCCCGCCTCACTCGAGCAGGTCGTCGACCTGGGCCTCCCCCTCGCGGTACCGGCGCGCGATCTCCGCACCGCAGTCGTCCGCGGTGCGCTGCAACCCCTGCCGCCGCCGGGAGACCTGCTCCTCGTACCGCACGAGCCGGCCCATCGCGGCGCGCAGTTCGCCGTCCGTACGGGCTCCCAGGTCCGAGAGCTCCACCTCGGCGAGCATCTCCGCCGCCAGCCGCCGGGACTCCTCGCTGCGCGGGGTGCCCAGGGTCACGTGGCGGGCGGAGGAACGGTGGCGGGCCGGGGTGTCCCGCAGGATCTCCGGAAGCCGCTCCACCACGGACGCCTCCACCGGCGCGACGACCGGAACCGTACCACCGCCGGACGTGCCCGGGTCGGCACCGGCACCCGCCGACCCGTCCACCGGCGTACGCCGGGCCAGTTCCGCCCGCAGGATGTCGATGCGCCCCTGGAGCAGCCGCCGCACATAGCTGAGGTCGGCCTCGTCGCGCTGCGCGTCACGGCGCAGCGCGCGCAGGTCGGGCAGGCTGCGCGCGATCAGCTCGGGCTCCGGTGCCGGATCGGGCTCCAGTGTCGGACTGTCCGTGCGCTGGGCGGGCGGACGGTGGAAATCGTGTTCCCCGACTCGTTCCCCGACCCCCACTCCGGTCGGCGCCGACAGGACAGGGCCGGGCTGCTGCCCGGTTCCTGGTGTGCTCATGTGCCTCAACCGTCCCCTCGACCGGTGTGTGCCAGCATCGTGCCACCCCTGGTGGCCGCTATGTGACCGAGTGCCCCTGATCCACCCCAGATGGGGGTTAAGGAGTAAAAATAGCCCGACCGGGGCCCCGCACGGGCCGCCGTCAGCCGTCCGTTCGCCGACCGGCATGATGGACGTATGCGTGCGGTGGTGCAGAGGGTGGACGGCGCGAGCGTCGTCGTGGACGGCGAGACGGTGGGGGCGATCGAGGGCGAGGGATTGTGCGTCCTCGTCGGCGTCACCCATGAGGACACCAAGGAGAAGGCGGCCCAGCTGGCCCGCAAGCTCTGGTCGGTCCGGATCCTCCAGGACGAGAAGTCGTGCAGCGACATCGACGCGCCGCTCCTGGTGATCAGCCAGTTCACCCTTTACGGCGACGCCCGCAAGGGCCGTCGCCCCACCTGGAGCGCCGCGGCCCCCGGGGACGTCGCCGAACCGCTCGTCGACGAGGTGGTGGCCCGGCTGCGGTCCCTGGGCGCGACGGTGGCGACGGGCCGCTTCGGCGCGCAGATGCGGGTGTCGCTGACCAACGACGGCCCGTTCACCGTGCTGTTGGAGGTCTGACCCGCGGGCCCCCTGGCCCTCTGCCCCTCGAGCCCTCAGGTCGGAGACCCGACGATCAGGGTTCGACCACGGTCTCCTGCGCCGCCGCCGTGTCCCCGGCCATCAGGCGGGCGTCGACGGGGACGTTCCGCTTGATCAGCGCGAGGGCGACCGGGCCCAGTTCGTGGTGGCGTACGGACGTGGTGACGAAGCCGATCTTGCGCCCGTCCGGGCCCGCGTCGGCGAGCCGGATGTCGGTCCCGGCCGGCGGCAGGTGGACCTCGCTGCCGTCCAGGTGCAGGAAGACCAGCCTGCGCGGCGGCTTGCCCAGGTTCTGGACCCGGGCGACCGTCTCCTGGCCCCGGTAGCAGCCCTTCTGCAGGTGCACCGCACCGCCGATCCAGCCCAGCTCGTGCGGGATGGTGCGGTGGTCGGTCTCGAAGCCGAGCCGCGGGCGGTGCTGCTCGACCCGCAGCGACTCGTGGGCGAGGATGCCGGCGGGCGGCCCCGCCTTCTCCGCGAACGACTCCAGGTCGGCGCGGGGCAGGAACAGGTCACGGCCGTACGGCGTCTCCCGGACGACGACGCCCTCGGGCACCTCCGCTATGGAACCGGCCGGCAGGTGCACCACCGCGAAGTCGGCGGTGCGGTCGGCGACCTCGACCCGGTAGAAGAACTTCATCGACTCCAGGTAGGCGATCAGCGCGTCCTGGGTGCCGGGCTCGACGTGGGCCCAGACCGTCTCACCGTCGTCGACCAGGTAGAGCGCGTGCTCGATGTGGCCGTTCGCGGAGAGGATCAGCGCCTCGGTGGCCTGGTGCGGCGGGAGGTCGCTGACGTGCTGGGTGAGCAGCAGATGCAGCCAGCTCAGTCGTTCCGCCCCGGAGACGGTGACGATCCCGCGGTGGGACAGGTCGACGAAGCCGGTGCCGTCGGCGAGGGCGCGCTGCTCGCGGAACAGGTCGCCGTAGTGCGCGGCCACGCCTTCGTCCACGCCCTCGGCGGGGACGGCGCCGGACAGGGTCAGCAGGGGGCTCTTCATACCCTTAGCCTACGACTCGGTAGTTGAACGCTTCAGGGAACAGTCCTCGCAGCGGCCGAAGATCGCGAAGTGCTTCATGTCCGTGTCGAAACCGAACATGTCGCGCAGCTTCGCCGTGAACTCGGCGGCCACCTCCACATCCGCCTCGATGACGTTGGTGCAGTCACGGCAGACGAGGTGGATGTGGTGGTGCCGGTCGGCGAGGTGGTAGGTCGGGGCGCCGTGCCCGAGGTGGGCGTGGCTGACCAGGCCCAGCTCCTCCAGTAGCTCCAGGGTGCGGTAGACGGTGGAGATGTTGACCCCCGACGCCGTCTTGCGCACTTCCACGAGGATGTCGTCGGGGGTCGCGTGCTCCAGCGTGTCGACGGCTTCGAGCACGAGTTGGCGCTGCGGCGTCAGCCGGTAGCCGCGCTGCCTGAGGTCGCTCTTCCAGTCGGTGCTCACCACACCACGAGTCTAGGACGCGGAGCCCGGAACCCGGGGCCGTGCGGCCCGGGAGCTCACTTGAAGAAGGCGATTCCGTCGTCCGGCATGTCGTCGGGGAGGGCCTTGGCCCAGCGTTCGACGTCCTCCGGGGTGACGACCTTCTTCAGGTGCGCCGACATGTAGGGGCGCAGCTCGACCTCGGGGGTCTGCTTCTCGCCGACCCACATCAGGTCGCTCTTGACGTAGCCGTACAGCCGCTTGCCGCCGCTGTAGGGATCGGCGGCGGCGGTGCGCGCCACCGCGTCCGTCACCAGGTCGATCTGCGGCTTCTGGTCGGCCAGCTCGCCGTACCAGATCTCGATGACGCCGTCGTCGCGGGTCATCGTCACCTCGACCTTGCGGGCGGCGTCGATCCGCCAGAAGCCGTGCTCGGACTCCAGGGGCCGGACCTTCTTG
Source organism: Streptomyces sp. M2CJ-2 (assembly GCF_016757295.1). Lineage (NCBI taxonomy): Bacteria > Bacillati > Actinomycetota > Actinomycetes > Kitasatosporales > Streptomycetaceae > Streptomyces > Streptomyces sp. M2CJ-2. The sequence goes on along the minus strand of NZ_JAESIF010000032.1, from coordinate 47,542 downwards.
CCGTCCCCGTCGAGCACCCAGGTGTGGGAGCTGTACTCCAGGAAGTCCCGGCCGTCGTGGGTGAAGGAGACCTCCTGCCCGAAGTTGCACTTCTCGGCGCCGGGGAAGTCGTGCACCCCGGCACCCGCCCAGTCGCCGAGCAGGAAGGCGAGCGGCACGAGGTCCTTGTGGAGGTCGGACGGGATCTCGATCATCAGTGGCAGTTCCTGGACGTGGGTGGTCAGCGCTGACCCTGGTACAGCTTCTTCACGGCCAGCCCGGCGAAGGCGAGGACGCCGACGGCGACCAGGACCAGCAGCAATGAGAAGAAGATCTCCACGGGGTGCTCCTTGAGCGGGTGCGGTGCGTTTCGTGTACACAGGGCCGACCCCAGCTTACGCGGCCGGGACCCGGCCCTCTGTATGAGGTGCGCCTCCGCGCCCCCTCGCCGGGCCGGCTCAGTCGAACCGGGACTCTTCGGTACCGCGCAGCCGGTACTCGGAGCTGCCGTGCGGGGCCGGACCGTCCTGGAACAGCGCGTCGACGACGGCAGCGGTGTCGCATCGCAGCAGGTGGATCCGGGTCCTGGTGCCGTCCACCATGGTCCGGTCGCGGGCCTCGGTGTGCCGCAGACCGAGCGAGAAGAGCGCGTTCCGTGTCGCGCTCTCGCAGAGGGCCCATGGGTCACACGGGTAGTTGTAGGCATCAGGATTACGATTCAGCCATGGCGAAGAAGCTTGTGATCAAGGTGACCGCGGGGGCCGACGCCCCCGAACGCTGCTCGCAGGCGTTCACGGTGGCGGCGGTGGCCGTGGCGAGCGGGGTCGACGTCTCCCTGTGGCTCACCGGCGAGTCCGCGTGGTTCGCGCTGCCGGGCCGTGCCGCGGAGTTCGAGTTGCCGCACGCGGCCCCGCTGCCCGACCTGCTGGACTCGATCGTCGCGGGTGGACGTCTGACCCTGTGCACGCAGTGCGCGGCCCGCCGGGACATCACGGAGAAGGACGTCATCGAGGGCGTACGGATCGCGGGCGCGCAGGTGTTCGTGCAGGAGGCGCTGGCGGACGACACCCAGGCACTCGTGTACTGAGGATCCGCCGCCGGCCTCTCACCGGGGCGGCCGCGGTCCCTTCTTGCCGTCCAGTTCGTCCCACCATTCGTCGGACTGGGGGTCGCCGGAGGGGTCGTCCCACCAGCGGTCCTCGGGGCCGCGCCGGTTGGCGATCATCGCGGCGACCGGCGGGATGACCATGGCCACCACGCACATGCCCACGGCCACCGGCACCGACCACAGCCGCACGACGCCCCAGGCCAGGACGAACAACGCGATGCACGTCCCCATCATGGCGAAGTAGACATGACGCCTGCGCGCGTACATGTCTCCAGCCTAGAACCGAACAGCACGAAGGGCCGCATCCTGGCGTCCGGCCCGGGATGCGGCCCTTCGATCGTCACTGGTCCCGCGGACGAACCTGCGGGACGAGCCCTCACACCGCGATGGCGACCTCGGCCAGCCCGCCCTGCTGGGCGACGACCGTGCGGTCGGCGCTGCCGCCGGGCACCAGGGCACGGACGGTCCAGGTGCCCTCGGCCGCGTAGAAGCGGAACTGTCCGGTGGCGGAGGTCGGGACCTCGGCCGTGAACTCGCCGGTCGAGTCCAGCAGACGGACGTAGCCCGTCACCGGCTCGCCGTCACGGGTCACCTGACCCTGGATGGTGGTCTCGCCGGGCTTGATCGTCGAAGCGTCCGGGCCACCGGCCTTCGCACCGCACATGGCGTACTCCTGAAGTGGTCTAGTGGTCTGGAAGGGTCGGTCGGCCGGGCTTACTTGCCGTCGCCGAGCTCGATCGGCACGCCGACGAGGGAGCCGTACTCGGTCCAGGAGCCGTCGTAGTTCTTGACGTTCTCCACGCCCAGCAGCTCGTGCAGCACGAACCAGGACAGCGCGGAGCGCTCACCGATGCGGCACAGGGCGATGGTGTCCTTCGACAGGTCGATCTGCTCGTCCTCGTAGAGCTTCTTGAGCTCCTCGTCGGACTTGAAGGTGCCGTCGTCGTTGGCGTTCTTGGACCACGGGATGTTGCGGGAGCTCGGCACGTGGCCGGGGCGCTGCGACTGCTCCTGCGGCAGGTGGGCCGGCGCGAGCAGCTTGCCGGAGAACTCGTCGGGCGAACGCACGTCGACGATGTTCTGCACGCCGATGGCGTCCACGACCTCGTCGCGGAAGGCGCGGATGGACAGGTCCTGCGGCTTGGCCCGGTACTCGGTCTTCGCCCGCTCCGGCACCTCGTCGCCGGCGACCAGCTCGCGGGCGTCCAGTTCCCACTTCTTGCGGCCGCCGTCGAGGAGCTTGACGTTCTCGTGGCCGTACAGCTTGAAGTACCAGTAGGCGTACGCGGCGAACCAGTTGTTGTTGCCGCCGTAGAGGACGACCGTGTGGTCGTTGGAGATGCCCTTCTCCGACAGGAGCTTCTCGAAGCCCGCCTGGTCGACGAAGTCACGGCGGACCGGGTCCTGGAGGTCCTTGGTCCAGTCGATCCGGATGGCGTTCTTGATGTGGTTCTTCTCGTAGGCGGTGGTGTCCTCGTCCACCTCGACGATGGCGATCGTCGGGTCGTCCAGGTGCTCCTGGACCCAGTCGGCGTCGACCAGTACGTCGTTGCGGCTCATGTTCTGTCTCCTCCGGGGCAGTTGCGGCGGGGCGTGCGGGTAGAGAGGCTGCGCGCCCCACGGGGGCGGCGCACGGACGCCCCTCGGGGGGCGAGGCGGGAAGGCGGGAACCGTGAAAGCGGAAACCGAAAACCGAAAACCGAAAAACACGGACGGCGATGCGGCCGCTCAGAAAGGTCGACAGAGCATGGCGGCGACGCGGCACAGGTCGACTGCCCGCCGCTTCGTGAGATCCGCTTGTCCTCGTGCTCGGAGGACGCTCGTCTGACACTGCATGCCGTCGATCGTAGGGAGGGCGGGCGGGCGTGTCACCGATGTGTCACATGCTGATACAGGATTGTCCGCGATGCGGGATGGCTGTGCTGCCGGGTCCGCCCCCGGGCACCCCGGGCGGCGGCGCGTACGCCGCCGCATCTGCTCTACGGACGCTTCGTCTCGCCTGTCGGACGCCTGAGGTCCGTCGGGGATTTGCTGGGCGGGTTGGTCAGGGGTTCGTCGGGGATCCCCGGGGCCCCGCCCCCGGGGCCCGCCGCTCGCTACCTACCCGGCCAGGCGGACGTCGGAACCCTTCACGGTGATGTGGACGCCGCTCTCCGCGGCCTCGACCTTGTCCAGCTTGATGCCGCCGGGCAGACCGTTGATCTTCTGCTCGAAGTCGGTGATCGCCCGCACCCGCGTCTCGGCGATCTCGACGCCGCCGAACTTCGGCAGCCCGTCCGCCCGCACCCGCACGGTGTCGCCGTCCACGACCGTCACGGAGCTGAGCACGGAGACCGGCTCGGGCAGCTTGGTGCCGAGGACGGTGGCCTCCACCATCACCTTGATCTTCCCGTTGCCGCCGTCGGAGAGGCCGACGACGCTGGCGGTGACACCGGGGGCCACCTGCGTGGAATCGGACTTGGCGGTCTTGAGCAGCTCGTCGTAGGCGACGGTCGCGGTGCCGGTCGCGGCGGCGGCGGTGGCGGAGCTGAAGTCGCTGGAGAACTCGACGCCCTCCATGTCGGCGCGCAGGTCGGCGATGCGGATGTTCTTCGCGCCGTCGCCGGTGGTGGCCTCGTAGCCCTCGATGCCGATCTGCACCTCGTCGAGGGTGCCGCCGGCGACCTGGGTGAGGAAGGGGAAGCCGTTGATGGACACGTCGGGAGTGGCGGCGAGGTTCTCCGTCGACTTGAGCCGGTCGGCCACCTCGCCCTCCGCGAAGTTGACCGCGACCCGGTCCACGATCACGAAGATGCCGCCCAGAATCACGACGACGACCAGAAGTATTCGCAGTGCGCGCATGCGGTTGGTTCCCCCACCTAGGTGCTTTCGACGGCAGTCCCCCACGGACGGCCGGGCAGCCGTCCTGCGCGAGGGTAACCCGCACGACCGGGGAAACCCCGAGATTGTCGATCACCTGTGACAGGGGCCGCAGGTCCGCCGGTCGTCCGTGCCGTCTGTGCCGTCAGCCGACGACGCGCCCCAGTACGTACACCGCCGGTGCCGCCGCGGCCAGCGGCAGGGCCACCCCGGCCGTGAAGTGGACGAACCGGGACGGGTAGTCGTAGCTCGCGACCCGGTGCCCGATCAGGGCGCACACCGCGGCGCCCGCACCGATCAGCGCGCCCGAGGCGCCGAACCCCGTCATCCCGCCGACCGCCGCACCCGCACCCGCCGCCACGAGCAGCGCGACCACGAGGGACGCCGGTGTCGGCAACGGCAGCGCACGCGCCACGACCGCCGCCGCCAGCGCGACCCCGCCGACCGTCACCGCGTCGGCCTCGGCCGCCAGGTATCCGCTCGCCACGATCGCCAGTGCCGACGCGGCGACCGTCGCCGTCAGGCCGTACATCCGCTCGTCGGGGTCGGCGTGCGAGCGCAGCTGCAGCACCAGCGACAGCACCACCCACACCCCCAGCGTGCCGAGGACGGCCGACGGTGAACGGTCGGACGCCAGCAGCGCCACGTCGGCGACCAGCGCCCCGAGGAAGCCCAGCGCGATGCCCTGCCGCGCGGGCCACATCCCGTTCAGCCGGAACCAGCCCGCGGCGGTGAGCCCCTGGAGGGCCACCAGCGGTACGAGCAGGGCGTACGTACCCAGCGCCGCCCCGCCGGCGAGCAGCAGCCCCAGCAGCGCGGTGAGCGCCGCCGGCTGCATGCCGGGCTCGATGATCGGCGAACGCCCCTCCGCGCGGGCGCGCTGCGCGTCCGTGACCCTGGTGTTCCCGGCGAGGGTGGCGGGCCCGTACTCGGGACCGTCAGCGGGCGCGGAGGGTGCGGGCGGGGGTGTGGGCACGGCCCCGCCCGCGGGAACGGCGCCCGCCGGGGCCCCGTGGGCCGGGGCCGCGCCGTACCCGGCGTACACCGCGGGCCCGCCCTGCCCCTGCGGGGGCGGCGGGGTCTGCGGCAGGTACGACGTCTCCTCCGCCGAGGTCGCCGCCGGGACCGGCGGCTGCATCCGCGTCTCCCACGTCTGCCCCTGCCACTGCTGCGTGTACTGCATGGCGGCGTGCGGATCCCCGTGTCCCTGCTGCCCCCCGGGCCACGCCTGCGACTCGGGGTGCCGGGGCTGCGGGTTCTGCTGGTACCGCTGGTCCTGCTGGGGCAGGGACCGCCCGTGGGGGTCGTGGCCCCACTGTCCCTCGTGCCCGTCGTAGCCCTGATACGGCTGGTCGGTCATCGCTCACCCTCCTGCGAACGGCGGGAGCACCTCGACCGTGCCGCCGTCGGCCAGCCGTACCGTCTCATGTTCGCGGGTGCCCACGGGATCACCGTCGACGAGGAAGGAGCACCGCTGCAGGACGCGCGTGAGTTCGCCGGGGTGCCGCTCGCGTGCCGTGTCGAGCGCCTCGGCGAGCGTGGTCGCCTCGAACGTCTCCTCGGCCACCCCGGCCGCGGCCTTGGCGGCGGCCCAGTACCGCACCGTGACCTTTGCCATCTGCTGGTTCCTCAATCGGGTTGACGGTGAACACGGTCAGGCTAGCCCGCCCGGGCCACCACCCAGTCCCCGATCCGGTGCAACAGCCCGTCGGACGCCGCGTTCTCCGCGTGCCCCATGCCCGGCTCCACCCACAGTTCCCCGTGCTCGCCGGCCGCGGCCGCCAACATGCGCGGATGGTCGAGCGGGAAGTAGCCGTCCCGGTCGCCGTGCACGACCAGCAGCGGCGTCGGCGCGATGCGCGGGACCGCCTCGACGGGGGACAGCGGGACGGGTTCCCAGTTCCGGCGGTGGACCCGCGTCCGCAGCCCGTACTGACTCACCGCCCGCCCCGAGGGCCGGGTCACCAGCCAGTGCAGCCGCCGCATGGGAGCCGTCCCCCGGTAGAACCACCGGGCGGGCCCGCTGACGGACACCACGGCATCCGGACCGTCCGCACCACCGGCACCACCGGCACCACCGGCATCTCCCGCGCCGAGCGCCGCGTGCCGCAGCACCACCGAGCCGCCCATCGAGAACCCGACCGTCGCCACGCGCGCGTGCCCCAGCTCCCGCGCCCACGACACCGCCGCCGCCAGATCCAGCACCTCGCGGTCCCCCACCGTGGACCGCCCGCCCGACGCGCCGTGCCCGCGGAAGGAGAACGTCACGACCGCCCCGTGCCGCGCGAAAGCCCGCGCCACCCTGCGTACGTGCGCCCGGTCCGCGTGCCCCGTGAACCCGTGCGCGATCACGAACACCGGGTCGTGGGAAGGCGGCCGGAAGCCGTTGTTCCCGGTCGCCGCCGGCACGGCCGCCGATTCGTACACGGAATCGATCCGTACACCGTCCGCGGTGCGCAGAAACGTCCGCAAAGACGTACCACCACGTGTTGCGCCATGCGTCTCGGAATTCGGACGAATGGCGGAACGTGCCATATGACCTGCCGGACCGGTGCTCATGTCGGCTATTCTGCGAGGGAGAGGACTCGGGCAGCGAAGCCCCCGGGTCCTTTTGTGCTTTCGGGAGCGTTGTATACGACGCGGGAAACCGCCGGTGTACGGGCCGTCGAACGCACGAAGCAAGCCGCAGACTCCCCCACTGCCCCGACGGCGTGGGAGGTACCCCGTCGCAGGGACCGAGGAGGAACCAGACGTCATGGGCGAGCGAACCGTGCACGACCGTACGACGACCCGGAAGTGGGCAGCACCCGCGCCGGACCGGGAGCCCGGCAGCCGGCTCCGCGAGCTCGGCTGCCGGCGCCGAGATCTCGAGGGAGGGGTGCGATGAGTTCACTGCTCCTGCTGACCAACGCCCTCCAGCCGTCGGCGGAGGTGCTCCCCGCCCTCGGCCTGCTGCTCCACAACGTGCGCGTGGCCCCGGCGCAGGGACCCGCCCTGGTCGACACCCCCGGCGCCGACGTCATCCTCGTCGACGGCCGGCGCGACCTCCCGCAGGTCCGCAGCCTCTGCCAGCTGCTGCGCTCCACCGGCCCCGGCTGTCCCCTCGTCCTCGTGGTGACCGAGGGCGGCCTCGCCGCCGTCACCGCGGACTGGGGCATCGACGACGTCCTCCTCGACACCGCCGGACCGGCGGAGGTCGAGGCCCGGCTGCGGCTCGCCATGGGCCGGCTGCAGATCACCGGCGACGACTCCCCCATGGAGATCCGCAGCGGCGACCTGTCCGTCGACGAGGCGACCTACAGCGCCAAGCTGAAAGGGCGCGTCCTCGATCTCACCTTCAAGGAGTTCGAGCTGCTGAAGTACCTCGCCCAGCATCCCGGCCGGGTGTTCACCCGTGCCCAGCTGCTGCAGGAGGTCTGGGGCTACGACTACTTCGGCGGCACCCGCACGGTCGACGTCCACGTACGGAGACTGCGGGCCAAGCTCGGACCCGAGCACGAGTCGCTGATCGGCACCGTCCGGAACGTGGGTTATCGATTCGTTACGCCGGAGAAGGGCGAGCGGGCCGCCAAGGAGGGCAAGGCCGCCGACCGGCAGAGGGCGGCGGATACGGACGAGAAGGCCGTCCGGGGGACCACGGAGGCACGGACGCAGGCCTGAGATTCCGCGCGCCTTCGCGGGCACGCGTCCTTTTCCCGCGGTTTCTCACCGTTCCCGTTGTTTTCCGCTGCTCACAGGCTCCCTCTCACACTGCCGGGACCGGTTATATCCGCGTAGACTCCGCGCGTGGCCAAGGTGACAAGGGATGACGTGGCACGGCTGGCGGGTACCTCCACCGCCGTCGTCAGCTATGTCATCAACAACGGACCCCGGCCGGTCGCCCCGGCCACGCGCGAACGCGTACTCGCCGCGATCAAGGAGCTGGGGTACCGGCCCGACCGGGTCGCCCAGGCGATGGCGTCGCGGCGCACGGACCTGATAGGCCTGATCGTCCCGGACGCGCGCCAGCCCTTCTTCGGGGAGATGGCGCACGCGGTCGAACAGGCCGCGGCCGAGCGCGGGAAAATGGTGCTCGTCGGGAACTCCGACTACATCGGCGAGCGCGAGGTCCACTACCTGCGGGCGTTCCTGGGGATGCGCGTCTCCGGGCTGATCCTGGTCAGTCACGCGCTCAACGACCTGGCCGCCGCGGAGATCGACGCCTGGGACGCCAAAGTCGTCCTGCTGCACGAGCGCCCCGAGGCCATGGACGACGTCGCCGTCGTCACCGACGACCTCGGCGGCGCCCAGCTCGCCGTCCGCCACCTGCTGGAGCACGGCAACGCGTACGTGGCCTGTGTCGGCGGCACCGCGGAGACCCCCTCCGTCGGCGACCCGGTCTCCGACCACGTCGAGGGCTGGCGGCGGGCGATGAAGGAGGCCGGCATCCCGACCGAGGGCCGCCTCTTCGAGGCCCCGTACAACCGCTACGACGCCTATCGCGTCGGGCTCGACATCCTCTCCGGGCCGAACCGCCCGCCCGCGATCTTCTGCTCCACCGACGACCAGGCGATCGGCGTGCTGCGCGCGGCGCGCGAGCTGCGCATCGACGTGCCCGGCGAGCTCGCGGTCGTCGGGTTCGACGACATCAAGGAGGCGGCGCTCACCGATCCGCCGATGACCACGGTCGCCTCCGACCGTTCGGCGATGGCCCGCGCGGCGGTCGACCTCGTCCTCGACGACGGGCTGCGGGTGGCCGGCGTGCAGCGCGAGCGGCTGAAGGTCTTCCCGTCCGGACTGGTGATCCGCCGCTCCTGCGGCTGCGCGTAGCGACCGGGCCGTCGAGGGCTTCCTCATATCGGGCATACGAGGTTCTGTCGGGCTTCTCAGCGGGCACTCAGAGTGCTCTCATGGTCGGACGGGAGGCTCGTCGACATGACCGGATCCTTTCGCCGCAGCGGCGATCACGAGAGCCCGCACACGGGCGGCCCGCAGCACCCCTCCTCTGTGAACCCCGAGTGGCCGCCCCCGCCGACGTTCGCGCCGGGGCATCCGGTCGCCGCCGACCCCGCCGGGCCCCGCCGGAAGCGGAACCGTGGCCCGGCCGCCCTGCTCGCCGCCGTGGCGATCGTGGCGGCGGCCGTGGGCGGCGGCACCGCCTACGGCATCCAGGAGCTGACCGGCAACGGCACCGTCGCCTCGTCGAGCGCGAGCAGTGCCCCTGTGGTGCCGACCGGCCAGAAGGGCACGGTGTCCGGCGTCGCCGAGGCGGTCAGCCCGAGCATCGTCGAGATCGACGCCACCTCCGACGCCGGATCGTCCACCGGCTCCGGTGTGATCATCACCAAGGACGGCGAGATCATCACCAACCACCACGTCGTCGCCGGCGCCTCCTCGGTCAAGGTGCGGACCGGCGACGGCACGACGTACACCGCGGACGTCGTCGGCACGGAGAGCTCGAAGGACCTCGCGCTGATCAAGCTGAAGGACGCCTCGGGCCTGACACCGGCCACCCTCGGCGACTCCGACCGCGTACGGGTCGGCGACGAGGTCGTGGCGATCGGCTCCCCCGAGGGCCTGACCGGCACCGTCACCAGCGGCATCGTCTCGGCGCTCAACCGCGACGTGACCGTCTCCACCGACGGGAGCCAGGGTCAGCAACAGCAGGGACAGCAGGGCGGCCGGCCCTTCGGGTTCGGCGGGCAGCAGTTCAACGGCGACACCGGCGGGTCCACGACGACGTACAAGGCGATCCAGACCGACGCGTCCCTGAACCCCGGGAACTCCGGCGGCGCGCTGATCGACATGAACGGCGCCATCATCGGCATCAACTCCGCGATGTACTCGTCGAGCGGCAGCGGCTCCTCCTCGTCCGACGCCGGCAGCGTGGGCCTGGGCTTCGCCATCCCGGTCAACACGGTCAAGGCGGACCTCCCGGCCCTGCGGTCCGGCGCCATGGACTGACGGCGCCGCGAACCGCCGCCGCACGCGGTACGCACCGATCCGATTCGGTTCCCACCCGAGGAGTCCGACATGATCACACAGGCCAGGCAGATCAAGCAGGTCACCCACGAGGTCCCCGGCGCCGACCCGGCCGGTCTCGCCCTCGCGCTGGAGGTCGCGGCCGAGCTGCCCACCCCGGTACGGCGGGCCCCGGAGGTCGCCCCGGCCACGACCCGCCGCAGGACCGCCAACGGGCACGGACACCGCCGCACCGCGCGCGGCTGACCCGCGGCGCACACGCCCCGGGCACTCGTGCGAGCCTGGGATCCTGAGCGCCCGAGCTCCCAGCCGCGTGCTCCCCTCCCAGTCCAGCAGCCCGACACACCGCCGGCCCGACATCCCGGCAGACCAGAGGATCCCCGACCCCATGAGCCCCGTAGACGGCGACCGTGACCGCGACCCCCAGCGCATCCTGATCGTCGACGACGAGCCGGCGGTGCGCGAAGCGCTCCAGCGCAGCCTGGCCTTCGAGGGATACGGCACCGAGGTCGCCGTCGACGGCGCGGACGCCCTGGAGAAGGCCGCGGCCCACCGGCCCGACCTGGTGGTCCTCGACATCCAGATGCCCCGGATGGACGGCCTGACCGCCGCCCGCCGCATCCGGGCCACCGGCGACACCACACCCATCCTGATGCTGACCGCCCGGGACACGGTCGGCGACCGGGTGACCGGGCTGGACGCCGGGGCGGACGACTACCTGGTCAAGCCGTTCGAGCTGGACGAGCTGTTCGCCCGTATCCGCGCACTGCTGCGCCGCAGCTCGTACGCGGCGGCCATGGCCGGCAGCACGGAGGAGAACGACGTCCTGGCCTTCGCCGACCTGCGCATGGACCTGGCGACCCGCGAGGTGACGCGGGGCGCGCGACGGGTGGAGCTGACCCGCACGGAGTTCACCCTGCTGGAGATGTTCCTGGCGCACCCGCGCCAGGTGCTCACGCGGGAGCAGATCCTGAAGGCGGTCTGGGGCTTCGACTTCGAGCCGTCGTCGAACTCCCTCGACGTGTACGTCATGTATCTGCGCCGCAAGACCGAGGCGGGCGGCGAACCGCGCCTGGTGCACACGGTGCGGGGCGTCGGCTACGCCCTGCGGCAGGACGGCGCGGAGTGACGGCACTGGCCCGCCGGTTCCGCGCGCTGCCCATCCGGGCACGGCTGTCGCTGCTGGTGGCGGCGGCGGTGGCGTTCGCGGTGGCGGCGGTGTCGGTGACGTGCTGGTTCATCGTGCAGGGGAAGCTGTACGCGGAACTCGACGACGACCTGCAGGCGTCGGTCGTCGAGTTGGACAAGAACCAGCTCGACAGAATCGTCGACACCTGTAGCCGGACACCTTCGTGGACGGACGCCATCGGCCCGCAGAGCGGGAGTTACGGCCAGTTGGTGAGAACGGACGGCACCGTCTGCCTGCTGCCTTTCGCCTCGGCCGCGGTCAAGGTCACCGGCGGCGACAAGGACGTGGCGAAGAACCCGGACCCCGACTCCGCACGGTTCCGCAACGGCGTCGACAGCAACGGTGACCAGGTACGCGTGCTGACCACCGCGGTCACCGTCAAGATCCCCCTGGGCCGGGGCACGGCCCATGACTACGCCTATGTCGCCGCCGTCCCTCTCGACAGCACCCGGTCGACGCTGGGCGACCTCGCGCTGATCCTGCTCCTCGTCTCCGGTGTCGGAGTGCTCGGTGCGGCCGCGGCGGGGCTCGCGGTCGCCCGCGCCGGTCTGCGTCCCGTCGACAGGCTCACCGAGGCCGTGGAGCACGTGGCGCGCACCGAGGACCTGGGCGTCCGCATCCCCGTGGAGGACGACTCCGAGGACGAGGTCGCCCGCCTCTCCCGCTCCTTCAACTCGATGACGTCCGCCCTGGCCAGCTCCCGCGACCTGCAGCAGCAGCTCATCGCGGACGCCGGCCACGAGCTGCGCACCCCGCTCACCTCCCTCCGCACCAACATCGAACTCCTCACCCGCAGCGAGGAGACGGGCCGCCCCCTGCCCGCCGAGGACCGCACGGCACTGCTCGCCTCGGTCAAGGCACAGATGACGGAACTGGCGGCGCTCATCGGCGACCTTCAGGAGCTGTCCCGGCCGGACACCGGCCAGCACGAGGGCCGTGCGCAGATCGTCGCCTGGCAGGACGTCGTGGAAGCGGCACTGCGCCGGGCCCGGCTGCGCGGCCCGGAGCTGACCATCACGGCGGACCTCCGGCCCTGGTACGTACGCGCGGAGCCCTCCGCGCTGGAGCGGGCCATGGTCAACGTCCTGGACAACGCGGTGAAGTTCAGCCCGGAGGGCGCCACGATCGAGGTACGGCTCACCGACGGCGTCCTCACCGTCCGCGACCACGGCCCCGGCATCGCCGCCGACGAACTCCCCCACGTCTTCGACCGCTTCTGGCGCTCCCCCACCGCCCGCGCCCTCCCCGGCTCGGGCCTCGGCCTGTCCATCGTGGCCCGCACGGTCCAGCAGGCGGGCGGCGAGGTCACCCTGACCCGCGCGGACGGCGGCGGCACGACCGCCACGATCCGCCTCCCCGGCGCCCCCACCCCACCACCCGAGGTGCCGTGACGGGATGTGGGCACGGCCCGGTCGGCCACGGCTTCGCAGGGCCTTCTTCCTGCTCCACACTGCTCCGCAGGGCACAGGTGCCGTGAGCGCTCGCGGAACAGACTCCACGCGCCTGCGTCCGTCCCGCCGCCCAACCGGTGGTGCAGTGTGGAACTTCCGCCCGAACGGGGGTCGGGACGCCGATCCACCTGCTGGACGCTGATTCACCTACTGACTGACGGAGCGCCTTCCGGGGCATTGAGCAAAGCGGGCGGCAGGTAGGCGGATCGGACGCGCACGTCCCAGCCGTGTACCTGGACTGCCAGTGCGGCCAGGGCGATGGTCTTCTGCGGAAGCAGGCTGCGGAGCGCCGCATCGGGCGGTGCGCTCTCCCGGTGCTGGGCCAGACGATGCGCCAGAGCCTGTTCGAAGGCTGACTGGTTGTCCTCCAGGAGCACGCGCAGCAGTCGCTGGTCCGGCGTCAGGGTGCCGAGCGCATTCAGTCGTAGCGCCGCGTCGAGGCGTTCGTCGACCTCCGGCATGCGCAACGGCACCGACGGCCAGCCCTGGGGCAGGTGCCCGCGATCCTGGTTCAGATAGCAGGCGAGGGTGTCCATCTCCGCCAGTTCCGCCGGATCCGACTTCGATTCCAGCTTCGAGTACGGCACCCCGTCGTGGATCGTGGACACGTGCTCACGCAGCAGTAGCCCGATGATCCGGTCCTGTTCCCACACCATGCCGCTCATCAGGCACAGCGCGAAGGCATCCAGCCAGTCCCTCGCGGTGGAGGCGTGCTCCACCGCAGCCTCGAAGTCCGTGTCCTCGCTGCTGATGCTCTCGCCTATCAGGGGAAAGGGGATTTCCTGGTCACCGTTGGGATGACAGCCAAGCTCCAGGAACCCCAGGGCGCACTCCGCCGCAGTGCGCAGGACGCCGCCGGGCGGGGCGCTGCCGAGTCGGGGGTCCACCACCGTGCAGGCGGCGAGGTGATCGAGAAGGTCATCGCGCATGGCCTGCAACTCCGTGTCGGAGTAGCAGTCGTACTGCATCGTGTGCCAGCGGCGTCTGGTCCGCCGCTCGATGTCTTCCAGTGCCTGCTCGACACCCCGCTCACTCACGTCATGCCGAGCTACATCCTTGATCGCCATACGTGTCATCCTGGCAGCCGTCACTGACACCACAGTCGCCCAGCCTCTGCCCGTGCCCGAGGCTTGAGCCGCTGTCAGGAACGTCGCCCACGCGTCAGAGCCGAAGGCGAACACCGTGCCGTCCGCGCCTTGCCGTCACGGACCGGGACGAGGCCGGTGCTCCTCCGGTACCGCGTGGAAACCGTGAGCACATCGGCCCCTGCTGTTCGCATACCGCTCATCTGAGCGCTTGAGTGACATTCGACCGCCGAGTGCTCACGGTTTTCAGCAGCCGGCCTCCCATCGAGGCGGCCCAGTGGGACTCGGGTGAGCAGGTGCTCGCGGGTGCCAGGGCCGTGCCCGGCGACCCGGAGGCCGGGGAGCGGGCGGTGCGCTGCGCGCTCACCAGGGCGACGGAGTCCCTGGGCGACGTCCTGCGTGTCGTGGTCAGCCGGGGGGAACGCATCGGGGCGGGTGGTGGCAGGTGACACGTCCGACCGCCCACGTCCGGCGTCCCCCGCGTTCTACCGTGGACCTCCGGCCCCCACGTCACACCCCGGCCGGAGGAGAGGAGCCGACCATGGCCCACGAGGTGGATCCGAACTCCTGCGAAAGGACACCCGAGGCGATCCGAGCGGCCCTGCAGCGGCGCCGGGACTGGTTGCAGGCCTTCGAGCAGGAGTGGCTGAGTGCCGCCGCCGACTTCGACCAGTCGGCGCTCGACGCCGTGATCGACAAGTGGTTCCCCTTCGCCTGCGCCTGCGCCACACCGAGCTACCTCGACGACGTCGAACAGACCGTCAAGCGCATGACGGCGGACGACACCGAAGGCCTCGTGTTCCGCGACGCGGAGGGGCACGGCTACGACGCGGCCGGCCGGCCCGTCGAGGCGGGCGGACGCCGGTGAGCGCGTACTCCATCCGGTACGTGGACCGCGCGGCGGCGCGGAAGGCCGCGTTACCGGACTCCCAGCGGACGTCGCTCGAGAACCTCGAGAAGCTGCTCACCCTCAACCCGTTCGGTCCGCCGGCGCTCAGCAATCGCGACAACAGCTGGTCCGCGGGCTTCCGGGGCGGCTTCGTCACCTACGTCGTGTCCAACCGCCACGTCGTCATCAACGTCATCGACCTCGTGGCCCTCTGACACCGGGGACGCGTGTGACACGCTGGGATCATGAAGACACCCCCGGACGGGCTGCCTGTGTACCGCGTGCTGACCGGTCCTGACGATGTGGCGTTCTGCCGTCGGGTGAGCGAGGCCCTGGCCATGGGTTACCGACTCCACGAAGGGCCGTCGGTCACGTTCAACGGCGAGCGGGTGATCGTCGCGCAGGCGGTCGTGTGGCCCGGAACGGGAGACGTCGCCTCGACGTGACGGGCACGCGCCGGGCGTGCGCACGGTCGGCCCGGCCGGGCGTCGTCCTCATCCGATCGAGTGAGCCGGAGCCGTTTCCCTGGTCAGCCGTACCGCCGCGCCTACCGTGATCGCGTTGCTTGTGCCCTGAGCACGCCCAGCCCACACTTGAGGAGGTGACGCCACCATGACCACTCTTGCGCACGAGAGGCCCGAGACCATGTCGGAGATCAGGACCGCGGCCGGGCCGGAGAACGGAACCGAGAACGGACCCGACCTGGACGAGGTCGTGTGGCAGGCATGGAAGGCTGTGGAACTCCCGGAGGGCTACCGCGCCGAGATCATCGAGGGAGCCATCGAGGTGTCGCCCACCGGTCGCCTGTCCCATGCCCGGATCGCCAACCGGCTGCGCAACGCGCTGGTGCGTTTCCTGGGAGACGGCGAGTACTCGGCGTACCAGGACGCCAATGTCATCTTCCGGCACAAGGGATGGATCCCCGATGTCTTCGTCGCACCGGAGGACCTGGAGCCGTATGCGGACGAGGACGGGCTCGGTGTCGATGCGGCGGCGGTTCGTCTGGTGGTCGAGGTGGTCTCTCCGGGAAAGCGCCACGAGGACCGCGACCGGGTCAGGAAGCGCCGTGAGTACGCCCGCGCCGGCATTCCCGTGTACGTGATCATCGACGACCACGACGCCCAGGGCACCGTCACCGTCCTCACCGAACCACGGCCCGACAAGGCCGACTGGCTGGGCGTCGTCCGGGTCCCCTACGGAACCGATGTCGACATCCCGAAGGGCCCCGCCACGGGCTTCGTGATCGGAGAGGCGATCACCGGCCCCAAGCGGACCTGACCGGGAACGGGAAGGAGGGGCCCGGCACCCGGGCCTCGCACGGCCTGCCAGGTGTGCCGGGCCCCTCCGAAGGGCCGTCCGCCGACTACTGGACGACCGTGATGCGGTCCGCCGCCGGTGGGGCGAGCGGGGTCGTGGGGGAGGAGTTGGCCGTCAGGTACTGCTCCAGGGCCGTCAGGTCGTCGTCGCCGACCAGGTCGGCCGTGCCCTCGCCGAGGGTCGGGAAGCCGTCGCCGCCGCCCGCGAGGAAGCTGTTCGTGGCGACGCGGTAGGTGGCGGCCGGGTCGATCGCGGAGCCGTTCAGCCTGATGGAGTCCGTGACCACCCGGTCCGCGCCGGTCCTGGTCAGGTCCAGGGTGTAGGTCAGGCCGGCGGAGACCTGGAGGATCTTCGGCGCCGCCTCGTTCGCGCCGCTCACCTGCTCCTTGAGAGCCCGGATCAGCTGCGCGCCGGTGAAGTCCTGGAGGTTGACCGTGTTGGCGAACGGCTGGACGGTGAAGCCCTCGGCGTAGGTGACCACGCCGTCGCCCTCGGCGGCGCTCGCCGCGTGGGTGAGGGGAGCGCGGATGCCACCGGGGTTCATCAGGGCCAGGTCGGTCTCCGGGTCCAGCGCCCGGCCGTACGCCAGTTGGGCGTCGGCGATCAGGTCGCCGAGCGGGGACTCGGTGGTGCCGTCCTTGACGATGTCACCGGAGATGTAACCGATCGGCCGGTTGCCGATGGGGGCGGCGAGGGTGTTCCACTCGTCGATCAGCCGGGTCATGTCCGGCGCCTTCGGGACGTCCCGCGTCACCACGTGGTTCGCCGACTTCACGGCCGTACGGGCGATGTCACCCGTCGCGCGGTCGTACGTCAGCGTCGTGTCCGTGTAGAGGCGGCCGAAGGACGCGGCCGAGGTGACCATGCGGGGCTTGCCCGCCGGGTCCGGGATCGTGCACACGTACGCCGCGTGGGTGTGGCCGGTGACCAGCGCGTCCACCTGGGGCGAGACCTTCTCGGCGATGTCGGCGATCGGGCCGGAGACGCCGTCGCCGGCACCCGGGGAGTCGCAGTCGTAGTTGTAGGAGGACGAGGCGGGGAAGCCGCCCTCGTGCACCAGGGCCACGATCGACTTCACGCCCTGGCGCTGGAGCTCCTTGGCGTACTTGTCGATCGTCTCGACCTCGTCCTTGAAGGACAGGCCCTTCACGCCCTCCGCCGAGACGATGTCGGGGGTGGCCTCCAGCGTCACGCCGATGAAACCGACCTTGACGCCCTTGTGCTTCCACACCCAGTACGGCTTCAGGACGGGCTTGCCCGTCTTCTCGTTCAGGACGTTGGCCGCCAGGTACGGGAAGTCGGCGCCCTTGAACTTCTTGTCCGTGTAGCAGCCCTCGACGGGGTGGCAGCCGCCGTTCTGCAGGCGGCCCAACTCCTCGGCGCCCTCGTCGAACTCGTGGTTGCCGACGGAGGAGACGTCCAGGTCGAGCTTGTTCAGCGCCTCGATCGTGGGCTCGTCGTGGAAGAGGCCGGAGATGAGGGGGGACGCGCCCACCATGTCGCCGGCGGCCGCGGTGACGGAGTGACGGTTGCCCTTACGGGCCTCGCGCAGGTGGGTGGCGAGGTACTCCACACCGCCCGCGTCGATGGTCTTGGTCGTACCGTCCGGGTGCAGTTCGGTGACCCGGCCCGAGGAACCCGTCGGGGGCTCCAGGTTGCCGTGCAGGTCGTTGAAGGACAGCAGCTGCACGTCCTGGTAGCGGCCCGGGTGGCCCTTGTGGTGGCCGTGCCCGTGCGACGTGCCGCCCTTGCTCGCACCCGCGCTCGCCGCCTCCGCGGGCAGGGTGGCCGCGGCCAGCGCGCCGACGGTGAGCACACCGGCGGCGGTCACCAGGAGACGGTTCGTACGGCGTCTGCGGCGCGGACGGTACGTCAAGGACGTGGACGTGGGTGTGGCTGGCATGCGCCCCCCTGCGGGTCTGCGGATCTGCGTGGGTCGGAGTCGGTCGGGGCCTGTCTACGCGGGACCGGGCCGGGCCCGCGTGAGGCGCGCGCCGACCACCCGGCGCAGCCTAGGGTCAACGCGCGTAGCGCACCAGGAGGTTCGTGGTCACATCCTGGTCATCTTTCACGTCCCGGCACCGGTCGCACCGTGCGGCCGGGGCCGCGTCCGATGCCGCCGTCGTCCGTTTTCGGCGCCCGCCGCTTACCCTCGTACGCATGACCAGCGACGACTTCGCACGGCCGGGCCGCACCCGCTCGCTCCAGACGCACACCGCGCTCTCCCCGGAGCAGGTCGAGACGGTTCTCGCCCTGCTCGACGAGGCCGCCCGGACCGACGGACAGCAGGCGGTGTCCGAACAGGGGCGGTTGCAGCTGCGCGGCGGGGAACGGGCGGGCGTGACCCATCTGTTGCTCTACCTCACCCGCGAGGGACGCGAGGGCAGCGAGGGCAGCGAGGGCAAGAACGACGAACTCGTCGGGTACGCCCAGCTGGAGGACACCGACCCGGTCGAGCCGCCGGCCGCCGAGCTGGTCGTGCACCCCTCTCACCGGGGGCAGGGGCACGGGCGGGCGCTCGGGTCCGCGCTGCTCGCCGCCTCCGGCAAGCGGCTGCGGGTGTGGGCGCACGGCGGTCACTCCGCGGCCCGCCACCTCGCCCAGGTCCTCGGGCTCACCCTCTTCCGCGAACTACGGCAGATGCGGCGGCCGTTGGCCGGGCTGGAGCTGCCCGACCCGGTGCTGCCGGAGGGCGTGACCGTGCGGGCCTTCGTCCCCGGGCAGGACGACGCCGCCTGGCTCGCGCTGAACGCCGCCGCCTTCGCCCACCACCCGGAGCAGGGCGCCCTCACCCAGCGCGACCTGGACGACCGCAAGGCCGAGTCCTGGTTCGACCCCGAGGGCTTCTTCCTCGCCGAGCGGGAGGGCGGACTCGTCGGCTTCCACTGGACCAAGGTGCACCGGGCGGAGGGCCTCGGCGAGGTGTACGTCCTCGGCGTGAGCCCGCAGGCCCAGGGCGGCGGCCTCGGCAAGTCCCTGACGACGATCGGCCTGCGGCACCTGGCGGGGCAGGGGCTGCCCACCGCGATGCTGTACGTCGACGCCGACAACAAGGCGGCCGTGGCCGTCTACGAACGGCTGGGCTTCCTCACCCACGAGACGGACCTGATGTACCGGACGGAGACCTGACGGACCCGGCGGGACGAGCAGCGGTGCGGCCGCGTCCGCACAGGGCCGCCGCCGACGCGACGTGGACCAGGCGCGGGGCGTGCCGGACGACGCGCCCCGCTCCGGCCCGCCGTCCCCGCCGAGGGCCCGGATGCCGAGGGTCCGGATGCCGAGGGTCCGGATCCAGCCCCCGGCGCAAGCCCGCCCGCAGCCGGTGCGCACGGCCGGCGGAGGGCCGTGGGGCCGGCCCGGGGCGGGCGAGACCGTCACCCCGGGGCGGGGCACATGATCGACGTGGGGACATACCGCCGGGAATGTACGGTTCGCGCCCCGGACGCGCTCCCCGCGAGCCGCCCCCCGATATCCCGCACGTCATGTCTCCGTAACCACTGATTCAGACAGCCTTGCGACGCTCGGCGAATGAATCCCGCCGCCGCAGAGCCACCGCCGCCCCGGAGGGGCGACGGGGACGTCCCAGGGGCACCACCCATCCCACCCGCGCTTTCCGACGCGCCCGTGAGGCTGCCGGCGCGGAACAATGGATCCATGAGCCAGCCGAACGCCGACGCAAAGGCACAGGTACAGCACGCGCAGCCCTCCGTGGGCTCCATCGCCGCACACCGGCCGCCCACCGTGGCCGGTACGGTCTCCGACCTGGCACCCGACATCGACGCGGATCTCGACGCCTACGAGGAGTCGCAGACGGGCGGCGAACCGCTGCCCCAGGGCCGGTTCCTCGACCGTGAGCGCAGCTGGCTCGCGTTCAACGAGCGGGTTCTCGAACTCGCCGAGGACCCCGCCACCCCGCTGCTCGAGCGGGCCAACTTCCTTGCGATCTTCGCCAGCAACCTGGACGAGTACTTCATGGTCCGGGTGGCCGGCCTGAAGCGCCGCATCGCCACCGGCGTCGCCGTCCGCTCCGCCTCCGGCCTCCAGCCGCGCGAGGTGCTGGAGATGATCTGGGGCCGCTCGCGCGAGCTGATGGCGCGGCACGCCGCCTGCTTCCACGAGGACGTCCTCCCCGCGCTGACGGACGCGGGCATCCACCTGGTCCGCTGGAGCGAGCTGACGGAGAAGGAGCAGGCCCGCCTGTTCACCCTCTTCCGGCACCAGATCTTCCCCGTGCTGACCCCTCTGGCGGTCGACCCGGCGCACCCGTTCCCGTACATATCGGGCCTGTCGCTGAACCTGGCCGTGGTCGTGCGCAACCCGGTCACCGGCCACAAGCACTTCGCCCGGGTCAAGGTGCCGCCGCTGCTGTCCCGCTTCCTGGAGAGCTCCCCGGGCCGCTACGTCCCCGTCGAGGACGTCATCGCCGCCCACCTGGAGGAGCTGTTCCCGGGCATGGAGGTGCTGCAGCACCACGCCTTCCGGCTCACCCGCAACGAGGACCTGGAGGTCGAGGAGGACGACGCGGAGAACCTGCTCCAGGCCCTGGAGAAGGAGCTCATGCGGCGCCGTTTCGGACCGCCGGTGCGCCTCGAGGTGGAGGAGTCCATCGACCGCGACGTCCTGGACCTGCTCGTGCGCGAGCTGAAGATCGGCGAGGCCGAGGTGTACCCGCTGCCGGGACCGCTCGACCTCACCGGTCTCTTCCGGATCCACCGCCTGGACCGACCCGAGCTGAAGTACCGCGCGTTCGTCGCCGGCACCCACCGCGACCTCGCCGAGGTCGAGTCGGCCTCGGCACCCGACATCTTCGCCGCGCTCCGCAGCCGGGACGTGCTCCTGCACCACCCGTACGACTCGTTCTCCACGTCCGTGCAGGCCTTCCTGGAGCAGGCCGCCGCCGACCCGGACGTCCTCGCCATCAAGCAGACCCTGTACCGGACCTCCGGCGACTCGCCGATCGTCGACGCGCTGATCGAGGCCGCCGAGGCCGGCAAGCAGGTCCTCGTCCTGGTCGAGATCAAGGCCCGCTTCGACGAGCACGCCAACATCAACTGGGCGCGCAAGCTGGAGGAGGCCGGCTGCCACGTCGTCTACGGCCTGGTCGGTCTGAAGACCCACTGCAAGCTGTCCCTCGTGGTCCGCCAGGAGGGCGAGACGCTACGGCGTTACTGCCACGTCGGCACCGGCAACTACCACCCCAAGACGGCCCGGCTCTACGAGGACCTCGGCCTGCTCACCGCCGACCCGCAGGTCGGCGCGGACCTCTCCGACCTGTTCAACCGCCTCTCCGGCTACTCCCGCCGCGAGACGTACCGGCGGCTGCTCGTCGCACCCAAGTCCCTGCGCGACGGCCTGATCTCACGGATCGACAAGGAGGCCCAGCACCACCGGGCCGGACGCCCCGCCTACGTCCGCATCAAGGTCAACTCGATGGTGGACGAGGCGGTCATCGACGCCCTCTACCGGGCGTCGCAGGCGGGGGTGCCGGTGGACGTGTGGGTGCGCGGGATCTGCGCGATCCGGCCGGACGTCGAGGGCCTGTCGGAGAACATCCGGGTCCGTTCCGTCCTCGGCCGCTTCCTCGAACACTCCCGTGTCTTCTGCTTCGGCAACGGCGGTGAGCCCGAGGTGTGGTTCGGCAGCGCGGACATGATGCACCGCAACCTCGACCGCCGTATCGAGGCCCTGGTCAGGGTCACCGACCCCGCCCACCGGGCGGCGCTGAACCGGCTGCTGGAGACCGGCATGTCCGACGCCACCTCGTCCTGGCACCTCGGCTCGGACGGAACGTGGACCCGACACGCGGTGGACGCGGACGGCCGGCCCCTGCGGCACGTCCAGGAGATGCTCATTGACGCCCGGAGGCGCCGGCGTGGCACAGCAACACCTTGAACCGACGGATCCCAGCCCCCTGATCAGCCCGGTGCCCGACCCGGTGACCGGCCCGGTGCCCGCGGGGGCCCTCGCCGGTTATCTGCGGGCCCAGGCCACCGAGTTCCTGCGCGCGCTGCGCCTCCACCGGGAGGCGGGGGCGGGCGCGGCGTCCTCGGAGGGTTCCGTCGAGGCGGCGCTCGCGCTGCGCCGCTCGGCCCGCCGGATCAGCGGCAGCCTGCACACCTTCCAGGCGGTCCTGGACCCCGACTGGTCCGAGGCGATGCGCCCGGAACTGGCCTGGGTCTCCGGCACGCTGGCCCTGGAACACGCCTGCTCGGCACGCCTGGAGCGGCTGCTCCTGGCCCTGCACCGGCTGTCGGGCACAGGGTTCCCGGCCCAGACGGACGCCGGGAGCCGAACCGGGACGGCCCGGTCGGCCCCTTCGGCCGCCGTCGCCACCCTCGCCCCCGGGGCGAGCGCGCGTACCGGCACGCGTACGGCGACCGCCTCCGGCCCCGCCGGGACGACGGCCGCCACCGCGGTGTCCGAACGCGGCAAGCTCACCGTGGGTGCCGCGAAGGCCGGTGCCCTGCTGGACCGGCAGCTCACCCTGGCCCGGACCCGGGCGCACTCCACGGCGCTGCAGGCCCTCGGCTCCTCCCGTTTCCACGCGGTCGCCGACAAGGTCGCCGTGCTGGCCAGCGAGGTTCCGCTGATCCCGGCCGCCGGCTCCGCCGACCTGCGCCCGCTGGCCGAGGCCGCGCGGGAGCGGCTCGTCGACGCCGTCGCCGCGCTGCCCCTGGGTACCGCGGGCAGCCCGTACAACGCGGAGGCGCTGATGCACGGGCTGTCGCCGGACCCGGCACCGCATCCGCAGGACGTCCCCTGGCACCAGGTCCGCCTGCTGCTGCGCCTGCACCGGTACGCCCGCGAGGTCCTGTACGCCGCCGAAGGCCCCACGGGCCGCACCGACCGTGCCGGAAACCACGCCGGAAGCACCGGCGACACCGCCCCGGCACCGCCCCCGAACGTCGGCCTCGTCGCCGCGGGCGAAGCCCTGGACCGGCACCGGGACGCCTCCGAGGCGTCGGCGGCCGCGGCGCACGCCGCCCGTACCCCGCGGATCACCCCGGCCACGGCGTACGCGCTCGGCGTGCTCCACGCGGACCAGCGGCACGACGTGGAGGCGGCGCGGTACGCGTTCCAGCACTGCTGGCAGACGGACGTCGTCGGCTCGTTGTAGGGAGGCACCCGGTGAGCCCGTCCGACAGCTCCCGCCGGCCCACGGACCCGTACCCGGGTCCGCGCCCGGCCGCCGTCACCCTCACCGTCCAGGCGGCCGGCTGTGTCCTGTGGCGTCGCTCCCCGGTTGGGGGGACGCTCGAACTGTGTCTCGTGCACCGTCCCAAGTACGACGACTGGTCCTGGCCCAAGGGCAAGCTGAAGCGCGGCGAGGACCCGCTCGCCGGGGCGCTGCGCGAGGTCGCGGAGGAGACGGGCCACTGGGCGGTGCCGGTCGTGGAACTCCCGTCGGCGCACTACGTGGCGAACGGCCGGCCGAAGCGGGTCCGGTACTGGGCCGCCGAGGCCGTTTCCGGCACGTTCACCCCCAACGACGAGGTGGACCGCATCCTCTGGCTCCCCCCGCACATGGCCCGCCGCCGACTCACCGAGCCGAGGGACGCGGACCTGGTGGACGCCCTGCTCGCCACCTTCCGCCCGACTCGCTAGCGCCCGCCCGCCCCTCTGCCACCACCCGCACCACCTCCGGGCAACGCGCGGACAACCCTCCGGTGACGCCCGGACGACGACCCGGCCGCAGCCCCCCGCCGTACGGGACTGCCCCGTTCCGGCCCGGTATCCACCCGTGTCCTTGGCGTAAGCGTTCCGTGACCTCACCACACCGTCCCTAGGGGTTCACCTCTCGTTCATTTACGCCCATCGGCGCCGTCACCTCTTCTGCCTAATTTCGGCCTTACGCGATGCGAACCGCCCGCCGATCGGGCACCAGCGTCGCCCGGACTTCTGACTTCAGACTTCGCACGCCGCCGAATTCAGGACGGCGGCACCTGGAAGGAACTCAAGTGAAGCTTCAGCGCAAGAACCGGCGGGCCCTCGCTCTCGGCGCTC
This sequence comes from Streptomyces sp. M2CJ-2, assembly GCF_016757295.1. Lineage (NCBI taxonomy): Bacteria > Bacillati > Actinomycetota > Actinomycetes > Kitasatosporales > Streptomycetaceae > Streptomyces > Streptomyces sp. M2CJ-2. Next base: position 23,700 of record NZ_JAESIF010000032.1, on the reverse strand, counting down.
TCGCCGTCTCCGGCGCCCTGGCCCTCACGGCGTGCGGGTCGGACGACACCAGCGGCGGCAGCGCCAGCGGCGACTCCTCCGCCAGCGCGCAGACCGGCAACATCCAGTGCGACGACGCCAAGGGCCAGCTCCAGGCCTCCGGCTCCTCCGCGCAGAAGAACGCGATCGACGCCTGGGTCAAGAACTACACGGCCGCGTGCAAGGACGTGCAGATCAACTACCGTCCTGACGGTTCCGGCGCCGGCATCACCGCCTTCCTCCAGGGCCAGACCGCGTTCGCCGGCTCCGACTCGGCGCTCAAGCCGGAGGAGATCGAGGACTCCAAGGAGATCTGCACCGACGGCCAGGCCATCGACCTGCCGATGGTCGGCGGCCCGATCGCGATCGGTTACAACGTCCCGGGTGTCGACGAGCTCGTCCTGGACGCCGCGACCATCTCGGAGATCTTCGACAGCAAGATCACCAACTGGAACGACAAGAAGATCGCGAAGCTCAACCCCGACGCGAAGCTCCCCGACCTGAAGATCCAGGCGTTCCACCGCTCCGACGAGTCCGGCACCACGGACAACTTCACCAAGTACCTGAAGGCCGCCGCGCCGAAGGCCTGGCCCTACGAGCCGGGCAAGTCGTGGGAGGCCAAGGGCGGCCAGTCCGCTCAGGGCTCCTCCGGTGTGGCGCAGCAGGTGAAGCAGACCGAGGGTGCGATCTCGTACTTCGAGCTCTCCTACGCCAAGGACATCAACACCGTCGACGTGAAGACCGAGGCCGCCGAGCCGGTCAAGGCCACCATCGAGAACGCCACGGCCGCCATCGGCGCCGCCAAGGTCGTCGGCACCGGCAAGGACCTCGCGCTGGAGCTGGACTACACCCCCGAGGCCGAGGGTGCCTACCCGCTCGTCCTGGTGACCTACGAGATCGCCTGCGACAAGGGCAACAAGGCGGACACCCTGCCCGCCACGAAGTCCTTCCTGAACTACATGGCCTCCGAGGACGGTCAGGGCCTGCTGGCGGACGCCGGCTACGCCCCGATGCCCGAGGAGATCATCACCAAGGTTCGCGACACCATCTCGAGCCTGAGCTGACCCCGAGTGCGGTCCGGCTCCCGACCAGGGGCCGGACCGCACCGTCCGGTGCACCGCCGCCATGGGGCCTCGACCAGTGAGAGGCCCCGCAGACCGGAGAACCCCTGATGGACATATCGACACAGCAGACCGCTCCACCCTCCGTCCCCCCGCCGCCCCCGGCGGAGCAGAAGCGCGCCGCCCGCGGCGCCACCCGCCCCGGTGACCGGATCTTCCTCGGGTTCTCCCGAGGGTCCGGCATTCTCGTGTTGGCGATCATGGCCGCGATCGCGGCCTTCCTGACCTACCGCACCGTCCTCGCGCTCAGCGAGAACGAGGCGAACTTCTTCACGTCCTTCGAGTGGAACCCCAGCGGCAACCCGCCGGAGTTCGGCATCGCGGTCCTGGTCTACGGCACCGTCGTGTCGTCGATCATCGCCATGATCATCGCGGTCCCGATCTCGGTGGGCATCGCGCTGTTCATCACGCACTACGCCCCGCGCAAGCTGGGCGGCCCCATCGCGTACGTGATCGACCTGCTCGCCGCCGTGCCGTCCATCGTCTACGGCCTGTGGGGCGCTCTCGTCCTGGTGCCGAACATGGCCGGCCTCTACGGCTGGCTGAACGACTACCTCGGCTGGACCGGCATCTTCGAGTGGAACGGCGGCGCCGCGCGCTCGCTGTTCACCGTCGGCATCCTGCTCGCCCTGATGATCCTGCCGATCATCACCAGCGTCAGCCGTGAGGTCTTCCGGCAGGCGCCGCAGATGCACCAGGAGGCCGCCCTCGCCCTGGGCGCCACCCGCTGGGAAGTGATCCGCATGTCGGTCCTTCCCTTCGGCCGTTCCGGCGTGATCTCCGCCTCGATGCTGGGCCTCGGCCGCGCGCTCGGCGAGACGATGGCCGTGGCCATGGTGCTCTCGCCGTCCTTCGACATCAACGCCAGCCTGCTCGACCCGGGCGGCGGCACGTTCGCCCAGAACATCGCCAGCAAGTTCAACGAGGCCACCGTGACGGGCCGGGACGCGCTGATCGCGTCCGGTCTGGTCCTCTTCGTCATCACCCTGCTGGTCAACGGCGGCGCCCGCCTGATCATCGCCCGCCGCAAGGAGTACTCGGGGGCCAACGCATGAGCCACGCAACCATCACCCCGAAGTCCGCGAGCTCCCTGCGCGGTGCCACGCTCCCCAAGTGGTTCTCCTGGGCGGTCGCCGCGGCCTCCGTCGCGCTGGGCCTGGGCATCAGCAGCCTGGCCGGCCTGCACAGCAGCATCCAGTGGGCGCTGATCGCCTCGGTCCTCTTCGTCCTCGGCTGCTACGCCGTCTCCGCGGCGGTCGAGGGCAAGCGCCAGGCGAAGGACCGCACCGCGACCAGCCTGGTCTGGGTCGCCTTCCTGCTGGCCGTCATCCCGCTGGCCTCCCTCATCTGGGAGACGGTCAAGCGCGGCGTGAAGGTCCTCGACGGCTACTTCCTCAGCCACTCCATGGGCGTCGTCGCCGACAGCGAGCCCGGCGGCGGTATCTACCACGCCATCCTGGGCACCCTGGAGCAGGTCGGCATCGCCACCGCGATCTCCGTGCCGATCGGTGTGCTCACCGCGATCTACCTGGTCGAGTACGGACGCGGCAGGCTCGCCAAGGCCGTCACCTACTTCGTCGACGTCATGACGGGCATCCCGTCGATCGTCGCCGGTCTGTTCATCCTCACCCTGTGGATCGTGATCCTGGACATGGGCTACTCCGGCTTCGCCGGCTCACTGGCCCTGAGCATCCTGATGATCCCGGTGGTCGTCCGCTCCACGGAGGAGATGCTCAAGCTCGTCCCGAACGAGCTGCGCGAGGCGTCCCTGGCGCTCGGCATCCCGAAGTGGCGCACCATCCTGAAGGTCGTCCTGCCCACGTCCATCGGCGGCATCACCACCGGCGTCATGCTGGCCATCGCCCGCATCACCGGTGAGACCGCCCCCGTGCTGCTGCTGGTCTGGGGTACGAGCGTGATCAACGCCAACCCGTTCTCCGACCCGCAGGCGTCACTGCCGATGTACATCTACCTGCAGTACGCCAACAGCGGCGGCTCCGGCGCAGCCTACGACCGTGCCTGGGCGGCGGCCCTGACGCTCATCGCGTTCATCATGATCCTCAACCTCGTGGCCCGCGGCATCGCCCGCTGGAAGGCCCCGAAGACCGGTCGCTGACGCGGCCATCAGCGACACGGACCCGAAAGAAGCAGTGATCCACATGGCCAAGCGCATCGACATCAGCGGCCTCAACGCCTACTACAGCTCCTTCCTCGCCATCGAGGACATCTCGATGACCGTCGAGCCCCGCTCCGTGACGGCCTTCATCGGCCCGTCCGGCTGCGGCAAGTCGACCTTCCTGCGCACCCTCAACCGCATGCACGAGGTCACGCCCGGCGGCAGGGTCGAGGGCAAGGTCATGCTCGACGACGAGAACCTCTACGGCGCCGGCATCGACCCGGTCGCCGTGCGGCGCGAGGTCGGCATGGTCTTCCAGCGCCCCAACCCGTTCCCCACCATGTCGGTCTACGACAACGTGGCTGCCGGTCTGCGCCTGAACGGCAAGTACAAGAAGTCCGAGCTGGACGGCATCGTCGAGAAGTCCCTTCGGGGCGCCAACCTCTGGAACGAGGTCAAGGACCGCCTGAACAAGCCCGGCTCGGGCCTCTCCGGCGGTCAGCAGCAGCGGCTGTGCATCGCCCGCGCGATCGCGGTCGAACCGAAGGTGCTGCTGATGGACGAGCCCTGCTCCGCCCTGGACCCGATCTCCACCCTCGCCATCGAGGACCTGATCGGCCAGCTCAAGGAGCAGTTCACGATCGTCATCGTGACGCACAACATGCAGCAGGCGGCGCGCGTCTCCGACCGCACCGCGTTCTTCAACCTGGCGGCCGTCGGCCAGCCGGGCAAGCTGATCGAGATCGACGACACGGAGCGCATCTTCTCCAACCCGTCGGTCCAGGCCACGGAGGACTACATCTCCGGCCGCTTCGGCTGATCACGGACCCCTCACGGTGCTGCATGGCGGTGCCACCGTGAGGACGCGAAGGGCCCGCCCCCCGATAGCGGGGGCGGGCCCGAGCACTTTCCGGCACTGCACGAGGACCGTGCTACATGAGGATCACCAGGTAGACCAGCCCGTACGAGGCCGCCGCCACCAGTGCCGCCGCGGGCATGGTGATGAACCACCCCAGGACGATGTTCTTGGCGACGCCCCACCGCACCGCGTTGATGCGCTTCGTCGCCCCGACACCCATGATCGCCGACGTGATCACGTGCGTGGTGGAGACCGGCGCCTTGAACAGGTACGCCGTGACGAACATGATCGACGCGCCGGTCGCCTCGGCCGCGAAGCCCTGCGGCGGGTCCAGCTCGATGATCTTCCGGCCCAGCGTCCGCATGATCCGCCAGCCGCCCGCGTACGTACCGGCCGACAGCATCACCGCACAGGCGATCTTCACCCAGATCGGGATGGGGTCGCCGTAGTCCTCGACGTCCGCGATGACCAGGGCCATCACCACGATGCCCATGGTCTTCTGCGCGTCCTGGAGACCGTGCCCGAGCGCCATGGCCGCCGCGGACACCGTCTGCGCGATGCGGAAACCGTGCTTGGCCTTGTGCGGGTTGGTCCGCCGGAAGATCCACATGATCGCGGTCATGACCAGGTAACCGGCGATCAGACCGACCACCGGCGACACGAACATCGGGATGACGACCTTGTCCAGCACCCCGTTCCAGTACACGGTCGTCCCGCCGGCCAGCGCCGCCCCCACCATGCCGCCGAACAGGGCGTGCGAGGAGGAGGAGGGCAGTCCGAAGTACCAGGTGATGAGGTTCCAGGTGATCGCGCCGACGAGCGCGGCGAACAGGATCCCCATGCCCGTCGAGCCCTCGGGAGTCTGGATCAGCCCCTCACTGACCGTCTTGGCGACCCCGGACCCCAGGAAGGCGCCGGCCATGTTCATGACGGCGGCCATCGCGAGGGCCACGCGCGGGGTGAGCGCACGGGTCGAGACCGAGGTGGCGATGGCGTTCGCCGAGTCGTGGAAGCCGTTCGTGTACGTGAAGAAGAGCGCGACCCCGATGGTCACGACCAGAGCGAAGGTGTCCATGAAGGGGCTCAGGACTCCTTGACGGCAATGGTCTCGACCGTGTTCGCCACGTGCTCGAAGGCGTCCGCCGCCTCCTCCAGGACATCCACGATCTGCTTCAGCTTGAGCACCTCGATGGCGTCGTACTTGCCGCTGAAGAGATGGGCCAGCAGTTTCCGGTGGATCTGGTCGGCCTGGTTCTCCAGGCGGTTGACCTCGATCCAGTACTCGGTGAGGTTGTCCATGGTGCGCAGGTTCGGCATGGCCTCGGCCGTGAGCTCGGCGGCCCGCGCCAGCACCTCGATCTGCTGGTCGACGCCCTTGGGCAGTTCCTCGATGTTATAGAGGACGACCAGGTCGACGGCCTCCTCCATGAAGTCCATGATGTCGTCGAGGGACGAGGCGAGGGAGTAGATGTCCTCGCGGTCGAAGGGCGTGATGAACGAGGAGTTCAACTGGTGGAAGATCGCGTGCGTGGCGTCGTCACCCGCGTGTTCCGCGGCCCGCATACGCTCTGCGATCTCGACCCGGGCGGGGCCGTCCGCCCCGAGCAGTTCCATCAGGAGTTTCGAGCCCGTGACGATGTTGTCCGCGGACGCGGCGAACATGTCGTAGAAGCTCGTCTCCCTGGGGGTCAGACGAAAGCGCACGTGGGGTCCTCGGGGTGCATCGGTTTCGGTGAGGCTGGTGCCGGGCGCACCATCCAGCCACGACTGTCGGGCCGCCCACCAGTGTCGCCCATCAGGTGTCGGGCGACGGGCACGGGGCGGTCCCCAAGCCGCAGCACGGCTGATGCCCATGGACATCAGCCACAGTCCCTATACCCAGCAAAGTTCGCTACCATATACCCACCAGGGGTATATCTCGCCCACCACCACGCCAGGAGGACGCGATGACGACCACCGAGACCGGCGCCGGCGCGCCCTCCTCCCCGGACACCACGGACGTGACGGACACCACGGACGCGCCCGGAGCGAGCGAGGTGACCGAGGTGACCGGCCCCACGGCCGTCGTGACCGACCACGACCGGGGCATCCACGGCTACCACCACCAGAAGCAGGAACACGTCAAACGCCTGCGCCGCATCGAGGGCCAGATCCGGGGCCTGCAGCGCATGGTCGACGAGGACGTCTACTGCATCGACATACTCACCCAGGTGTCCGCCTCCACCAAGGCCCTGCAGTCCTTCGCCCTGCAACTGCTGGAGGAACACCTGCGCCACTGCGTCGCCGACGCGGCCCTCAAGGGCGGCGACGAGGTCGACGCCAAGGTGCAGGAAGCGACCCAGGCGATCGCCCGCATGCTACGGACGTGACCTGAGCGAACCGGCCGGACCGGCCCCCGGCTCCGTGCACACCTCGGCCACCTTCAGCACCTTGTCTATGCTCTCCAGGCTGAGCCGCCCCTGGGCGGCGGAGGCGGCGATGATCAGCTCTCCGCACAACTCGATCTCGGCGAGGGCCACATAGTCCCGAACCAACCCACCACCGAGCGGGACCACACCCGTCACCTCATCCATACCGTCATACGGGCAGAGGTCCCCTAGCGTAGGCAGCACCCCGCGCCCCGCGCATGGCACGTAAGGGCTAGTTCCCGCCGGTCATTCCTCGGCGATCCGGCCCGCGTAGATGTCGGCGGGCTCCGGGAGGCGGACGTCGGCGGGGGCGCCGAAGTCGTAGAGGAGGGTGGTGGAGGCGACCGCGACCGGCTCCTCCCGCTCCCCGTTCATGAAGCTGAACCGGTGGCGGACCTTCCGGATGCGTCCCTCGCCGTCCAGGTAGACGTCGAAGGGGACCACGGCGGTGGCGAAGCCGGTCGCCGCCGCGCCCAGCGGCCCCTTGTTCGCCTCGGAGGCGGCGCGCGCGGCCTCGTGCAGGTCCGCCGTGCCCCGGTAGTGCCGCACCTCGGCCCCGGCGAGCTCCGTCCTGCCCACGAAGGTCGCGGACCGCGTCCCGCGCAGCAGCTCGGCCGCGGCGAACGGGTCGGTGACGCCGCCGGTGACGAGGTTCCCGTCGGACAGCGTCCGGGTGTCCACCCGCACCCACTTGTCGGCGGGCACCCCGGCGCCCCGGTTCTTCATGAACAGCGCGCCCGGAGCGAGCAGCTCGGTGATGGGCCGGCGCACCGACGTACCGGACGGGTCCTGCGGCAGCAGCACCTTCAGCCGCCCCAGCCGCTTCCGGTAGTCGTACACACCCTCCCCGCGGATGGTCACCCGGGTGCCGCCGGTGGCCATCTCCATCGAGGTGCGCGCCTTCGAGCTGCCCGCGTCCACCAGCGTGTCCGCGGCCTCCCGCACCACTGTCACCGCCGCCGAGCCGCCGGTAGCGGCCCCGCTGCTGCCGCCGCACCCCGCGAGGCCGCCGAGCAGCAGACAGCCGACAGCTCCGAGGGCGACGACCTCACCACCGGTCCGCCCACGCCGCAGTTCCCGTCCTGCCATGCTCCGCCTACCCCCGCTACGTCCGACACGGGCCGCCTGTCCTCCCGGTTAACGACCGGTGGGGGACCCCGTCACGCAGGCACACCCGGAGCGGTACCTTTGTCGCGTGGAACAGCAGGGAGCCCCGGTAAGCCTCCAGGAACACAGGACAACCACATCCGAGCAGGGGCGCTTCTGCGTCGCCCGCTGCGTCTGCGGCTGGCGCGGCCCCGCGAGGAGAGCCAGAAGCCAGGCCCGTACGGACGCCCAGAAACACTCGGTGGAGTGACCCGGACCGGGGAACCACCCCGGGGCCACTCCACCTCATGACACACGTCACATGTCACACGGGACGACGGGCTACGCCGCCAGGTCGCGCTCCCCCGGCCCGGACCGCCGGGCCTCTCCCGGGGTCACCCGCGCCTCGATCCCGTTCCCTTTGATCAGCCACGCGCCCCGCCGTGACTGCTCGATCGCCCGCATCAGCGGGGTCAGCAGCGCCATGGCGGGCGGCGACAGCAGCAGCGCGACGGCCGTACCGAGCGCGAGCCCGCCCACGACGTCCGTCGGGTAGTGCACGCCCATGTAGACCCGGATGAACCCGCCCAGCACCCCGAACACCAGACCGATGAGTCCGAGCCGCCGGTTGGCCAGGAACAGCCCCACCGCCAACGCCATGCAGAGCGTCGCGTGGTCGCTGACGAACGAGTAGTCGGTCTTGCCGTCGACCAGGACCTCGAGCCCCTCATGGTCGAGGAAGGGCCGGCGCCGCTCCACGAACTCACGTATCGGCACGTTCACCAGGACCGCGACGCCCGCCGCGAGCGGGGCCCACACCAGGGCCGCCACGGTCGGGGCCGCGTCCTCGCCGCCCCGCTTCCTGACGCCCCACCAGCACCACAGCAGCAACCCCAACAAGGCGAACAACAGGCCGAACTCGCCCACGAACTCCATGAGGTGGTCGAACCACGGCGGTGCGGCCTTCGCCAGGCCGTTGATGTCATAGAGCAGGTCGACGTCGGGGTTCGACCCGGAATCTGCGAGTCCAGCCATGGTGCTGAGGCCCCTTCGTCATGTCTTCCGGCGCACCGTGCGTACGCCTCTACCCCACCCCCGTGGTGTAGATCCGCTGGCCTGTTCGGCTACGACAACAGGAACGCACGGCCCCCGCCGATACGTTCCGTCCTCCATCGAATGATCACGCAGACGTTATCGAAGAGAGATGCGTCGTCGCAGCTCAGGACGCTGGTTCACGCATCGCTCAGACCGTCGTGGGGAGTGCTTTCGCGCCATCTTCGGTGACGCGGGTGGCACCAAAGTAGTCAGGCGTGTCGATCGGGTCGAATCGGATCACGGCACCCGGACGCGGAGCGTCGATCATGTACCCCCCGCCGACGTAAATGCCCACATGCCGGATGGCCCGGGAATCGGTGAGGTCGTCCGAGAAGAAGACCAGATCGCCGGGGAGCAGTTCGTCCCGCGCGGGGTGCGGTCCCGCGTTGTACTGGTCGTTCGCCACCCGCGGGAGCGTGATCCCCACGCTCTCGTACGCGGCCTTGGTCAGCCCCGAGCAGTCGAAGCGTCCTCCCTGGTCAGCGGTGCCGTTACCGCCCCAGAGGTAGAGCGTGCCGAGCTTCTTCTGCGCGTAGTCGATGGCTCCGGCGGCCTGTTCGGAGGGGTCGACCCGGCCGACCGGCGCGGCGAAGCTCTTCTCCAGCGAGAGGATGCGCTCGACGTAGTTCTGCGTCTCCTTGTACGGCGGCACGCCCTGGTACTTGATGACCGCGTACGCCCCGGCGTTGTACGAGGCCAGCATGTTTTCGGTCAGATTCCCCGGCACGTCCTTCACATAGCCCGCGAGGGCGCAGTCGTACGTCGCCGCCGAGGGAATCGCGTCGTTCGGGTCCCATACGTCCCGGTCGCCGTCGCCGTCCCCGTCGACACCGTGGGTGGCCCAGGTGCCGGGGATGAACTGGGCGATGCCCTGCGCCGCCGCGTGGCTCTGCGCCTTCGGGTTGAACCCGCTCTCCTGGTACAACTGCGCGGCGAGCAGCGCCGGGTTGATGGCCGGGCAGAGATTGCCCCACTTCTGCACGAGGGCCTGGTACGCGGCCGGCACGGCCCCCTTCGCCAGCGTCTTGGCGGCACCGCCGCCGACCCCGCCCGCGAGGTTCCCGGCAATGACGAAGACGCCGACGGCGAGCAGCATGACGAAGGCGAGCGCGGAACCCACAGCGACGCTTGCCGCGATCCAGGCCTTACGCACCGTCAACCGCCCCTCGTCGCCCCGGAGTCCGCTGCCCACGTCAGCATAGAGGCGCCCGCCCCTCTCCGGGGTGATCACGGGAGGGACGGGAACACATGTGCCGCGTGGGACAGGACGCACGGCGTCAGCCGCACTCCGCCCACAGGACCTTCCCCCCGGTCAACTCCCCCACACTCCACGAGGAAGCACAAGCCCGCACCAGCGGCAGCCCCCGCCCGTTCTCCGCCTCGTCCGGCGGCACGTCGAGCGGCGCCCCGTCGCCGAACCCGGGCGGCACCCGCGGGTCCGTGTCCCACACCCCGATCCGCAGCCGCCCGTCCTCGACGGCGCGCAGCCGCAGGGCATAGGGGCCGGCGGTGTGCACGTGGGCGTTGGCGAGGAGCTCGGCGGCCACCAGCTCGGCGGTGGGCACGAGTTCGGCGAGACCGTGCGTCCCCAGCACGGTCCGCAGGGTGACCCGGGCGATGCGCGGAGCGCGGGGATCGTGCGGGAGTTGAAGGACGTACGACCAGGGCGGGTCTACGGTGGGCATGGAAGTCTCCGATCACCGTGGGAAGCTGGAAGGTTGCGTACGGTTGCTCCCCAGTGGCATGCCGATCCGTCGACCAGTGCACTTCTGGGGTGGAGCGCCACGAAGGAAATTAGCAGTCAGAGACTATTTCCTTTGTCCCAATCGGAGCTATAACTACTCTTTCCACCTGTGTGGGTGACGAGTGGCACGGAGGAGCGACGGGCATGCCCGTGAGAACCAACCCCACGGCCCGGCAGCGCCGCTTCGGTGTCGAGCTGCGCAAACTGCGCGAGCGCGCCGGCCTGACCTCGACGGAGGCCGCGCAACTCCTAGGAACCAAGCAAGCCCAGGTCAGCAACATGGAGTCAGGGCGACAACCAGTCAGCGCCGATCGCGTGCGCACTCTGGCCTGCCAATACGACTGCCCCGACAAGGATCTCGTCGAAGGGCTTGCCGCAATGACCGGTGAGCGCCGACGCGGCTGGTGGGAGGAGTACCGGGACATCCTGCCGTCGGGACTACTGGATCTGGCCGAACTCGAACATCACGGCACCGCCCTGCGCACTGCTCACACCTCCGGCATTCCCGGCCTCTTGCAGACGATGGACCATGCCCGCGAGGTGTTCCTTCAGGTCGTCCCCGACCTGTCACCCCCCGATGTGGAGCACCGGACCTCGTTCCGCATCAAGCGCCAGGCTGTCATCTTCCGCCAGCAGCCGGCCCCCTACCAGGCGATCATTCACGAGGCGGCCCTGCAGATGAGGTTCGGCGGGCGGGATGTGGCCAAGCGGCAGCTCAAACACCTGCTCAAGATGAGCGAGCACCCCAACATCTCGATCCACGTCATCCCCTTCGACGCGGGCGGCTTTCCCGGAGCCGGACAGCCGATCTACTACGTGCACGGCCCCGTACCGGCGCTCGACACCGTCCAGCTCGACCAGTCCCACGGCATCGCCCTGCTGGACGCCGACGCCCAGCTGGAGAAGTACCGCAAGGTCCTCGATCGCCTGCTGGCCCTCAGCCTGATCGAGATCGAGTCCCGAGCCCTCATCCACCGCATCATCCAGTCCATCTGAGAGGCAGTCACGCCCATGTCCCACTGGCAGAAGTCCTCGTACTGCGGCGAAGGCGAATCCTGCATACACGTCGCAGCCACCACCGCTCCCCGGGCGGCCATCCACATAACCGAGTCCGCTGATCCCAGCGGAGCGATCCTCACCACCACGCCGGACGACTTCCTGAACCTCCTTCAGACGCTCAAGGAGGAACGGGAGGTGGCGGCCAACCGACCCACCGCCATCGACGTGACCGTCGGCGACGACCTCACCGTCCGTATCCACGCCGACGCGACCCCCGGGACCACCGTCACCACCGACCGACACCGGTGGGACACCTTCGTCCTCGGCGTACGCGCGGGTGAGTTCGACCATTTCGTGGCCGAAGCGTGATACACAGAGTGACGATACGACTCATCACCCATCGGCTCGCTCCCCTCCCGGGGACCGGCGCACACCGGTGAGAAACTTTCTTCATACGAAACCCGCCAACTAATGACGCCGAGTCGCCATCCGACGGCGCCATCGTCGGCGACAATGAGGCCTGACCTCTGCATGTCCGCAGGGGGCACGGAACGACCCGACAGGGGCGGTGACTTACATGTTCTTTGCGGCCGACGAGGGAGACATCAACACCATCATCGGCGGGATCGCTCCCGACTGGGGCCCCTTCGGCAGCTTGGGCAACGAGGCCAAGGTCATGATCGAAGTGGTCATGGCGCTCGCCATCCTGATCTGCCTGGGCATCGCCATCTGGGGAGCGGCGAAGCAGCGCATCGGCGCGACGGCGCTGCGCGACACCTTCAGCGCGGAGCAGGGCAAGGGCCTGATCATCGCGGGCCTGACAGGGGTCTTCATCATCGGCTCTCTGGGCACGGTGTTCACCATCGTGTACGGAATGGCCGTGTAGGAGACCCACCATGCCTCCGACCGGGCCCGTCCGGCCTCCCCTTCCACCCCACCCGCCCGTCGCGCCCACCGGTTGAGGTTGCGTTTCCCTGATGTCGACTCATAACACCGCGCCCGCGCGGGGACCAGCACGGCTACCGTCGTACATGGAGTACGCGGAGTACGAGGTGTTTCCGCACGACGCTGAGGGGGCGTACGCGGCATGAGTCTCGGAGACGAACACGGGAACTCCGGTGGGTACGGCGGTACGGGCCAGACCCACACCCGCCTGCCGGAGGCCGACGTCAGCCCGTACGCCGGTGGGCGCAGAGGTGGCCGCACGTCGTCGCGCAGCCTGGTCACGGTGGTCGGCGTGGTGGTGCTCCTGATCGCCGCGATCGCCTTCGCGAACCGTGGAGGAGACGATTCCTCCACGGGCGAGGACGACGACTCCCCGAAGGCGGCGGCAACGGCCCCCTCCGGGAAGAAGCCGGTCCAGTCGAAGGAAGCCGGCATCCCCTCAGGCTTCGCCCACAACCGCCAGGGGGCGGAGAGCGCGGCGGCGAACTACTCCATCGCGCTGGGTTCCGCCGAGTTGTTCAACAAGGACCGCCGACGCGAGATCGTCACCGCCGTCTACGCCCCCGGCATCGCCGCTGCTCGTCAGGCAGATCTTGACCGGGCCTACTCCAACCAGGAGTTCCTGACGAACATCGGTCTCGACAAGGACGGCAAAGCACCCGCCGGCCAGACCTTCGTCTCCCGAGTGGTCCCGGTGGGCACCAAGGCCACCAAAGCCACCGCCGACGAGGCCACCGTCGAGGTCTGGTACACGTCCTTGTTCGGCCTGTCCGGCGAGGGCTCGACCAACCCCGTGACGGAGAGCTGGTACACGACCACATATCAGCTGACGTGGATCGACGAAGACTGGAAGGTCACGGACTTCCAGCAGAAGGACGGCCCCGTCCCGGTCGGGCGCGATCAGAAGGCCTCCACTGCCGACGACATGACGAAGGCCGTCGAGGAGTTCGGAGGGTTCACCTATGCGCGCTAACCACCGCTTCCTCAGGCTCACAGCCGCCGTTGCCGTCGTACAGGGTGCAGTGGTGCTGTTCGCCCCCCGAGCAGCCGCCGAGCCCACACCGAACCCGACGGGCAGCAACGATCCCTGCGATCTGATCCGCGGCCCCGCCAAGGACTACTGCGACCGCGACGGCGGAGGAGGCTCCGGTGGCGGGTCCGGCGGAGCCGGCAGCCTCAACGACCCCACCACCGCCCTCGACCCCCTCGCCGCCCTGGCAAGGGGCTGCGCCGACGCCGCCGCCTGGACGATCAAGAAGCTCAGTACCGCCGTCGACGAGACGGCCGCCGTGGACTTCACCAACCCGACGTTCCGTCAGCAGTACGCCGTCGTCTTCGCGGCGTCGACGATCCTGACGCTCCTGCTGTGGCTGCTGGCCGTCGCCAAGCGGGCCGTACGAGGCGTCCCCCTCACGACCGCCCTCTCGGAGGCCATCGGCTTCCTCTGGCTCACGGTGCTGGCCTCCGCGTTCACCCCGCTGATCCTCTACACCGTCGTGTCGGCCACGGACAGCGTGACCGACGTCCTGGCGGCGGCGACGGGCAACCAGACGGACACGTTCTTCGGCACGTTCGCGGGCGCCCTGGAGAAGGGCGAGGGCATCGGCGGCGGCCCGATCATGCTGATCATCGTCTCGCTGGTGTCGATCCTCGCGGCCGGTGTCCTGTGGCTGGAGCTGGTCATCCGCGCGGCCCTGCTCTACGTGGGCGCACTGCTCGGCACCGTCGTGTACGCGGGGCTGGTCGACAAGAACCTGTGGGGGCACGTCCGGCGCTGGGCGGGCATCATGATCGCGGTGATCCTGGTGAAGCCGGTCATCGTCATCGTGCTGGGCCTGGCGGGCGCGCTGTCCTCCGACGACGGGCCCAACGCGTTCTCCGCCGTGGTGTCGGGTCTGGCGATCATCCTGCTGGCCATCTTCGCCAGCGCGATGATCTACCGCTTCGTGCCGGGCTTCGGCGACGAGATCGCCAACTCCCGCAACAACCGCATCATGCAGGGCGCCGAGAGCAAGGCCGCCGCGGTCATGAGCTCCCCGGCGACCATGGTCGCGCAGGGCATCAAGACCCACAGCACCCGCGCCGACAGCAACGGAGGCGGCCAGTCCTCGTCGTCCGGCCCGCGCCCCTCCAACCCCGCCTCCGGCGGAGTCGCCGCGCACAGCTCGCGCCCCTCGAACAGTGGCGGCGGATCTGTCCCCTCCGCCGCACCTGCCGCACCCGCACCCCGCTCGGGCAGCCCGGTGAGCACGCCGCACGCCGGCCGGAGCAACAGCAGCAGTACCAACAGCACGGGAGGTGAAGGGCGTTGACGACCGATTCCCACCTGTCCCATCCGGTCACGCCCCGCCGTACGTATCTGATCGGCCGGGCCCGGCCGAACGCGATCGTCGGCCGCAATCGGGAGACCGGGGAGATCGCGCTGATCGTCCTGGGCGCGTTCTTCGGCATGATGGCCGGTCTCCTCGTCCCCGTGCTGTCCGTACGGATCGTGCTGCTCGCGGGCCTCCCGATGATCGCGCTGGCCGCCGTGTACGTGCCGTACCGGGGCCGCACGTTCTACAAGTGGTTCGAGATCAACCGGAGCTACCGGCGGACCGTGCGCCAGGGCACGACGTACCGCTCGGGTGTCGTGGAAGCGGGCACCCGGCTGGACGGCCGGGAGGTCGAGGTCGGGCCGCCGCCCGGGATCGGGCGGATCACCTGGCTCTCCGCCCCGTTCGGGCCCGACGAGATCGCCGTACAGCTGCACGCGGACCGCAAGACGGTCACCGCGGCCATCGAGATCGAGGGCCCCGGTGTGGGCCTGCGCGACTCCGAGGACCAGGAGGCGCTCGTCGACCGCTTCGGCACGCTGCTCAAGCACGTGGCGAACGGCGACGGCTTCGTGACCCGCATCCAGATGCTCGCCCGCACCCTGCCCGCCGACCCCGACGCGCACGCCAAGGACGTCGCCCTGCGTGGGGACGAGAAGGCACCGCCGTGGCTCCAGCAGTCGTACGACCAGCTGCAGTCGATGGTGTCGACCAGCAGCGAGCAGCACCGCGCCTATCTCGTCGCCTGCATGCACTACACGCGTGAGCTGGCCGCCGAGGCCAACGCGATGGCCCGCGCGATGCGCACCCAGAACCGCCGCAAGGTGGACCGGGACGCCGGACTGGCCGTCGTCATGGCCCGTGAGCTGACCGACATCTGCTCCCGGCTCCAGGAGGCCGACATCCGCGTACGGCAGCCGCTGGGCCAGAGCAGGCTGTCCTCGCTGATCCACTCCATGTACGACCCGGACCACCCGATCGACCACATCCAGGCGATGACCAAGCGCAACGCCTGGCCGGCCGAGCTGGACGCCATGGAGCCCACCTACCTCCAGGCCAAGACCCGCGAGTCGTCCACCCGCGCCCCCTGGTGCCACGCCACGGCCTGGATCAAGGAGTGGCCGATGACCCCGGTCGGCGTCAACTTCCTCGCCCCGCTCCTCGTCCACACCCCGGACGTGATCCGCACCGTCGCCGTCACGATGGACCTGGAACCCACCGAGGTCGCCATCGAACGCATGCTGACGGAGAAGACCAACGACGAGGCCGAGGCGTCCCGCGCCGCGAAGATGAACCGCACGGTCGACCCGCGCGACATCGCCGCGCACGGCAGGCTCGACCAGCGCGGCGAGGACCTCGCCAGCGGCGCGGCCGGCGTCAACCTCGTCGGCTACATCACCGTCTCCTCCCGCAATCCCGAGGCGCTGGCCCGCGACAAGCGGACCATCCGGGCCTCGGCCGGAAAGTCGTACCTGAAGCTGGAGTGGTGCGACCGCGAGCACCACCGCGCCTTCGTGAACACGCTCCCGTTCGCCACCGGCATTCGAAGGTAGGGGCTGAGTCCGATGCGGGATCCGCTGTCCGTCGTCACCGACGCCTTCACGTCCTTCCTGTTCGGGAAGGTCGAGACGACACGGCTGCCGGTGCGCACGTCCACCGGCCAGGCGCAGGCCGTCTACCTGCCGACGGCCGCCCCCGGCCTCGGCGACTCCGGCGTCATCATCGGCCGCGAGGTCTACTCCGGCAAGGGCTACATCTACGACCCGTTCCAGCTCTACGGCCAGCAGCTGCCCGCACCGCACTGGCTGGTCCTCGGCGAGTCCGGCAACGGCAAGTCGGCCCTGGAGAAGACGTACGTCCTGCGCCAGCTGCGCTTCCGCGACCGCCAGGTCGTCGTCCTGGACGCCCAGGGCGAGGACGGGGTCGGCGAATGGAACCTCATCGCGCAGGAGCTGGGCATCACCCCCATCCGGCTGGACCCGACGGCCGCCCTGAACCACGGCATCCGGCTCAACCCGCTCGACCCGACCATCACCACGACGGGCCAGCTCGCGCTGCTGCGCACCATCATCGAGGTCGCGATGGGCCGCGGCCTCGACGAGCGATCCGGCTTCGCGCTCAAGGTCGCGCACGCCTACGTCACCGAGACGATCGTCGAACGCCAGCCGGTCCTCACCGACATCGTCGAGCGGCTGCGCCACCCCGAACCGGAGTCGGCGGAGGCCATGAACGTCGCCATAGACGACGTACGGGCCTGGGGCCTGGACGTCGCCCTGGTCCTCGACCGGCTCGTCGACGGTGACCTGCGCGGCATGTTCGACGGCCCGACGACGGTCGGCATCGACCTGGACGCGCCGCTGATCGTCTTCGACCTGTCCCACATCGACCGCAACTCCATCGCCATGCCGATCCTGATGGCGATCGTCGGCGTCTGGCTGGAGCACACCTGGATCCGCCCCGACCGGAAGAAGCGCATCTTCCTGGTCGAGGAGGCCTGGCACATCATCAACAGCCCGTTCGTCGCCCAGCTGTTCCAGCGCCTGCTGAAGTTCGGCCGCCGGCTCGGCCTGTCCTTCGTCGCGGTCGTCCACCACCTGTCCGACGTGGTGGACGGGGCTGCGGCCAAGGAGGCCGCGGCCATCCTGAAGATGGCGTCGACCCGGACCATCTACGCCCAGAAGGCCGACGAGGCACGGGCGACGGGCAGAGTGCTGGGCCTGCCCCGGTGGGCGGTGGAGATCATCCCCTCGCTCACCCCGGGCATCGCGGTCTGGGACGTCAACGGCAACGTGCAGGTGGTCAAACACCTGATCACCGAGACCGAGCGCCCGCTGGTCTTCACCGACCGCGCGATGACCGAGTCCTCCGCCGACCTGTCCCACGACGCCCTGCTCGCCGCCGAACTGGAGGCGGAGGAGCGGGCGGCGGCCTTCGTGGAGCAGCACGTCGGCGACTCCCGGTCGACGGTGGCGTAAGGGCGTCGGACTACAGGGAAGGGCAACACGCGTGAGACCGGACGGTCACGGCCACGGGAACGGGCGCAACGGCCAGGGCGGAGTCCCGGACGGGTTGCTGGTCGGGCTGCTCGCGTTCCTGCTCGGCATCACCCTGCTGGTCTGGACGGCCACCGGCCTCGCGGGCCTCGTCGCCCGCGGCTCCTGGCCGTCCGGCGTCACCTTCACCCGCACCCCGGTCGCCATGCGGCACCTCGTCGCCGAACCCCACGACATCCCGGGCGCCTGGCCGGACACCCCCGCCTCCGCACTCTCGGGGTACGGGCTGTTCTGGGGCCTGTTCATCGGCCAGCTGATGCTGTTGCTGGTCCTCACCATCTTCGTCCTGGGCACGGTGGCCCGGTGGCGGGTGGTACGGGCCCGGCGGAAGGCGGAGCGGGCGGCGGGCGCGACTGCTGCGCCGGAGCCGGTCCAGCACGAGGTACCGACGCCGAGAGCGGCACCCGAGCCCGTACGGGAACAGGAGCGGGAAACGGCGCCGCTCCCCGGCACGGCACCGCCGCAGGAAGCCACCTTCACCGAAGCCCTCCCGCCTTTGGCGGCCTCGGCCCACCCGGTGTTCTACGGCTCCCCGGACACCCGGCACACCACCGCCGCCTCGGCCGTACGGGACGCGGAGGGCCCCGCCCTCGTCGTCACCTCCAACCCCTCCCTCTGGACGGAGACCAAGGACGCGCGGGCGAAGCTCGGCCCCACCCACCTCTACGACCCGACCCACCTCTGCGACACCCCGGACCGTCTCCACTGGTCCCCCACGGCCGGCTGCGAGGACAAGGACACGGCCGTCGCACGCGCCGCCGCCCTGCTGGCCCCGGTCCGCCCCGCCTCCCGGCTCGACCAGGCCGTCAGCGACACCGCCCAGACCCTCCTGCGCAGCTACCTGCACGCCGCCGCCATCGACGGCCGCACCATCCGCCACGTCCACCGCTGGGCGCAGGGCACCCAGGTCCAGGACGCGGTACGCGTGCTGCGGACCAACCCCAAGGCCGCCCCGGGCGCCGCGGGCGAACTCGAGGCGACCCTCACCGCGTACCCGGAACGCCGGGACATCGCCCAGCAGTTGACGACGCGTGCGCTCTCCGCCCTGCTGACGGTCAACGTCCGCGAGGCCTGCACCCCGAACCGAACTGATGCCCTCGCCCTGGATTCCTTCGTCCACGAAACGGGCACGCTTTATGTGGTGGGTGAATCCATCGAGGATCCCCGCACCCAGCCGGGTGCGATGCCGTTACTGACGGCCCTCACCGCAAGCGTGGTCGAGCACGGCCGGCGCATGGCCGAACGGTCATCCTCCGGTCGGCTCGACCCACCATTCACGCTGGTCCTGGACGACGTGGCAGCCGTGGCCCCGCTCCCCCAGCTCCCGGAGCTCCTGACCACCGGCGCGGACCGGGGCATGCCCACCCTGGCCCTCCTCCGCTCCCGCGAACAGGCCCGCACCCGCTGGCCGCACGACGAACTGCCGGTGTAGGCGCCGCAAGGTCAGCGCTCGACGACCATCTCCAACTCGTGCTCGTCCGGCTTCCCCGCCAGCGGCAGGCTCACCCCGCTCTCCACGAAGCCCGCCTTGCGGTAGAAGCCGAGGGCACGCGCGTTGTCCGGGTGCACGATGAGCCGCACCCGCTCCAACCCCACCCCCCACGCCCACTCCAACGCGGCCTCGAACAACGCCTTGGTGAGCCCGTTCCCCCGGTGCTCGGGCCGTACGAACACCCCGAGGAGATGCCCCTGCCGCCGCTCGACGGTGAACCCGGCCAAGTCCGTGGTACCGGGCTCCTCGACCAGCACGGCGACCGACCCCACCCAGGTGCCGTCCGCGGCCTCGGCGATGAACTGCCGCATCCCGTCCGCACCCTCGGCCGCCCGCGCCGTCCGCTCCTGCCAGTACGTGTCGGGCCGCGTCACCGCCGTCTCGTACGTCTCCAGGAAGGCGATGTCCGCGACCGGGTCCCGCAGCGCGATGAGCCGCAATCCCTTCACCGCGGCCCACTCCTCGGCCCGCACCTGCCGGATCACATAGTCCTCGAAGGCGGTGCCGATCCCCGCCCCGGAACGCGTAGTAGTCATGCCGGCCACCGTAGTACCGGGGTACCACCGCCCTCACCCGAAATACTGCCCGTGGTCCGACGCCCACCGCCCCCGCGCGGACGAGCATCGAACCATGATTACGGCACAGGAACTCACCAAACGCTACGGCGACCGGACCGTCGTCACCGACCTGTCCTTCACCGTCCGCCCCGGCACCGTCACCGGCTTCCTCGGCCCGAACGGCGCCGGCAAGTCCACCACCCTGCGCATGATCCTCGGCCTGGACGCCCCCACCCGCGGCCACGCCACCGTCACCGGCCGCTCCTACGCCACCCACCCGGCGCCGCTGACCGAGGTCGGCGCCCTGCTGGAGGCCCGCTCGGTCCACCCTGGCCGCACCGCCCACCACCACCTCCAGGCACTCGCCCACACCCACGGCATCCCCAGGAGCCGCGTCGAGCACGTCCTCGCCCGGACCGGCCTCACCGAGGTCGCCCATCGCCGGGTCAAGGGCTTCTCCCTCGGCATGGGCCAGCGCCTCGGCATCGCCGCCGCGCTGCTCGGCGACCCGGCCGCGCTCGTCCTCGACGAACCGGTCAACGGCCTCGACCCCGAGGGCGTCCTGTGGATTCGCACCCTGCTCAAGTCCCTGGCCGCGGAGGGCCGTACGGTCCTCGTCTCGTCCCACCTGATGAGCGAGATGGCTCTCACCGCCGACCGTCTCGTCATCATCGGGCGCGGCCGGCTCCTCGCCGACACCACCATCACCGACTTCGTCCGCCGGTCCGGCGCGGGCACCGTCAAGATCGTCACCCCGAACGCCACCACCCTGGCCGGCCTTCTCGCCGCCCCCGGCGTCACCCTCGCCACCGACGCGCCCGGAAGCCTCACGGTGCGCGGCACGGACGCCGAACACATCGGCCGCACCGCCGCGGCCCACGGCATCCCCCTGTACGAACTCACCCCGAACACGGCCTCCCTGGAGGAGGCGTTCATGAACCTCACCCACAGCGCGGTCGAGTACACCGCCACCACCGCCCCGGACATCCCGGAAGGAGCGGCAGCATGACCTCCACCGCCGCAGCCACTGTCACCACCGCCCCCTCGTACCGGGTGACTCCGGTCCGCGTCCTGCGCTCCGAATGGCACAAGCTGTGGACGCTCCGCTCCACCTGGATCAACCTCGCCGCCACCGCCGTCCTGACCCTCGGCATGGGCGCGGGCATCAGCGCCGCCTATGACGGCAGCGGCGAAGGCGGCCTCGACACGGTCGTCTTCGTCCTCCTCGGCACCCAGTTCGCCACCATCAACCTCGCCGTCCTGGGCATCCTCGCCACTGCCGGTGAGTACTCCACCGGCCAGATCCGCGCCACGATGACCGCGGTCCCCCGCCGCCTGCCCGTCCTGTGGTCCAAGGCCGCCGTGCTGGCCGTGGTCGCCTTCGCCCTCAGCCTGTGGACGAACCTGCTCACCTTCCCGCTGGCCCAGTCCTTCCTCACCGACACCGACCAGGCGGCCGCCCTCGGCGACCCGGGCGTCCTGCGCGGCCTCGTCGGCAACGCGGCCGGCCTCACCCTCCTCGCCGTCATGGCCCTCGGACTCGGCGCCGTCGCCCGCTCGATCCCCCTCGCCACCGGCGCCTACATCGGCCTCGTCATGATCGTCCCCGAGGTCCTGCGGATGCTGCCCTACTCCGTCGTCGACGACGCCGTCCGCTACTTCCCCGCCAAGGCCCTGGAGTCCCTCACCGCCGCCCAGCACGGCCCGGATGCGGCGGATCCCGGCGCCGCCCTGCTCGCCCTGACCCTGTGGGCGGCGGCCTCCCTCGCGGCAGCGGCAGTGACCCTGCGCCGCCGGGACGTCTGACCGCAGTGGCGCCCACCGTGTTCCGCCCGGCGGCCGGACCGACCACCATGAACCTCGTGGCGAACGACGACCAGAAGAAACCCGCGGCGGAACGGCCGGCGGAGCGGCCATCAGAACGGTCGGCGGAACCCCTCACCCAGTACATGCAGCGCCTCAACCAGCGGGTGCGCGCGTTCGACCGGCGCCACCCGCTGCTGTGGGACCTGCACTTCACCGGCTTCTGGACAACGGCCGCCCTCATCGACTACGTCGGCGGCGGATGGCGCAGCATCACCCACAACCCGGACGCCCCCGGTCGGCTCCTGCTCGTCCTGAGCCTCGGCCTGTCCGTCCCCCTCCTGTGGCGCCGCACCCACCCTGCGGCGGTCCTGCTCGCCATGGCACCGTTCGCCCTGGTCAACGCCTGGTCCGGCGCCGTCCTCCAGGCAGCCCTGCTCCAGCTCGTCGCCGTCTACCACATCGCCCTGCGCCTCCCGCTCCGCAACCTGTGGTGGGCAGCCGCTCTGATGCTCACCCCCGTGGTGATCTCCACGGCCCGTTACGGCGAGGGCGACTGGAACCAGCAGATCGGCTCCCAGCTGACGTCCATCGTCGTAGCCGTCCTCATCGGCATCACGGTCCGCACCCGCCAGAACTACACCGAAGCCCTGGAAGACCGCGCCCACCGCCTCGAGATCGAACGCGACCAGCAGGCCCGACTCGCCGCCGCCGCCGAACGCGCCCGCATCGCCCGCGAGATGCACGACATCATCGGCCACAACCTCTCCGTCATCACGGGCCTGGCCGACGGCGGCAAGTACGCGGCCACCAAGTCCCCGGAGCGCGCCTCGCAGGCCCTGGACGCCATCGCCACCACCAGCCGCCAGGCCCTCGGCGAACTACGCCGCCTCCTGGATGTCCTGAAGGACGAGGGATCGGCCCACCCCGCCGAGCTCACCCCTCAGCCCGCCCTCGCCGACCTCGACCGGCTCATCAACGGCGTCCGTAACGCGGGCCTGCCCGTCCACACCACCGTCGAGGGCCACGCCACGCTCCCTCCGGGCCGCCAGCTCACCGTCTACCGGGTCATCCAGGAAGCACTCACCAACACCCTCAAGCACGCCGGCCCCGACGCGGCCTCCGAGATCACCATCACCTACGGCGACCAGGGCGCCGTCACGGCCACCATCACCGACACGGGACGCGGCACACCGACCACCATCCCGTCCGACGGCCGCGGCCTCCCCGGCATGCGCGAACGAACCGCCCTGTACGGGGGCACACTTGAGGCCGGCCCACGCCCACACCCCGAGCAGGGCTGGCGCGTCCATCTGCACCTCCCGGAGGAAACCCCGCAGTGACCACCGTCCTCATCGCCGACGACCAGCCCCTCCAGCGCTTCGGCTTCCGCATGCTCCTGGAGAGCCAGGACGACCTCACGGTCCTCGGCGAGGCGTCGAACGGCACGGAAGCGATCCGTATGACGGCAGAGCTGAACCCCGACGTGGTCCTGATGGACATCCGCATGCCCGGCCTGGACGGCATCGAGGCTACCCGCCGCATCGTCGCCACCGGCAACCGCACCCGCGTCCTCATCCTCACAACCTTCGACCTGGACGAATACGCATACGCAGGTCTCCGCGCCGGCGCCTCCGGCTTCCTCATCAAGGACGCCCAGCCGGAAGAACTCCTCTCCGGCATCCGCTCCGTCGCCACCGGGGACGCCGTCGTCGCGCCCGGCCTGACCCGCCGCCTCCTCGACGCCTACGTCCACCATCTGCCGACCGGGGGCGACGAGGTGGACGTGTCCCCCGACGACCCACGCCTGTCCGCCCTCACGGAGCGGGAACGCGAGATCCTCACGGTCATCGGCCGGGGCTGGACCAACACGGAGATTGCCACCCGCCTCCACCTCGCCGAATCGACGGTGAAAACACACGTGGGTCGCATTCTCGCGAAGACGGGCTCAAGGGACCGCATCCAGGCAGTGATCCTGGCGTACGACACGAAACTGGTCGAGCCGTCCTGAAATGCAGAAAGCCCCGCACCATATCGGTGCGGGGCTTTCCCACGATTTGTTCGGCGGCGTCCTACTCTCCCACAGGGT
>NZ_JAESIF010000306.1:0-392 GCF_016757295.1 Streptomyces sp. M2CJ-2 | reverse complement strand
GGATAGTTTCGAAGTTATGCGAAATGACGAACTGGACGAGTGGTCCAAGGCGCTGGATGGGGTGGCCAGTCCTGTTCGCCGACAGATCCTGCGGTGGCTGCGTGACCCCGTCTCGCACTTCCCACCGCAGGTCGATGGAGACCTGCTCACCGAGGGCGTGTGCTCCGATTTCATTCGGGAGAAGTTGGGTCTGGCCGCGTCCACCACTTCTCGCCACCTGAACCTTCTGACCGAGGCGGGCCTGCTGGTTGCCACCCGCAAGAAGGGGTGGACCTTCTATCGCCGCAACGAGGCGACCATCCACCGATTCACCACTGAGCTGAGGGAGGGACTATGAGCCACCAGAGCCACCCGCACACACCGCAGGCGGACTTGGCATCCCTCAAGGAGCA
>NZ_JAESIF010000305.1:0-399 GCF_016757295.1 Streptomyces sp. M2CJ-2 | reverse complement strand
GAGGTCAACGAGGCCTATCTGCGGGCCACGGGCCGGACCCGGGAGGAGCTGAGCGGCCGGTACTTCTTCGATGCCTACCCCGAGAATCCGGCGGATCCGGACGCCGACGGGGTGCGCAATCTCCAGGCCTCCCTCCGGCGGGTTCTGCGGTTGAAGGAACCGGACACGATGGCGGTGCAGAAGTACGACATCCCGGTCTCCGGCCGTCCGGGAGGGTTCCGGGAGAAGTGGTGGTCGCCCGTCAACACACCCGTCCTCGGAGCTGACGGAGAGGTGCAGTGGATCCTCCACCGGGTGGAGGACATGACCGAGTTCGCGCTGACTCGTCCCCTCCGCCTGAAGCCGGATGCCCCGGGCGCGGAGCACAAGGCGACGGAGGCCGAACTGTTCACGCGGGCG
>NZ_JAESIF010000304.1:0-408 GCF_016757295.1 Streptomyces sp. M2CJ-2 | reverse complement strand
CGTGGGCTCCAGCGTCGACTCCGCCCTGGTGGGCGGAGTCATGATCGGCAACGCCGCGGTCAGCGGTGTCCAGCGCATGCGGGCCGAACGCGCCCTGCGCGGACTGCTCCTGGCCGAGAACACGAACGCCCGGAGGGTGGCCTGGACGCCCCCCGCCCTCACCGAAGCGCCGGACGGGGACGAATTCTTCGCCGGGCTCGGCACCAGCCCCGCGCACACCACGACCGCGCAGGAGCTGCGGGTCGGAGACGTGATCGCGCTGGGCCCCGCGGATGTGGTCCCGGCGGACGCCCGACTGCTGGTCAGCGACCACCTGGAGATCGACGAGGCGAGCCTGACCGGCGAGTCGGCCCCGGTCTCCAAGGACCCCCGGGCCACGCCCGGCGCCGACCTGGCCGAACGCTCCTG
>NZ_JAESIF010000303.1:0-409 GCF_016757295.1 Streptomyces sp. M2CJ-2 | reverse complement strand
CTCCAGAGCGGTCCGCACCCCCATGTCCGCCAGGGTGCGCACCCCGTCGGCGAACCGCACCGCCTCCCGGACCTGACGCACCCAGTACTCCGGCGAGCACAGCTCCTCCACCGACGCCACCGCGCCCGACACACCGGACACCACCGGCACCCGCGGCGCCGCGTACTCGACGACCTGGAGGACGCGGCGGTATTCGGCGAGCATCGGCTCCATGAGGGAGGAGTGGAAGGCGTGGCTCACGCGCAGGCGCTGGGTCCGGTGGCCCAGCGCGGCCAGCTGCTCCTCCACGGCCGTGACGGCGTGCTCCTCACCGGAAAGGACCACGGCACGCGGCCCGTTGACGGCGGCGATGTCCACGCCCGGGCCCAGGAGGGGGCGGACGTCCGCCTCGGCGGCGGTGACCGCCACC
>NZ_JAESIF010000302.1:0-415 GCF_016757295.1 Streptomyces sp. M2CJ-2 | reverse complement strand
GCATCGAGTCACCATCCCGCCGCCCGGCATCATCACGCACCGCAACCGTCACGTTGCCGAGAAGACCTCATTGGGTTCAGAGCGGGAGGAGCGAGTTCACGAGGTCGTCGAGCAGGCCCTTGATGTGACTCCTCGACTCGGCGCTCTGGAAATCGCCGAGAGGCTGGATCTGCTTGATCTTGTCGACATCGAAGTTCGCGTCACCAGCCACGTTCCCGGAATGCTACGAAACGCTGGTTGCCCCTTCGAGGGATGGTTCGAGGAGCGGGGGCTGCTCGTACCCCCGGAGCTGACGGACGATGACTGGCAGCGGGTTGAAGCGTGTTTTCCGGTCCCCAAGTAGTAGGGCTTGGTTATCTTGGGTGAATAGCGGTGTGTCGTCTCTCGGAGGTGAGGGCCATGACACCGCAGGAGC
>NZ_JAESIF010000301.1:0-417 GCF_016757295.1 Streptomyces sp. M2CJ-2 | reverse complement strand
ACAGGACTGGCCACCCCATCCAGCGCCTTGGACCACTCGTCCAGTTCGTCATTTCGCATAACTTCGAAACTATCCTCGAGTGGCCTACTTTCGCAAACCTCTGCCAGAACCACCGGCGCCTTGCAGAGCGTCCTGTGCGGCGCCTTGGAGCGCGCCCTGCGGGCTGCCGGCCGCTGTCGCCCCGCGTCGTCGAAGCTGCCCGGGCCCGCCCTGCCCGGCCGCCGGCGGGCGCCGGCCGAAGCAGCCGCCACCCGTCGGCGGCCGACGACGCGCCAGCCCCTGCCGCGCCACCGTCACGACCCGGCGGCTGCCTGCCGGTCTTCCCGACCGCCACCAGCGCGGCCTGGGCCGGGTTGCGCACCGGTAACTCGCTTTCCCAGGCGATCCCCCCGTGACCACCGCCGCTTTCCCGGGCCC
>NZ_JAESIF010000300.1:0-434 GCF_016757295.1 Streptomyces sp. M2CJ-2 | reverse complement strand
TCATGCTCACAGCTGTGCTGCGCACCCTCGCCGCCGAAGACCTGGGCGCGGTGTACTTCCGGGACGGCGGCCGGCGCGCCCACGGCCTGGCGGTGGAGTTCACCGATGTGGAGCACCTGGAGTTCGACCTGTAACGGGTGGCCCAGTGGTCGGATGACCGGTCCTCGTGTGAGTGAGCGTTTCCCTTGGCACCCGCGCCGTTCGGTGGGTGCCGTGCGCGCGTGACCTGTCGGGCAGCGAGCTCTGATACGGCTCTGGTCCAGTTGATCGTTCGCCTGCTCGGCGCCTCCGGCGAGCCGACAGACCGCCGCTCACGGCTGACCGCATGGTCGCGGACCGGGAATGAGACAGGAGGGGCTGGACAGGAGAGCGTGTGTGACCACATCGCGGATCGACTACCGGGCGTTGTTCGCCGTGGCGTGCAGCCCTTCTCT
>NZ_JAESIF010000299.1:0-434 GCF_016757295.1 Streptomyces sp. M2CJ-2 | reverse complement strand
TGAATCCTTCTCGGTAACCATTCGTGACGTTTCGTGATCTTCGTTCAGGTGGTGCGGCCGTGTTCGAGCTGGAGCAGGACGAGGGCGGCTCGGGCGATCCTGGTGATGGCAGCGGGGTCGAGACTGACCCTGCGCAACGCCTTGAAGGTGACCTTCAGCAGGGCGTTGGCGCGCTCGGCGACACCGTGGATGCCGCGGATGACGGCGTTGAAAGTCCTTTGCTCTTCTGTGAGTTCGCCTCCCTTGGGCTTCTTGACGGGGTGACGGAAGCCATCGGCGGCGTTCTCGTAGCCGAGGTCGGTCAAAGTGGGGATGCCCAGAGTGGCGGCGAACCGGTTCAGGGCATCGACCAGACCGTGGGTGCGGGCGCAGGTGGTGTCGTGCTCGCGGCCCGGCCGGACCGGGGAGACCCAGATGGGCCAGCCGTCCGGGGC
>NZ_JAESIF010000298.1:0-448 GCF_016757295.1 Streptomyces sp. M2CJ-2 | reverse complement strand
CCGGTGTCACACCCGAAAGAAGATCACACCCTATCCGACAAGGATCAGCCGGGGCACCTAACAAAGCCCTACTAGTGCCTCGGCAGGCAACGTTCGCCCCGTCGCGACGCCCGGCACGCGCCCCCAAGCTCTCGGCTCCTCCCCCAAGCTCTCGGCTCCTCCCCCGAGTTCTCGGCTCCGCTCGAACAGGGGGGACCCCCATGAGCAGGGAGGTACCCCCTTCGCCGCACCGGCCGAAAGCCCGAGTACATCCAGTACGAGGACTTCCGGCCGGCACACCGAGAGCACGCTCCCCCAAGCTCTCGGCTCCGCTCGAGCAGAGGGCACCCCCATGACGCCGCTCCTTGACGGGCAAACGCTGCCTGCCGAGGCACTAGTAGGGCTTGGTTATCTTGGGTGAATAGCGGTGTGTCGTCTCTCGGAGGTGAGGGCCATGACACCGCAGGAG
>NZ_JAESIF010000031.1:0-86165 GCF_016757295.1 Streptomyces sp. M2CJ-2 | reverse complement strand
TCGCTGGCCCGGCTGAGTGTCCAACTGCGTGACAACGCCGACGAACAGCCCGGGGCGCTGCCGGGCGCTCGGGCGGGCGGGTCCGGCGGGTCCGGGCACGCGACGGCGCGGCGGTTGCCTGCCGGCATCGGCGGTGCTTTTGGAGCTCTTGTAGCTTTTGGGAGGTTTGGGGTTTTCGGCCACTTCCGTCACCTGCCGGGAGTCGATGCGGGCGTGGGCGTGACCGCGGGGGCCGGGGGAACGGCTGCGCTGCTCGGCACCGCGTAGGGGGGCGGGGCCGTCGCGGTGGCCAGCGCCTCGGGGGGGATCACCAGGGGGGCGCGGGCGGCGGAGGCGGGGGCGGGGGCGCCCTTGACCTTGCCGTCGGGGCCCAGGAAGGCGGGGTCGCCGCCGGGCACCATGCCGAGTTCGCGTGCGCGGCGCTGCAGGGCGTCGGGGGCGGAGTAGGCGTCGATGTCCCGTTGCAGGGCCTGTTCCTCGTCGGTGAGGCTCTTCGTCTCCCGCTTGAGGTCGTCGAGTGCGAACGCGCCCTCGCTGAGGGCCGAGTTCAGCACCAGGAGCCCGATCAGACCACCGCCCAGAAGAAGGACGACGAGCAGCACGAAGGGGGTGCGGGCCGCCTGGGCCCGTCCCGTGGGGAGGAGCCTCGCGAGACGGGCCGCCCTCCCCTTCAGTTCGGGCAGTTCGGGTTTCCTGCTCACTCACGCTCCCCTGGGTTCGCCCGCCTTCCGCACCCGCATGCCCTGCACGGCGCCGGGCTCACGTGCCGTGACCGCCTCACGCGCCCCTCCGCCTCACACGTCCCGTCCAAGGTGCTCCCTGATCCGCTGGGCACCCCGCAGCCGTGCGGGTGCGGCCCGCCGGTTCTCGGCGATCTCCTCCTCGGCGGGAAGTTCGGCACCGCGCGTGAGCAGCTTGAGCCGGGGCTGGTAGCGCTCGGGGACGACGGGCAGTCCGGCGGGCGCGGTGGTGGCGGCGCCCGCCGCGAACACCTGCTTGACCAGCCGGTCCTCCAGGGAGTGGTACGACAGCACGGCGATCCGGCCACCGACGTCGAGTGCCTCCACCGCGGCCGGGACGGCCCGCTCCAGTACGGAGAGTTCGCCGTTGACCTCGATCCGCAGGGCCTGGAAGGTGCGCTTCGCCGGATTGCCACCGGTGCGTTTGGCGGCCTGCGGAAGCGCGTCCCGGATCAGCTCGACCAGGCGTGCGCTGCTGGTGAACGGCTCCTTCTCCCGCTCGCGCACCACCGCGGCCACGATCCGCTTGGCCTGCTTCTCCTCGCCGTAGGCGCGCAGGATGCGGACGAGTTCACCGGGCGGGTAGGTGTTGAGGACGTCGGCGGCGCTGACGCCGGTCGTCTGGTCCATGCGCATGTCGAGCGGAGCGTCCTGGGCATAGGCGAAGCCCCGGTCGGCCTCGTCGAGCTGCATGGAGGACACCCCCAGGTCGAACAGGACGCCTTGCACGCGCGCGACGCCGAGCCGGTCGAGCACCTCGGGGAGTTCGTCGTAGACGGCGTGCACCAGGGTGGCGCGCTCACCGAACCGGGCGAGCCGCTCGCCGGACAGGCGCAGGGCCTCCTTGTCCCGGTCCAGGGCGACCAGCCGCGCCTCGGGGAACCGCGTCAGCAGGGCCTCGCTGTGGCCGCCGAGACCGAGGGTGCAGTCGACGACCACCGCTCCCGGCTGTTCCAGGGCGGGCGCCAGCAGGTCCAGGCACCGCTGGAGCATCACCGGAACGTGCCGACTCTGCCCGCCCGTGTTCGCAAACGCTTCGCGCCCCATTGGATCTGGGCCCTCTCAAGGTCCGGCGCGGCCGTGACGCACCGCCGGGTCCCCGCCCCTCCCCCGGTGTGGACGGGGCGACCTGCTGGCGCCGGAGGCGTCAGCCGGCCGGGAACGGGAGGAGGCCGAGCCGTACGTACGCGCAGCGCACGCGGGGGATCTCCGGGACGCTGCCCGGGTCTCCGGGGGAAATCAGTGCGGCAGGGAGAGTCTCGCCTTCCGCTGCGCGTCACTTTAGTCCACGGTTTCGCCCGGTCAATCAACCGGCCTGTGCGGCGCGGCCCTCGGCTCGACGACACCCCCCGCCGGGGGAAACCACCCGTACGAGGAGGATCACGCCACCCTTGTGGGTCATCTCACTCCAAAGCATGATGACGTTCTTTGTCCTGTCTCACAGCAGGACCGGGGAGCACGTGGCCAGTACCGTCATGACTATGACGACTTCTGCATCGGTTCCCGCGAGTTCCGGAAGTGCGACGGTCGGCCACGGCACGGTCACCGACCGGCTGGTCGACGCCAACGAGCAGTACGCCGGCGCCTTCACCGATCCCGGGATGGACGCCCGCCCCGTTCTGCGCGTCGCCGTGGTGGCCTGCATGGACGCCCGGCTCGACCTGCACGCCGCGCTCGGCCTCGAACTCGGCGACTGCCACACCGTCCGCAACGCCGGCGGTGTGGTCACCGACGACGTGATCCGGTCGCTGACCATCAGCCAGCGCGCACTGGGCACCCGCAGCGTGGTGCTCATCCACCACACCAACTGCGGCCTGGAGGCCATCACCGAGGAGTTCCGGCACGAGCTGGAGATGGAGGTCGGCCAGCGTCCGGCCTGGGCCGTGGAGTCCTTCCGCGACGTCGACCAGGACGTACGGCAGTCGATGCAGCGGGTGCGCACCTCACCGTTCCTGCTGCACACCGACGACGTGCGCGGGTTCGTCTTCGACGTGAAGACCGGCCTGATGCGCGAGATCGACCCCGCCTGACCTGCTGCCCCGCCCCGAGGGTGACCGGTCCCCGGTTCCACAAAGGCCGCACGACCTGACATATCGCCGCCGGTTGTCCACAGGCGAGTGACACGAATCGGTAACGGCGGCAAGAATGCGGGAGTGGTACCGCGCGGGACCTTTCCCGCGCGGTGTCCGTGATTCGGGGTGAGCCGGGCCGCACAGCAAGGTGCCGGCCCGGACGTTTGGGGCCCTTGTTCCTTGGGAGCGAGGGGAAAGGCCGAGGAGGGCCGGGTGCCGACCTATGACGATCGAGCGAGCCTTGGGGGTTCCCCCACGCGAGCGCAGCCCAGCGTGGGGGATGACCTGACCGCCGTGATCGAGCGGGTGCGGGATTCGGTGGAGAGCGTGATCGAGGGCAAGCCCGAGGTCGTACGGCTCTCGCTGACCGTGCTGCTCGCCGAGGGACATCTGCTCATCGAGGACGTTCCGGGAGTCGGCAAGACGATGCTGGCCAAGGCGCTGGCGCGGTCCATCGACTGCTCGGTGCGGCGCATCCAGTTCACACCGGACCTGCTGCCGTCGGACATCACCGGTGTGTCCATCTGGGACCAGCAGCGTCAGGACTTCGAGTTCAAGCCGGGTGCCATCTTCGCGCAGGTGGTGATCGGTGACGAGATCAACCGCGCGTCGCCGAAAACCCAGTCCGCGCTCCTGGAGTCGATGGAGGAGCGCCAGGTCACCATCGACGGCAGGACCTACGAGCTGCCCAGTCCCTTCATGGTGGTGGCGACGCAGAACCCGGTCGAGATGGAGGGCACCTATCCGCTGCCGGAGGCCCAGCGCGACCGGTTCATGGCCCGGGTCTCGGTCGGCTACCCGAGCGCGGAGGCCGAGCTGCAGATGCTGGACGTGCACGGCGGGATCTCCCCGCTGGAGGACCTCCAGCCGGTGGCCCACGCGCACGAGATCCTGAAGCTGATCGAGACGGTGCGCGCCGTCCATGTCGCCGAGCCGATACGCCGGTACGTGGTGGAGCTGGTCGCCGCCACCCGCACGCACCCCGACCTCAGACTCGGTGCCTCGCCGCGCGCGACACTGCACCTGCTGCGCGCGACGAAGGCGTCCGCGGCGCTGAACGGCCGGGACTACGCGCTGCCGGACGACGTGCAGGCGCTCGCCGGGGCCGTGCTGGCCCACCGGCTGCTGCCCACCGCCCAGGCCCAGCTCAACCGCCGCACCGCGGAGCAGGTGGTCCAGGAGATCCTGCAGCACACCCCGATGCCCGCCGCCGCCCCGCAGCAGGCCGGCATCGGCCTGGGCCGGGGCGGTCCGGGGTACGGTCGGCACCAGCCGCGGAGGCTGTGATGACCACCGCGGGATCGGCCCGTGCGGAGGGCGACCGCGGTGACAGGAGTGGCCTGCGCACGGCTCTGGCCGGGCTGACCACCCGCGGGCGCTCCTTCCTGGCCGCCGGTGTGGCCGCCACGGTCTGCGCCTACGTGCTCGGGCAGAGCGATCTGCTGCGGGTCGGGCTGCTGCTGGCAGTGCTGCCGCTGATGTGCGCGGGCGTGCTCTACCGCACCCGCTACCGGGTCGCGGGCAGCCGCCGGCTGTCCCCCGCGCGGGTGCCCGCCGGCTCCGAGGCACGGGTGCACCTGCGGATGGACAACGTCTCCCGCATGCCCACGGGCCTGCTGATGCTCCAGGACCGGGTGCCCTACGTGCTCGGGCCGCGCCCCCGGTTCGTGCTGGACCGGGTGGAGGCGGGCGGCCGCCGCGAGGTGTCCTACCGGGTCCGCTCCGACCTGCGCGGCCGCTACCCGCTCGGCCCGCTGCAGCTGCGCCTGTCCGACCCGTTCGGGATGTGCGAGCTGACCCGGTCCTTCTCCACGTACGACACGTTGACGGTGATCCCGCGCGTGGAGCCGCTGCCGCCGGTGCGGCTGAACGGTGAGGCGAAGGGGTACGGCGACGGACGGCAGCGTTCGCTGGCGCTGGCCGGCGAGGACGACGTGATCCCGCGCGGCTACCGCTACGGCGACGACCTGCGCCGGGTGCACTGGCGTTCCACCGCGCGCTACGGCGAGCTGATGGTGCGCCGCGAGGAGCAGCCGCAGCGGGCCCGCTGCACGGTGCTGCTGGACACCCGCGCCGTCGCCTACGACGGCGCGGGGCCCGACTCGGCGTTCGAGTGGGCGGTTTCGGGTGCGGCCTCCGTTCTGGTGCACATGCTGGAGCGGGGCTTCTCGGTGCGGCTGCTGACCGACACCGGCGACTCGGTGCCGGGCGAGGGCTCCGACGGGTTCGCGGGTGCGAGCCAGGAGTCGGCGGACGCGGCCGGGCTGATGATGGACGCTCTCGCCGTGGTCGACCACTCCGACGGAGCGGGCCTGTCCCGGGCGTACGACATGGTCCGCGGTGGCAACGAGGGACTGCTGGTGGCCTTCCTCGGCGATCTCGACGAGGAGCAGGCGGCGGTGCTCGCCCGGATGCGGCAGCGCAGCGGGGGTGCCGTCGCCTTCGTGCTGGACAGCGGGACCTGGCTGCGGGAACCGTCGGACGGGTCCGGCCCGTTGGACGGGGGCGGGGAGCGGCTGCGGATGCTGCGCGAAGCGGGCTGGACGGCAGTGAGCGTGCCGCGGGGCGCCTCCCTGGAGGAACAGTGGCGGCTGGTCGACCGGGAGCGGTTCGGTCTGGTGGCGGCGCGCGGTGGGGAGGGAGCAGGGTGAGCGGACGACTACGGCTGACGCTGGCCTCGTGGGCGGCCACGCTGCTGGCCGCGTGCGCGCTGCTGCCCCTGGTCAGGCCGGCCTCCTGGATCGTGCAGGCGGCCTTTCTCCTGGCCGTGCAGTCCGGCGCGGGCGCGCTGGCCCGGCGGGTGCCGCTGGCCCGCCCGCTGACCGTGGCCGTGCAGGCGCTGGTCGCGCTCGTGCTGCTGACGCTGGTGTTCGCGCGCGAGCAGGCGTTCGCCGGCCTGGTTCCGGGGCCTGACGCCTTCCGTTTCTTCGCCGAGCTGCTCGGGCAGGGCGGTACCGACGTCGGCCGTTACGCGATACCGGCGCCGTTGTCCGACGGCATCCGGCTGATGCTGATCGGCGGGGTCCTGCTGATCGGGCTGCTGGTGGACACCCTCGCGGTGACCTTCCGCAGCGCGGCCCCGGCCGGGCTTCCGCTGCTCGCGCTGTACTCGGTGGCCGCGGGCCTGTCCGACGGCGGCAACGACTGGCTGTGGTTCCTGCTGGCGGCGGCCGGCTATCTGACGCTGCTCCTCGCGGAGGGGCGTGACCGGCTCTCCCAGTGGGGGCGGGTGTTCAGCGGGGCGGCGCGGGGCCCGGCCACCGAGTCGACCGGAGCCTCTGCCCCGGTACGCACCGGTCGGCGGATCGGGCTGCTCGCGGTGGGCATCGCCCTGGTGGCGCCGCTCGCCCTGCCCACGATGAACGGCGGCCTGCTGGACCCGGCGGGTTCGGGCGCCGGGTCGGGCTCCGGCGGGGGCGGCACGATCTCCGCGGTGAACCCGCTGGTGTCGCTGCGCGACTCGTTGAACGTGGACGAGGACCGCCAGGTCATGTCCGTGCGCACCGGGATGGAGGACGTCTCGGACCTGTATCTGAGGATCGTCTCCCTGGACGACTTCGACGGCACCACTTGGAAGCCGTCCAAGCGGTCCATCACCACCGTGCCCGACGGCGCCTTCCCGACTCCGGCCGGCCTCGGCCCGGACGTCGAGCGCGCGGAGATCGCCACGACGGTCTCGACCGCCGACTGGTACGGGCAGGACTGGCTGCCGATGCCGTATCCGCCGAGCGGCGTGGACATCAGGGGAAACTGGCGCTACGAGCCCGTCGGGATGACGCTGGTCGGCGACCACGGCCAGAACACCCGGGGACTGACGTACAGCGTGCGCAGCCTCGACGTGCGGCCCACGGCGCAGCAGCTGGCCGACGCGCCGGCGCCGCCGGCCGCCCTGAAGCGGGACTACACCGAGCTGCCGGACTCGCTGCCCGCGCTGGTGTCCCGGACCGCCCGCCAGGTCACCGAGGGGGCGGCGAACGACTACGACCGGGCGGTCCAGCTCCAGGAGTACTTCGCCTCGACCGGCGACTTCGAGTACGACACCGAGGTCGCCGTCGGCAGCGGCCCGCAGGCGATCGCCCGCTTCCTGGAGGACAAGGAGGGCTTCTGCGTCCACTTCTCCTTCGCCATGGCGTCGATGGCCCGGTCGCTGGACATACCCGCCCGGGTCGCGGTGGGCTTCGCGCCCGGCACCCCGCAGGCGGACGGCTCGGTGTCGGTGGGAGTGCGGGACGCGCACGCCTGGCCGGAGCTGTACTTCGAGGGCGTGGGCTGGACCCGCTTCGAGCCGACCCCCACCCGTGGTTCGGCGCCCTCCTACACCGTGCCGGACACCTCGGACAGCACGGTGCCCGACCCGGCCCAGCCGTCCGAGGCGGCGTCCTCGGAGCCCTCGGCCGCCCCGTCTTCACGCGAGGGCTGCACGCTGGAGCAGCGAAGGCTGGACCGTGACTGCGAGAGCGAGGCGCCGTCGGCGGCGCTGCCCACGGACGGCGACGGCCCCCCGTGGTATGCGGTGTCGGCGTGGGCGCTGGCGGGTCTCACCGTCCTGACGCTGCCGCTGGCGCCGATGTTGTGGCGGCTGCGGATCCGGGCGGTGCGCCTGGGCGCGCACGGCCGTTCGGAGGCGGACGCGGCCGCGCACGTCCTGGCCGTCTGGGACGAGCTGACCGATACCGCCTGGGACTTCGGCATCTCCCCGGACGAGTCACTGACCCCGCGCAAGGCGGCGGCCCGGATCGTCCGGCTCGGCCGGCTCGACCCGGATGCCGCGGCCTCGGCGCACCGGGTGGCGGACGCCGTGGAGCAGGTCCTCTACGCGCCGCGGCCGCGCCCCGCGGTGGGGCCGGCGGACGACGTGCGCCGGGTGACGGCCGGTCTGCGATCCGTGGTCGGCCGTGGCACGCGGCTGCGCGCGCTGTTCGCCCCGCGCTCCACGGTGCGGGTGGTGTGGGCGGTGTCGGCCCGGTGGGCCGGCGTCCGGGAACGCGCCCTCGCGCTGCGACCGGCGTGGCGGCCCACGTGGCGGCGGCCCACGTAGCGGAAGCCGCCGCGGGAGCCCTCGCGGCGGCAGGGGCGGAGCGGGAGTGAGGCAGGCAGGGTGAGGCGGGGCCGAGCGGAACTGCGCGGCCCCGCCTCCGGGCCCCGGTGCGGGCATGGATCAGGGGGTGGCCACCGGACCGGTGGCCACCCCCTGATCCATGTTTTCAGTCTTCAGGTGTCCTGGAGCTGTCTGCGGGAGCCGGGTGCGGGAGCTACTGCCCGCCGCCCTGTTCGTCGCGGCGGCGCTGCCAGCGCTCCTCTATGCGGTTCATCACGGAGCGTCGCTGTCTGCCCTGACGGCCGGACTGCGGCAGCCCCGTGGAGCCCTCGGCTCCGGCGGCCTGCTCACCGGGCTTGGGGGCCTTGCGCCAGCCCGTCACGGCGAGAACCGCGCAGCCCAGCATGACGAGGAAGCCCACCACACTGAGCCAGACCTGCTGGGCGACCATTCCGGCCATGAGGAGCGCAATACCTACGAGGAAGCCCGCGATCGCCTGGTAGACCCGCCGACGGGTGTACGTACGCAGGCCACTTCCCTCGAGCGCCGACGCGAACTTGGGATCTTCGGCGTACAGCGCTCGCTCCATTTGCTCGAGCATGCGCTGCTCGTGCTCCGAGAGCGGCACGGCGTCCTCCTCATCGTGCAAGTCGCCGGGGCGACCCGGGGGGTCCCTTCAGGATAGGCAGGGAATCGACCCCGTGAAACCCGCCCCTCTGCGCCAATCGGCCGACCGGAACCCGCCATGCGCGCCCCGGGCCGCTCGAGACTTCTCATTCCCCGATGGCCGAGCCGTCATGCCGGACGGTCTTCCTCGATCATACGGTGCCCCGCCGCCATTCGGGGGGCCTGTGGCGCACTCCATGCACAGGCAGGGCGGCGGACGCGTCGCTGATCAGCGACGTGTCACAGGCGTTCACTCAGGCCCCGGTGGTCCCCCGCGCCTCACCGAGCACATGGAGTTGGGTGGCCACGGAGTGGAAGGCGTCGAGTTCCGCCGCCGCGGCCTCCAGCTTCAGCAGCGCGTCCAGGGCCCCGGGCTCGGTGTCCACGAGCACGCCGGGGACGAGATCGGCGAAGACCCGCACTCCGTGCACGGCGCCGACCCGCAGTCCCGCGTCCTCGACCAGACCGGTGAGCTGGTCGACGGTGAAGCGGCGCGGTACGGGATCGCCCGCGCCCCATCGGCCGTTCGGGTCATCGAGCGCCTGCCGGGCCTCCTTGAAGTGACCGGCGAGGGCGCGGGCGAGCACGGCGCCGCCGAGGCCGGCGGCGAGCAGGCTGAGAACACCCTCGGGGCGCAGGGCCGCCACCGTGTTGCGCACGCCCTCGGCCGGGTCGTCGACGTACTCCAGGACGCCGTGGCACAGCACCACGTCGTAGCCGCCGCGCTCGACCACGTCGAAGAGGCCGTGCACATCGCCCTGGACGCCCCTGACCCGGTCGGCGACCTCCTCCTCGACGGCGCGGCGCTCCAGGGCGAACAGCGCGTCGGGACTGGGGTCGACGACGGTGACCCGGTGGCCGAGGCGGGCCACCGGCACGGCGAAGTTGCCGCTGCCGCCACCGGTGTCGAGGACGTCCAGCACCGGCCGTCCGGTCGCCTTGGCCCGGCGCTCCAGGGCGTCCTGGAGGACCTCCTGGACCACGGCGGTACGGAGAGCGGCGCGGGGGCGCAGGGTGTCCGACACGGCAGTTGACTCCTCGGCGCGGCACCGCCTCATCCACGGCGGAGCGATCGGGCTGCCTCCCCGGCCCGGACGTGCGTAAGGACGGCGGAGGCTTCAGGCGCCTTCCACCCTATTGCCTGCGGCAGGTTCCCCGGCCACCGCGGGACGGCGCCCCCCGGACCGCCCCGCGGTGGCGGGCGCCGGTGTGCCCGCGCGGGTCAGCCGGCGTCGGGCATGTCCCGGCCCGCGCCGCCACCGGGGTCGTGGCCGTCAGGGCGGGCGGCACGGGCGGTGTGGTTCGGGCGCTGCTCGTCGGTACGGGGCTGCGGGAGGACCGGCTGGAGGACGAGCATCCGCTCCACCAGGCGCAGGAACATCGCCACGTCCCGTATCAGGTCGTCGGCGTCCCGGCCGCTCGCCGCGCCCCGGATGCCCGCCTCGGCCCGCGCGCGACGCCGGGCGCCCGAAGCGAACAGAACGCTCCACTCGGTGAGTTCGGGAGCGATCTCGGGGAGCACTTCCCAGGCGCTGCGGATCCTGCTCCGGGCCCGGGGCGAGGTCTCGGGCCGCCCCCGCGCGGCGAGCACGGCGGCGGCGGTGCGCAGGGCGGCGAGGTGGGCCGTCGCATAGCGCTCGTTGGGTGTGTCGAGGACGGTGGCCTCGTCGAGTCCGGCACGGGCCTGGGCGAGCAGGTCGAGGGCGGCGGGCGGGGCGGTGGCACGGCGCAGCACGGGGTGGACGTCGTCCGCCGGGCCGGTCGGTGAGGGGGCAGGGCCGGTTGCGCGGCGCCGACGGGCGGCGGCTGCGGAGGAGTGGGCCATGACGAACCTCCTGTCGTCTTCGTGACGGCATCCCCTGCTACCGGGCGCCGTATGTGCTCATCGTGCGGTATGGCACTGACAATCCGTTCCGACCTGAGGCTTCACCGGGTTCCGCTGCGATCGACGGTTCGAGCCCGGACCGGCCGCCCCCGGGCCGAGCCTGTGGAGGGGCGGGGCGGCGCTCCTGTGACAATCAGGGCCATGGAACGCAGCAGCACCACGTCGGGCGGCGGTACCCGCCGCGAGGCCACCCGGCAGAGGCTCTACGAGGCGGCCGTCACCCTCATCGCCGAACAGGGTTTCTCCGCCACCACGGTGGACGAGATCGCCGAGCGGGCGGGGGTCGCGAAGGGCACGGTCTACTACAACTTCGCGAGCAAGTCGGTCCTCTTCGAGGAGCTGCTGCGGCACGGGGTCGGGCTCCTCGCCGCCTCGCTGCGGGAGGCGGCCGACCGGACGGCCCTCCAGGGCGGCGGCAGGGGAGACGCCCTGGACGCGATGATCCGCGCGGGGCTCGTCTTCATCGACCGTTACCCGGCCTTCACCCAGTTGTACGTGGCCGAACTGTGGCGCACCAACCGGGCCTGGCAGTCCACGCTGCTGGTGGTCCGGCAGCAGGCCGTGGCGGTCGTCGAGGACGTGCTGCGCGAGGGCGTGGAGAGCGGCGAGTTCAGCGCGGAGACCGACGTTCCGCTGACGGCGGCGGCGCTGGTCGGCATGGTGCTGGTGGCCGCCCTGGACTGGCAGGCCTTCCAGCCGGGGCGCTCCCTGGACGAGGTGCACACGGCGCTGTCCCGGATGCTGCCGGGACGCGTGGGCGGCCGCCACTGAGCCGACCGGTCGGGCGGTGTCGTCCGGTCGTGCGCCCCGGCGCGCACGAAAGCGCCGGTCCGGCGGTGGCTGCGTCCCCGCGAGCCACTGCCGGACCGGCACCTTCCTGCTCCCCCGTGGTTCCCCCCGTACGTCCCCCCGCAGGACCCCCGTTGCGGTCGTCCCCCGGAACCCCCCGTGCCTCGCTCCCGCCGACGACGCCGGCGGAAGGAGCGGATCGCGGGCCGGTCCGTTTCCGGCGCCCCGTGTCGCCGGTTCCGGAGCCGTGCCCCCTCTCCGTGCTCTCCACTTTCTCGTTTCCGCAGGTCGTGGCCCATCCGCGCGCGTACTCATCTCGGGAACTAGGTACGGATACTCAGTCCTGCGCACCCGCCCCCACGACGCCGTGTCGCCGACTGGTCGCCGGAGCGGGGGCGCCGGTACTCGGGGCCGGGGGTGTCGGTGGGGCGGATAAAGTCCCTGGCATGGCACGGATTGCGGTGATCGGCGCCGGGATGGGCGCGATGGCGGCCGCTGCCCGGCTGGCCGTCGCGGGCCACCGGGTGGCGGTGTACGAGCGGACGGACACGTACGGCGGCGCGCTGCGCCGACTGGAGCGGGACGGCTTCGCGTTCGACACCGGCCCCGGGCTGCTCCCGCTGCCCGCGGTCTACCGCGACCTGTTCCTCAAGACCGGCAAGGAGCCGTTGGACGCCTGCGTCGACCTGGTGCAGGTGGACCCGTCGTCCCACCACGTGTTCGCGGACGGTACGCGTGTCTCGCTGCCGAACGCGTCCCGCGCGGGTGTCGTCTCCGCCCTGCAGGAGGCCCTCGGTCCCGCTGCCGGACAGCGCTGGGGCGACTTCCTGGTACGCGCCCGCGAGGCCTGGGACAGGACCCGCAGACCGCTCCTGGAGGAGCCGCTGTGGCCCAACTGGCGGGTGCTCGCCGACCGCGAGCCCTACCCGGCCGTCCCCCACAAGAAGCTGCTGCGCACGCGCACCGCAGGCACGCTCGCCGAGATCGGTGCCTGGGAGCTGCGCGATCCCCGGCTGGTCTCCCTGCTGGGGAGTTACGCGCTCGAGCACGGCCTCGACCCCCGGTCCACCCCGGCGAGCGCGGCGGTGCTGCCGTACATGGAGCACGCCTTCGGCACCTGGTACGTCCGCGGCGGCATGCGGGAACTGGCCCGCGCGGTGTACGAGCGGTGCGTGGCCCGCAGGGTGGAGTTCCACTTCGGCGCCGAGGTCACCGGCGTGCTGGAGAAGGACGGCCGGGTGGCGGGCGTGGAGTTCGCCGAGGGCCGCTCCCCGGCCTCCGGGGGCAGCACGGCGGCTGAGGCGGACCACGTGGTCGCCGGAGTGACGCCCGCGGTGCTGGACCGGCTGACCCGGGGGAGCCGGGTGCGTGGTGACGGCGAGGTTCCGGGCAGGGCCGGGGCGGCGAGCCGTCTGACGGTGCTGCTGGCGCTGCGCGGGGGGCGTCCGGAGGGGACACCGCACCGGACGGTCGTGCACGCGGAGGACCGGGAGGCCGAGCTGGAGTCCCTGACCGGCTCCCCCGCGGGCCTGCCCGCACACCCCACGGTCACGGTCCTGCGGCCCGACGACCCGGCGCTGGTCCCCGACGGCGCCCATGAGGCGGTCACCCTCACCTCGGTGGTGCCCCCGGGCGCCGGGCCGGGCCTGGACGAGCACGCGCAGCGCATGATCACCGCCGCCGAGCGGGCGGTACCCGGCCTGCGCGACCGTCTGATCCGGCACGAGGTGCGCACCCCGGCCGACATCGCGGAGGCGACGGGCGCGGAGGGCGGAGCGGTGCCCGTACCGGCGCTCGCCGCGGCGGACGGACGGCTGCTCCACCCGTCCAACGGCACGCGCGTACCGGGGCTGTTCACGGTCGGCGGCTGGTCGCACCCCGGCGGGGGGCTGCCGCACGCCGGGATGTCGGGCGCCCTGGTCGCCGGCCTGATCGTGGAGGGCCCGGAGTTCCGCGGCTCCCAGTGAACGACGGGGACACTTTCGGATCCGGGCGGATCCGGGCGGATCAGTAACGGTACTGCTGCTCGTCGTACCCGCTGCCGTTCCCGGGCGTCTGGCCCGTCTGGCCGTCTCCCTGGTACGGGTACGGCTGCTCCTGCGGGAGTTCACCACCGTACAGGTCGTCGGCGTTGCGCTGCTGCGGCACCCACAGGCCGCCGGCCGGGGTCTCGCCGCCGTAGGTGCCGCCGCCGTACTGGTCCTGGCCGTAGTCCTGTTGGCCGTACTGCTGGGGGTCGGCGTAACCGGTGCCGTACGAGGCGTCGCCATAGCTCGAGTTGCCGATGTACGGGTCGGAGTAGGCGGCGTACTGCTGCTGTTGGCCCGTGCTGTCGTAGGCGGCCTGCTGCTGGCCGTAACCGGAGTAGTCGTAGGCGTAGTTCTGGTCGGTGGCGTAGCCCTGGTCGGGACTCTGCGCGGTCGCCGCGTACTGGTCCTGGGCCGGGGTGCCGTACCCGTTGTCGCCGGTGTCGCCGTTGTCGCCGTAGACGCCGTACGAGCCGGTGTCGTCGGGCATGGGCTGCGGCTCGTAGACGGCGGTGGTCTCGGCGGCCGTCGGCTGCCCGGTGCGCGCCGGCGTGAACACGTCGTCGCGGTCGTAGTCGTCCGCGGCGTAGGCGTTCTGAGCCGTGCGGTAGTCGGCGGCCTCGTCGCCGTAGCCGTCCCCTCCGCCATGGCCGTCCCCGTGACCGTCTCCGGTGGCCTCCAGGCCGGAGACCTCCAGGGTCGGTTCCTGCCGCCCGCGGTCACCCCGGCCGCCCTTGACGGCGGCCAGCGCCGGGGCGTTGACCGCCCAGCCTGCCGCGAAGCCGCGGCGGAACGACAGGGTGACGTAGGTCTGGCCGATCGCGAAGGCCACGGCGCCCAGTCCGATGACGAGGACGGTCTGGATCAGCACACCGAGCACGACGCCCAGGAAGCCGGCGAAGGCGAGCAGCCGCCAGCGCAGGCGTGCCTTGTACTGCAGCAACACCTCGCCGAGCAGCCACAACGCGACCACACCGAACGCGATGTAGAGGACCGTCCAGCCCATGTACGCCCCTCTCCCAGCGGCCGCTACGCAGTGTGTCGTACACCGGTGCGACCGGTCTAGGCCCGCAGCGGGTGGTGCAGGCCCAGGTTTTCGTAGATTTCCAGCGTCGCCGTGGAGTTGTTGAGCGTGATGAAGTGCAGTCCGGGCACTCCTTCGGCCAGCAGCCGCGCGCAGAACTCCGTGGCGAACTCGATGCCAATGGAGCGTACCGCCGCCGGATCGTCCGCCGCTGTGAGGATCCGCTCTTTCAGGGCATCCGGGAACGACGCGTTACTGAGCTGCGGCAACCTCTCCAGCATCTTCACACTGGTCACCGGCATGACCTCGGGAATCACCGGTGTATCGCAACCCGCCGCGTCGACTCGGTCACGCAGGCGCAGGTACGACTCGGGATGGAAGAACATCTGGGTGATCGCGTAGTCGGCGCCCGCCCGGCACTTGTCGACGAAGTGCGCGACGTCCGTGTCCCACTCGGCCGACCTCGGGTGCATCTCCGGGAAGGCGGCGACACCGACGCAGAAGTCACCCGACTCCTTGATGAGCCGGACGAGTTCGGCGGCGTAGGTCAGCCCCTGCGGGTGCGGGATCCAGTCGGCCATCGGGTCGCCGGGCGGGTCGCCCCGCACGGCGAGCATGTTGCGGATCCCGGCGTCGGCGTACTGGCCGATGATGTTGCGCAGTTCGGCGACGGAATGGTCGACCGCGGTGAGGTGGGCGACGGGGGTGAGGGTGGTGTCCGCGACGATCTGCTCGGTCTCGTGGACCGTGCCCGCGCGGGTGGAGCCTCCGGCACCGTAGGTGACGGAGACGAAGTCCGGGGCGACCGCCTCGACCCTGCGCAGCGCACTCCAGAGGTTCCGCTGGCCCTTGGGAGTCTTCGGCGCCGAGAACTCGAACGAGTACGTCGTCTTTCCGGCGGCGAGCATGTCGCGCACGGTGCGTGCGCGGTCAGTCCTGGTCGATGCGGTTCCGAGGGCCATACCGGCAGGTTAGCCAGGGGGCGGCGGTCCCCCAACCGAATGGGGGTTATTTGCCCGATTGGCGGCTTTCTTGTCCACCCTTTGGACAAACCTGAGACGAACCCGGTCACCGAACGCCGGACGCCGCGCGCAGCCGCTTCGCGAACTCGGACGCCGCCGCACCCGGGTCGTCCGCCTCGGTGATGGCCCGTACGACGACGACCCGGCGGGCGCCGGCCTCCAGCACCTCGTCGAGGTTGCCGAGGTCGATGCCGCCGATGGCGAACCAGGGGCGGTCGGTGCCGAGGGCGGCGGCGTACCGGACCAGGTCGAGGCCGGGGGCGTGGCGGCCGGGCTTGGTGGGGGTGGGCCAGCAGGGGCCGGTGCAGAAGTAGTCCACGCCCTCCTGCACGGCCGCCGCGGCTGCCTCGGACTCGGCGTGCGTGGAGCGGCCGATCAGGACGTCCTCGCCGAGGACGGCTCGGGCCGCGGGGACGGGAAGGTCGCCCTGGCCGAGGTGCAGTACGTCGGCGCCGGCGGCGTGGGCGACGTCCGCGCGGTCGTTCACCGCGAGCAGCTTGCCGTGCCGGGCGCAGGCGTCCGCGAGGACCGCCAGGTGCTCCAGCTCCTCGCCGGCCTCCATGCCCTTGTCCCTCAGCTGCACGACGTCGACGCCGCCGGCCAGGACCGCGTCCAGGAACTCCGCGAGATCACCCTGCCGCTTGCGGGCGTCGGTGCAGAGATAGACCAGGGCGTCGGAGAGCCGGGCACGCGCGGTGCTGCCTGCGGCGGTACCTGCGGTGGTGACTGGCATGCGGGTGTCCCCCCGTGTGTCGGTGGCGGCCGGACCGGGGCACCCCGGGGCCGGGTGGAGCGCGGCCCACGGCGGACTCCGGCACGGGGTGACGGAGGGGCCGCGGGCCCGGGCCCGGCGCCCTGGGACAGCGGCGCCGGGCGGCGGTTCACAGCCGGATGCGGGTCCCCGGCCCGATGCGGGTGCGGGCCCGGGTCCGGGTGTTCCGTCGCGGGCTCAGACGGCGAGCGCCTGGGCGCGGCGCTTCACCTCCGTGCCGCGGTTCTCACTCAGCGCCTGCG
This sequence comes from Streptomyces sp. M2CJ-2, assembly GCF_016757295.1. NCBI lineage: Bacteria > Bacillati > Actinomycetota > Actinomycetes > Kitasatosporales > Streptomycetaceae > Streptomyces > Streptomyces sp. M2CJ-2. Next base: position 69,888 of record NZ_JAESIF010000031.1, on the reverse strand, counting down.
CGGGCGTGCCCGGCAGGCTCTCGTCGGGGGTGAAGAGCCATTCCAGCATCTCTTCGTCCGTGAAACCGTCGTCCCGCAGGAGCGTCAGGGTGCCGGAGAGGCCCTTGACGACCTTGTCCTCGTCGATGAAGGCGGCGGGGACCTGCAGTGCGCGGTTCTCACCTCGGCGTACGGCGATGAGCTGGCCCTCCTTGACCAGCTGCCGGACGCGCGTCACCTCGACACCGAGCATCTCGGCGATGTCGGGCAGGGTGAGCCAGGCGGGGACGAGAGCATCGATCTTTGCGTCAATCTCGGTCACGGGACAAGCGTGCCATCTGGCACTGACAGTCGGAAGCCGAGCCCCTCCGCCCGGGGTCCGTCCGGCGGATCATCGTGCACGGACGTGTCGGCCGGACGGACTCCGGGGGCCGGGGTTCACCCCTTCGCCGACTTCAGCGGCCGCGCCGGGTCGGCCAGCATCTCCGCGTCCAGCACCGTGCCCGCCTCGATCAGCCGGCGCCCCTGGGCCAGGTCGCGGGGGCGGCCCACCGCGAGCAGCGCCACCAGCCGGGAATCGCGGAGCCAGCAGACCGTCCAGGCCGGCCCGTCGGCGTCCCCGCGCCACACCGTCCGGTCGGCGTCCGCGTGGTGCCCGGCGTACTGGACGAAGCGGCCGAACTGCTCCGACCAGAAGTACGGCACCGGGTCGTACACCGCCGGAGGTTCGCCGGTGGCCGCCCCGAGGATGTTCGCCGCGACCGTGCGCGGGCCCTGCAGGGCGTTGTCCCAGTGGTGCACCAGCAGGCGTTCGCCGTACCGCCCCGAGGGGAAGGACGCGCAGTCGCCGACCGCGTACACGTCCGGCACGGAGGTCATCAGGTGCGGGTCGGCGACCACGTCACCGCGCTCGCCGAGCTCGACCCCCGAGCCGGCCAGCCAGGCGGTGGCGGGGCGGGCCCCGATCCCGACGACGACGGCGCCCGCGGACAGTCGCGAGCCGTCGTCCAGCACCACCGCGCCGGGCTCGACGCGCTCCACGCGCGCGTGGGTGCGCAGCACCACCCCCGCGTCGCCGTACCAGGCGGTCATCGGGGCGGCCACCTCGGCGGGCAGCGCCCCGGCCAGCGGCCGGTCGGCCGCCTCCACGACGGTGACCGCGCAGCCCGCCTCGCGCGCCGCCGTGGCGAACTCCGCGCCGATCCAGCCGGCGCCGACGACCACGATGTCCTGGCGGCCCGCGAGCACCGGCCGCAGCCGTTCGACGTCGTCCAGGGTGCGCAGCAGATGGACGCCCGGGACGCCGTCCGTGCCCGGCAGCCGGACCGGTTCGGCGCCGGTCGCGACGACCAGGACGTCGTAGGGGACCGGCCCGGCCTCCGTGTCCAGTTCGTGGTCGGCGGGGCGCAGCCCGAGCACCTCGCAGCCGAGCCGCAGTTCGATGCCGAGCGCCTCGAAGTCGACGTCGAAGGCGGAGCCCTCCGCCTTGCCGAGCAGCACCGCCTTGGACAGGGGAGGCCGGTCGTACGGCTGGTGGGGTTCGGCGCCGATCAGCGTCACGGTGCCGGTGAATCCCTGTTCCCGGAGGGCGACGGCGGTCTGCACGCCGGCCATTCCGGCCCCCGTCACCACCACGCGCCGCGGCTCGGACGGTCCCCGTTCCTGCGTCTGCTCGCTCACCTGATCACCATAGACACCTGACCCTCGGTCAGTCAGTCTCCGGCTCCCGTGAGCTGCTCCACGACGCTGGTCCCGCTGCCCGGCTGCGACTCCCACTCCCAGGCCTCCTCCAGCCTCACCCGCCCGTCGGGCAGCTCCACGACCGTCGACACGCAGTGTCCCGAGGAGGTGGTGCCGTCCTGCTTGAGCTGCACGTACCGGAAGTCCAGCCGGTCCCCCTCCCGGGTGCCCACCAGGTACCCGCGGACGACGTCACCGCCCGCGTACTCGGCCCAGATCCCGCCGTCCCGCTCGTGGTACGCGAACCGGGTGCGGGTGCCGACCTGGCCCGGCGCCTGGTCGGCGACGGGGGCGAGGACGAGACCGTCGAGCGAACCAGCCATGCGAAGGCTCCCTACACGTTCGTTGATCCGGAGGCTAGGGTGGCCAACGTAAGACACTCGCGGGAGCCCGGACGCACCGGGCTGAGAGGGAGGCTGGCGGCCTCCGACCGTATGCACCTGATCCGGGTCATGCCGGCGAAGGGAGGGGCTGGACGCCCATGCCGCCCACACGCACCTCGCAGCGCTCCCCCGACGTCCTCGTCGTCGGGGGCGGCGTCATCGGTCTGGTCACGGCCTGGCGGTCCGCGCAGCGCGGGCTGGCTGTGACCGTGCTGGACCCCGAGCCGGGCGGCGGCGCCGCCCAGGTGGCCGCCGGGATGCTGGCCGCCGTCACGGAACTGCACTACGGCGAGCAGACCCTGCTCGGTCTGAACCTCGCCTCCGCGCTCCGCTACCCCGACTTCGCGGCCGAACTCACCGAGGCCACCGGCCACGACCTCGGCTACCGCCGGTGCGGCACGCTCGCGGTCGCGCTGGACGCCGACGACCGCGCCCATCTGCGCGAACTGCACGCCCTGCAACAGCAGTCGGGGCTCGACGCGCAGTGGCTGTCGGGGCGGGAGTGCCGGCGCCTGGAGCCGATGCTCGCCCCCGGTGTGCGCGGCGGGCTGCGGGTGGACGGCGACCACCAGATCGACCCCCGGCGGCTGGCGGCGGCGCTGGTGACCGCCTGCGAGCGGGCGGGCGTGGTCCTGCACCGCGCGTGGGCCGACCGGCTCACCGTCTCCGGGGAGCGGGCCACGGGCGTGGTCACCGCCGACGGCACCGGACTGGCCGCCGGGCAGGTGGTGCTGGCCGGCGGCAGCCTCAGCGGGCGGCTCGCGGGCGTCCCCGCGGACCTGCTGCCTCCCGTGCGTCCCGTGAAGGGGCAGGTGCTCCGGCTGGCGATGCCCGACCGGTTCGGTCCGTTCCTGAGCCGGACGGTGCGTGCGGTGGTGCGGGGCGGCCAGGTGTACCTGGTGCCGCGCGAGAACGGGGAGCTGGTGATCGGGGCGACCAGCGAGGAGCAGGGCTGGGACACGACCGTCACCGCGGGCGGGGTGTACGAGCTGCTGCGCGACGCCCACGAACTGGTCCCCGGCATCACCGAGCTGCCGCTCACCGAGACCCGGGCCGGGCTGCGCCCCGGCACCCCCGACAACGCGCCCCTGCTCGGCCCGTCCGGGCTCGCGGGGCTGGTCCTGGCGACCGGGCACCACCGCAACGGTGTGCTGCTCACTCCGGTCACCGGCGACGCCCTGGCGGAGTTCCTGGCCACCGGTGAACTCCCGGCGGAGGCCCGCCCCTTCAGCCCCCGGCGGTTCACCGCGACCGCCGCCGCACTCACGGAGCAGCCCGTATGAACACTCCTGTGGACATGTCGACGCACACTCCCGCGCACGCCCCGGTCATGGTCTCGGTCAACGGGGAGCCGCGCGAGGTGGCTCCCGGCACGGCGCTCGACGCGCTGGTCGGCACGCTCACCGAGGCGCACTCCGGGGTGGCCGCCGCCCTCAACGAAACGGTCGTCCCGCGCGCGCAGTGGCCGCTCACGCCCCTCGCCGAGGGGGACCGGGTGGAAGTCCTGACCGCCGTGCAGGGAGGCTGACCATGGCCGACGATCCGTTCGTCCTCGGCGGTACGTCCTTGACGTCCCGTCTGATCATGGGCACCGGCGGGGCGCCCAGCCTCGAGGTGCTGGAGCGGGCGCTGGTGGCGTCCGGGACCGAGCTGACGACCGTCGCGATGCGGCGGGTGAACCCCTCGGTGCACGGCTCGGTGCTCTCGGTGCTGGACAGGCTGGGCATCCGGGTGCTGCCGAACACGGCCGGCTGCTTCACCGCCGGGGAGGCGGTGCTCACCGCCCGCCTCGCCCGGGAGGCGCTCGGCACCGACCTGGTCAAGCTGGAGGTCATCGCCGACGAGCGCACCCTGCTGCCGGACCCCGTCGAACTGCTGGAGGCGGCCGAGACCCTGGTCGACGACGGGTTCACGGTGCTGCCGTACACCAACGACGATCCGGTGCTGGCGCGGAAGCTGGAGGACGTCGGCTGTGCGGCGGTCATGCCGCTCGGTTCGCCGATCGGTTCGGGGCTCGGTATCCGCAACCCGCACAACTTCGAGCTGATCACGCAGCACGCGCGGGTGCCGGTGATCCTGGACGCGGGTGCCGGTACGGCGTCGGACGCGGCGCTGGCGATGGAGCTGGGGTGCGCGGGGGTGATGCTCGCCTCGGCGGTGACGCGGGCGCAGGAGCCGGTGCTGATGGCCGCCGCCATGCGGAGCGCGGTCGAGGCGGGGCGGCTGGCCCGGCGGGCGGGGCGGATTCCGCGGCGGCACTTCGCCGAGGCGTCCTCTCCCGCGGAGGGGCTTGCCGTGCTGGATCCGGAGCGGCCGGCGTTCTGAGGGGGTCTCCCACCCGCGCACCACCCGTTTCCGGTCGGTCGGGAGACGGGGGCTCCTCGTGGGGACCGGGCACCGTCGGCGGCCGCGGGGGCCCCTTCGTGGGGTGCGTCACAGGTCGGCTGCAGTCGTGCCCCGATCCGGGGCCGTTCCGGACCGATCCGGTCGGTGCCGTCGGCGGCTCCTCGTAGACTCCCAGCGTGGACACGACCCTTCAGGACCCTCTGGTCGGGCAGCTGCTCGACGGCCGGTACCGCGTCGAGGCGCGTATCGCGGTCGGCGGGATGGCCACGGTCTACCGGGCCGTGGACACCCGACTGGACCGCGTGCTCGCGCTCAAGGTGATGCACCCGGCGCTCGCCGCCGACGGCTCCTTCGTCGAGCGGTTCATCCGCGAGGCGAAGTCGGTCGCCCGGTTGGCCCACCCGAACGTGGTCCAGGTCTTCGACCAGGGCACCGACGGCGCGTACGTCTACCTGGCGATGGAGTACATCGCCGGCTGCACCCTGCGTGACGTGCTGCGCGAGCGCGGTGCGCTGCAGCCGCGGGCCGCGCTGGACATCCTGGAGCCGACGCTGGCCGCGCTCGGCGCCGCGCACCGGGCCGGGTTCGTGCACCGGGACATGAAGCCGGAGAACGTGCTGATCGGGGACGACGGCCGGGTCAAGGTCGCCGACTTCGGGCTGGTCCGGGCCGTGGACACGGTGACGAACACCACCGGCACCGTGCTGGGCACGGTCGCGTACCTGGCGCCGGAGCAGATCGAGAGCGGCAGCGCCGACCCCCGCGTGGACGTGTACGCGTGCGGCATCCTGCTGTACGAGATGCTGACCGGTGAGAAGCCGCACGACGGCGACTCCCCCGCGATCGTGCTCTACAAGCACCTGCACGACGACGTGCCGCCGCCGTCGGCCGCCGTCCCCGGCATGGCGTACGCGCTGGACGAGCTGGTCGCCTCGGCGACCGCGCGCAACCCGGAGGTCCGCCCGTACGACGCGGTGGCGCTCCTCGCGCAGGTCCGCGAGGCGCGCGGCGGACTCGACGACGAGCAGCTGGACGCGATGCCGCCGCAGGCGCTGACCCCGGAGGACCAGCCCGCCCGGGGCGCCGAGAACCGTACGAGCGTCATCCCGCGCGCGCTGACGTCCTCCACGCTGCCCGTCGACGAGGACCGCCACACCAGCCGGCTCCAGTCCCCGGCGCCGCCGCCCCGACGCGGTGTGTCGCTGCGTGGTCCGCTGCTGCGGCGCGGCCCGATGGCGATCGTCGTCGCCGTGCTGCTGGTGCTGGGCGCCGGGGCAGGCGTGTGGTACATCAACTCCGGCCAGTTCACCAAGGTCCCGCCGCTGCTGGCGAAGACCGAGAAGGAGGCCCGGGAGCGGCTGGCGGACGCCGGGCTGGGCGTCGGCCGGGTCGAGGAGGCGTACAGCGACACCGTGGAGCGGGGCACGGTGATCAGCACGGATCCCGAGGCGGGTGCCCGTATCCGCGGCACCGACTCGGTCTCGCTCACCCTCTCCAAGGGGCCGCAGACCGTGCGGGTGCCCGATGTCGACGGCTACCGGCTGGACAAGGCGCGGTCCGTGCTGAAGGACGCGGGCCTGGAACCGGGCATGGTCACCCAGGAGTTCAGTGAGGACGTGGCCAAGGGCTTCGTGGTCTCCACCGGGCCGGGCAAGGGCACGAAGGTCCGTGCGGGCTCGGCGGTGGCGCTCACCGTGAGCAAGGGCAGCCCGGTGGACATCCCCGAGGTGATCGGCCAGGGCCTGGACGACGCGCGCGCCGAGCTGGAGGAGGCCGGCCTGAAGGTGAGCATCGCCGCCGAGCGGGTCACCTCCGAGCACGACGCGGGCCGGGTGGCCCTGCAGAGCCCGGAGGCCGGCCGGGAGGCCGCCGAGGGGGACAGTGTGACACTGACGCTGTCCAAGGGGCCCGAGATGGTCCCGGTCCCGGACGTGGTCGGCGACAGTGTGGACGAGGCCACCGGGAAGCTGGAGGGTGCCGGGTTCCGGGTCAAGGAGGACCGCGGGCTGCTCGGTCTGTTCGGCGACACCGTCAAGGCCCAGTCCGTGTCCGGCGGGGACACCGCGCCCAAGGGCTCGACGATCACCCTCAAGATCCGCTGACGGAGGGGCTCAGGGCTTCGGCGGCCTGGGGGACATGACACCCTGGAAGGGTGAAGAGTCACCTGTCCGGCCCTGCCCGCAACCCGGTCGGCGGCCATGTCCCCGTGGCCGGCGGTCTGCATTCCGTCGGTCTGTCCTACGCCCGTGAGCTGCGCGCGGAGGCCGTGCAGGTCTTCGTCGCCAACCCGCGCGGCTGGGCGACGCCGACCGGCAACCCGAAGCAGGACGCGGCGTTCCGCGAGGCGTGTGCGGCCGAGTCGATCCCGGCGTACGTGCACGCTCCGTATCTGATCAACTTCGGGTCCCACACCGAGGCGACCGCCGAACGGTCCGTCGAGTCGCTGCGCCACTCGCTGCGCCGCGGGCGCGAGATCGGGGCGCTGGGTGTGGTGGTGCACACCGGCAGCGCGACCGGCGGACGGGAGCGGTCGGTGGCGTTGAGGCAGGTACGGGAGTACCTGCTGCCGCTGCTCGACGAGCTCACCCATGACGACGACCCGTTCCTGCTGCTGGAGTCGACGGCCGGCCAGGGCGCCTCCCTGTGCTCGCTGATCCGGGACTTCGGTCCGTACTTCGAGGTGCTGGACGCCCATCCGAAGCTGGGTGTCTGCCTGGACACCTGCCATGTCTTCGCGGCCGGCCACGACCTGACCGGGCCGAGCGGGATGCGCCGGACACTGGATCTGCTGGTGGACACGGTCGGCGAGGGCCGGCTGAAGCTCATCCACGCCAACGACTCCATGGACGTGGTCGGCGCGCACAAGGACCGTCACGCGAACATCGGCGCAGGTCACATAGGCGAGGACCCGTTCCGCGCGCTGATGACGCACCCGGCGACCGAGGGCGTGCCCCTGATCATCGAGACCCCGGGCGGCAAGGAGGGGCATGCGGCGGACGTGGAGCGCCTGAAGAAACTCCGGGATCAGGGCTCCTGATCCGCAGTCCAGGGGCCCGCGGGCCCGGCCCCGGTCAGAGTTCGGGGCCGTCCCCGGGCTCCTCCTGGTAGGAGTAGCGCTGTTCCTTCCAGGGGTCGCCGACGTTGTGATAGCCGCGCTCCTCCCAGAAGCCGCGGCGGTCGGCGGTCATGTACTCCACGCCGCGGACCCACTTCGGCCCCTTCCAGGCGTAGAGGTGGGGGACGATCAGGCGGAGCGGAAACCCGTGCTCGGCGGTCAGCAGTTCGCCGTCCTTGTGCGTGGCGAAGAGCGCCTGCTCGGACGAGAAGTCCGCCAGCCGCAGGTTGGAGCTGTATCCGTACTCGGCCCACACCATCACATGGGTGACGTCGGGCGCGGGCGGGGCGAGTTCCAGGAGGGTACGGGCCGGGATCCCGCCCCATTCGGCGCCGAGCATGCTGAACTTCGTGACACAGTGCAGGTCGGCCACGACGCTGCGGTACGGCAGGGACGTGAACTCCTCGTGGTTCCAGCAGTGCTTGTCGCCGTCGGCGGTGGCGCCGAACACCCTGAACTCCCAGCGCTCGGGCCGGAACCTGGGGACGGGCCCGTAGTGCGTGACCGGCCAGCCCTTCTGCAGTCGCTGCCCCGGCGGAAGCTCGAACCGCGCCGCTCCCCCTGCTGTGCGCTCCCCCGATTCGCGTTCCGCCGGCTGACCCATGCTTCCATCCTGACAGACCCGGTGCGGCGCATCGGACCGGGGCCCCATGAAGCCGGACAATACCCTTCAAATGCCGGCAAGCACTCCTTTACTTAGTAAGTATGTGCTTACTGGACGATCTTCTCGGCCGGTGGAATCATGCGGCGCATCTGGCCCGTTCATCCGTGTGGAAGGAGCCGCTGCGATGCAGGGCGATCCCGAGGTCATCGAATTCCTCAACGAGCAACTGACCGCCGAGCTGACCGCGATCAACCAGTACTTCCTGCACTCGAAGCTGCAGGATCACAAAGGCTGGACCAAGCTCGCCGAGTACACGCGCGCCGAGTCCTTCGACGAGATGCGGCACGCGGAGGTCCTCACCGACCGCATCCTGCTGCTCGACGGCCTGCCCAACTACCAGCGGCTCTTCCACGTCCAGGTCGGGCAGACGGTGACGGAGATGTTCCAGGCCGACCGGCAGATCGAGGTGGAGGCCATCGACCGCCTGCGCCGCGGTGTGGAGGTCATGCGCAACAAGAACGACATCACGTCCGCCAACATCTTCGAGGCGATCCTCGCCGACGAGGAGCACCACATCGACTACCTGGACACCCAGCTGGAGCTCATCGAGAAGCTGGGCGAGGCACTGTACCTGTCGACGGTGATCGAGCAGTCGCAGCCGGACTCCTCGGGGCCGGGGACGAGCGGGTTCTCGACCCACTAGGACGACCGGGCCTATGCGGCTTCGGGGAGCTCCGTCGTGAGGGGCGGCCGGTCCTGGCCAGCCTGCTGCCGGCGGGGGCAGGCGCCACGACCGAGCAGCGCCTGGATCCGTCGCACGCAGCCGCCGCAGTCAGTGCCCGCCTTGCAGGCGGAGGCGATCTGCCGGGGAGTGCAGGCCCCGGCGTCCGCGTGGCTCCTCACCTGCTCCTCGGTCACTCCGAAGCAGCTGCAGACGAACACGCGGTCCACCTCCCGAGGTAGTGCTGGATCGTGCCGTACCGACCCCTGATCGGTGAGGCTAACCTAACCTTACCTGCCGTCCGGAGGGCAGAGAAGTGGGGTGGGGCCCGATCCTGTGTGATCCGTGCCCCACCCCTCGCCGTTTCGGCAGGTGAGCGGTGTTACTGGTCCCGGTACATCTCGGCGACGAGGAACGCCAGGTCCAGCGACTGGCTGCGGTTCAGCCGGGGGTCGCAGGCGGTCTCGTAACGCTGGTGCAGATCGTCGACGAAGATCTCGTCGCCGCCGCCCACGCACTCGGTGACGTCGTCGCCGGTGAGTTCCACGTGGATGCCGCCCGGGTGGGTGCCGAGCTCCTTGTGGACCTCGAAGAAGCCCTTCACCTCGTCGAGCACGTCGTCGAAGCGGCGGGTCTTGTGCCCGGAGGCCGCCTCGAAGGTGTTGCCGTGCATCGGGTCGGCCACCCAGGCGACGGTGGCACCGGAGGCGGTGACCTTCTCGACCAGCTCGGGCAGCCTGTCGCGGATCTTGTCCGCGCCCATCCGGACGATGAAGGTCAGCCGGCCCGGCTCACGCTCGGGGTCGAGCCGCTCGATGTACTGCAGCGCGTCCTCGGCGGTGGTGGTCGGGCCGAGCTTGATGCCGATCGGGTTGCGGATCTTCGAGGCGAACTCGATGTGCGCGTGGTCCAGCTGCCGGGTGCGCTCGCCGATCCACACCATGTGCGCGGAGACGTCGTACAGCTGTCCGGTGCGCGAGTCGACACGGGTCAGCGCCGACTCGTAGTCCAGCAGCAGTGCCTCGTGCGACGAGAAGAACTCGACGGTCTTGAACTCCTCCGGCTCGACCCCGCAGGCCTGCATGAAGTTCAGCGCCTGGTCGATCTCGCGGGCGAGCTGCTCGTAGCGCTGGCCGGACGGGGACGACTTCACGAAGTCCTGGTTCCAGGCGTGCACCTGGCGCAGGTCGGCGTAGCCGCCGGTGGTGAAGGCGCGCACCAGGTTCAGCGTGGAGGCCGAGGCGTTGTACATCCGCTTCAGCCGCTCGGGGTCCGGGACGCGGGCCTCTTCGGTGAAGTCGAAGCCGTTGACGGAGTCGCCGCGGTAGGTGGGCAGGGTCACCCCGTCGCGGGTCTCGGTCGACTTGGAGCGCGGCTTGGAGTACTGGCCGGCGATCCGGCCCACCTTCACGACGGGCACGGACGCGGCGTACGTCAGTACGGCGCCCATCTGGAGCAGTGTCTTCAGCTTGGCCCTGATGTGATCGGCGGACACCGCGTCGAAGGACTCGGCGCAGTCGCCGCCCTGGAGGAGGAACGCCTCTCCCTTGGCGACGGCCGCCATCCGGGCGCGCAGCTGGTCACACTCGCCCGCGAAGACGAGCGGTGGATACGACTCGAGGTCCGCGATCACTGCGCGCAGAGCCTCGGTGTCGGGGTACTCGGGCTGCTGCGCCGCGGGCAGGTCTCGCCAGGTGTTGCCAGCACTCGGGCTGGTCTTAGCGTTCACGGTCACGTCTCAACATTACGGGGTGGGATGGCGCCTTCCAGGCCCATGCCCAGCAAGTGAGACAGGAAAAACTCTCAGTGGACAGGCGAAGGACATGCGCTAAGGTGCGTCTCATGTTCGCGCTTTCGACCCGGAACGGTTCGGTTCAGAACCCTTCCGCCCGGAACTGGTGGTGGACCGCTTCTCCGGCGGCCCACTGACTCGTCGCGCGTACGCAAGACTCCGCGAAGGCCGCCCGAGGGGCGGCCTTCGGCGTTCGCGGCCCCCGCGGCGCCCCGGCCGGCCCTCCGTCACCGAGGGACCACGACCGATGAACCTGCTCGACCTGCTGGACGATCCCCGTCCGTTCGCCCTGCTGCGCCGCCGCACCCCCGGCCACGACGACACCGTGGTGGAGCTGCTGCTCGGCCCCGTCAGCCCCCGTGACCGGCTGGCCGACCTGCCCGACGAGGGGCTGGCGCTCGTCCCCTTCCGGCAGATCCGGGAGCGCGGTTTCGACGTGCGCGACGACGGCACCCCGCTGCTGGTGCTGACTCCCGAGGAGCGCCACGAGATCCCGCTCACCACCGCCCTGGAACAACTGCCCGCGCACGACGTCCGGGTGGAGGGCGGCGGCTTCGACGTCGACGACGACGCGTACGCCGAGATCGTCGGGCGGGTGCTGCGGGAGGAGATCGGACGGGGCGAGGGCGCCAACTTCGTGATCCGGCGGACCTACGAGGGGGAGATCCCCGGATTCGGGCGGGCCGACGCGCTGGCGCTGTTCCGGCGGCTGCTGGAGGGCGAGCGGGGCGCGTACTGGACGTTCGTGGTGTGCACCGGACGGGATGCGGGCGGGCGGACACTGGTCGGCGCGAGCCCCGAGGTGCATGTGCGGGCGTCCGGCGGGACCGTCGTGATGAACCCGATCAGCGGCACGTACCGCTACCCGGCCGGAGGACCGACCCCCGAGCACCTGCTGGACTTCCTCGCCGACGGCAAGGAGATCGAGGAGCTGTCGATGGTCGTCGACGAGGAGCTCAAGATGATGTGCACCGTCGGTGACATGGGCGGGGTCGTGGTCGGTCCCCGGCTGAAGGAGATGGCTCATCTCGCCCACACCGAGTACGAGCTGCGCGGCCGGTCCTCGCTGGACGTGCGGGAGGTGCTGAAGGAGACCATGTTCGCCGCGACCGTCACCGGGTCGCCGGTGCAGAACGCCTGCCGGGTGATCCGGCGGTACGAGCCCGCCGGGCGCGGGTACTACGCGGGGGCGTTGGCGCTGATCGGCCGGGATGCGGGCGGGGCGCAGAGCCTCGACTCCCCCATCCTCATCCGCACCGCCGACATCGACGCGGCGGGGCGGCTGCGGGTGCCGGTCGGCGCCACGCTGGTGCGGGGCTCGGACCCGGCGGGCGAGGTCGCCGAGACCCATGCGAAGGCGGCCGGGGTGCTGACCGCGCTGGGGGTGCGCCCGGGACGGCCGCGCGAGGAGTCCGTACGGCCGCGGCTGGCCGACGATCCGCGGGTGCGGGCCGCGCTGGACGGGCGGCGGGCCTCACTGGCCCCGTTCTGGCTGCGGATGCGGGAGCCGTCGGCCGCGCCGGCGGGACGAGCGGGACTGTCGGGACTGGAGGGACGGGCGGGACACGCCCTGGTCGTCGACGGGGAGGACACCTTCACGGCGATGCTCGCGCATGTGCTGCGCTCCTCGGGGCTCGCGGTCACCGTCCGGCGGTACGACGAGCCGGGGCTGCGCGAGACGGTGCTCGGGCACGAGGGGCCCGTGGTGCTGGGGCCCGGCCCCGGTGACCCGTCCGACACCGCCGACGCGAAGATGCGGTTCCTGCGCGGCCTGACCGCCGCGGTGCTCAGGGACCACCGGTACGGCGTCCTCGGCGTCTGCCTCGGCCACGAGCTGATCGCGGTCGAGCTGGGGCTCGACACGGTCCGCAAGGAGGTGCCGTACCAGGGGGCGCAGGCCGGGATCGACCTGTTCGGGCGGCCGGAGACGGTCGGCTTCTACAACAGCTTCGTCGCCCGGTGCGACGACGAGGCGGCGGCGGAACTGGCCGCGCACGGCATCGAGGTGAGCCGCGCGGCCAACGGCGAGGTGCACGCCCTGCGCGGGCCCGGCTTCGCGTCGATGCAGTTCCACCCCGAGTCGGTGCTCACCCTGAACGGCGCGGCGCTCGTCGCGGAGCTGATGGATCAGCTCCGCGGTACGAGGACGTTCTCCGAGCGGCGGCCCTCGGTGTAGTCGAGGACGTTGCGCACCGTGGTCTCGATGATCTGGCTGACGGCGTCCACGGTGTAGTACGCCTGGTGGGACGTCACCAGGACGTTGGGGAAGGTGACGAGGCGGGCCAGGGTGTCGTCCTCGACGGCCTCCAGGGACTTGTCGAGGAAGAACAGGCCCGCCTCCGCCTCGTACACGTCCAGTCCGACGCCGGTGAAGCGGCCCGCGCGCAGTTCGGCGACGAGGGCGGCGGTGTCGACGAGTCCGCCGCGGCTGGAGTTCACCAGGATCGCGTCGTCCCGCATCGTCCTCAGGGCGGGCCCGTCGATCAGCCGGTGCGTCTCCGGCACGAGCGGAACGTGCAGGGTGACCAGGTCGGACTCGGCGAGCAGTTGCTCCTTGGGGACGTAGGTCATGCCGAGTTCGCGGCAGGCGGGGTTCTCGGCGACGTCCCAGCCGAGCAGCCGCATGCCGAAGCCGTGGGCGATCCGGGCGAACGCCTCGCCGATCTTGCCGGTGCCGAGGACGCCGGCGGTGCGGCCGTGCATGTCGCGGCCCATCAGGCCGTCGAGGCGGAAGTCGAAGTCGCGGGTGCGGGTGGAGGCGCGGACGATACGGCGGTTGACCGCCATGGCGAGGGTCCAGGCGAACTCGGCGACCGAGTGGGGCGAGTAGTACGACACCCGGGCGACCGTCAGGCCGAGCCGCTCGGCGGTCTTCAGGTCGACGTTGTTGAAGCCGGTGGACCGCTGGGCGATCATCCGGGTGCCGCCGGCCGCCAGGTTCTCCAGGACCCCGGCGCCGAGGTCGCAGTTGACGCTGGTGGAGATCACCTCGTGGCCGGTCGCGATGAGGGCGGTGTCCTCGTTGAGGAAGACGTCCAGGCCGTGTACCTCGTGGTGACCTCGGAACGCCTGTTCGATCATGGGCTTCTCGTCGGACTGCACACCGAACGCGAGGATCTCCACGGGGTCCCTCCGGGGGTCGTGCCGGGATTGCTGCCGCATGCGTGAATATACGGGTCCGGAAAGGGATCGCGCTGGGGCCGGACGGGCCCTACTCGTCGTCGAGGCCGCGTTCTATGGCGTAGCGGACGAGTTCCACGCGGTTGTGCAGCTGGAGCTTGCCGAGGGTGTTCTGGACGTGGTTCTGCACCGTGCGGTGGGAGATGACGAGCCGTTCGGCGATCTGCTTGTAGCTGAGGCCCTTGGCGACCAGACGCAGCACCTCGGTCTCCCGGTCGGTCAGCCGGGGCGCCTTGGTTCCGCCGCTCTCCGGGACGGGTGCCGGATCGGAGGCCAGTCGGCGGTACTCGCCGAGGACCAGCCCGGCCAGGCCCGGGGTGAACACCGGGTCGCCGGCCGCCGTACGGCGCACCGCGTCCTGGAGCTCCTGGGTCGAGGCCGACTTCAGCAGATAGCCGGTGGCGCCCGACTTCACCGCTTCCAGGACGTCGGCGTGCTCACCGCTCGCCGAGAGCACCAGCACACGCAGGGCGGGGTTCGCGGCGACGACCTCCTTGCAGACCTGGACACCGGGCTTGCCGGGCAGGTTCAGGTCGAGGACGAGGACGTCGGGGGTGGCGGCCCTGGCGCGGCGCACGGCCTGGTCGCCGTCACCGGCGGTGGCGACCACCTCGAAGCCGGACTCGGACAGGTCGCGGGCGACGGCGTCGCGCCACATGGGGTGGTCGTCGACCACCATCACCCTGACCGGGCCCCGGCCGGGTTCCCGTTCGGCTGCCGTGTCCGTCATCGCTGCTCCGCCTTCCCCCGCGGGTCGTCCGCTTCCCTCGTGTCCTTGGGCACCCTCAGCTCGACCTCCGTGCCCTGGCCCGGCACCGAGATCAGTTCCGCGCTGCCGCCGAGGTCGCGCAGCCGTCCGCGGATCGACAGGGCCACCCCGAGCCGTCCCTCGCCCTCGGCCTGGGCGAGTCGGCCCTCGGGGATGCCGGGCCCGTCGTCGCGGACGGTGACGATCACCTCGTCCGGTTCGTCCTCGACCAGGATCCAGGCCCGGGCGTCCGGCCCGGCGTGCTTGCGCACGTTGTCCAGGGCCGCCCCGACGGCGGCGGCGACCTCCCGCGCGGCGGCCGGCGCGAGCGGCACCGGCGCCCCGGGTTCGGCGAGGTTGACCAGGGCCCCGGCGTACGGGGCGAGCAGGGCACGCAGGTCGACGGGGCCGTCCCCGGTGTCGCTCTCCGGGCCGCCCCCGGCCGCACCGGCGGTGTCGCCCACGGCGCGTACGGCCCCTCCCCCGGCCGTGTCCCGCGGGGTCCTGGGTACGGGCACCGGGCCGCCGGAGACCAGGGTGCGCAGCGCCACCTCCTGCTCGCCGGCCATCCGGCCCAGTTCGGCCGCCTCGCCGCCGATCACCGCGCCGCGCCGCTGCACCATCGCGAGCACCTGGAGCACGCCGTCGTGGATGTCCCGCGCGAGCCGCTCCCGTTCCCTCGTCGCGGCCTCGATCTCCAGGGCGCGGGCGAGGGTGCGCTCGGAGGCGCGGGCGACCTCGACGACGTAGCCGATGGCGATGGCGGCGACCCAGACGAGGATCACGTTGTGCACGGTGTCGCGGGCGGGGCTGCCACGCTCGACCAGGTTGGCGACGGCGACCAGGGTGGAGGCGAGGGCCGCCCAGCGCCAGCCGCCCTTGATGGCGAAGGCGAGCACCGAGCCGGCGGTCCAGATCGAGGGCATGGTCGGGCCGCCCGCCTGGACCCGCTCGTGGGCGTCGGCGACGGGGGTGAGCAGGATGCCGACGAGTGCGACGGTCAGGTCGGCGGTGAGGAAGGGCTTGGTGCAGCGGGCGGCGTTCGCGATCCTGGGCAGGGTGGTCAGGGTCCACACGGCCAGCACGGCGAAGTAGGCCACGGCGAGCCAGGGGCGCTCGAACTCGTCGTGGGCGGTGGCGAACAGGCCGACCGCGTAGACCATGGCGAGGACCCGGTAGCCGGTGAGCGCGCGCCACAGCGGCTGCTCGACCGACATCCTCATGACTTCCCCGCCCCTGGGCATGTCCTCCCCCACTCCCGCCCCGGACCCGCTGACGGACTACCGGGGATCGGACCGCCGCTGCTCGGCGGCCTCGTCCCGCTGTGCCTTCTGCTCCGCCTTCTGCGCCTTCTCCGCTTCCTTGTCGGCCTTGGCCACGTCCGCGAGCTGCCGCTTCATGGCGGTCGCGTAGATGTCGACGTACTCCTGGCCGGAGAGCTGCATGATTTTGTACATGACCTCGTCGGTCACCGCGCGGAGCACGAAACGGTCGTGCTCCATACCGTGGTAGCGGCTGAAGTCCAGCGGCTTGCCTATGCGGATGCCCGGCCGGATCAGCTTCGGGACGACCTTCCCGGGCGGCTGGACCTTCTCCGTGTCGATCATGGCGACGGGTATCACGGGCGCGCCGGTGGCCAGCGCCACGCGCGCGAGACCGCCGGGCTTGCCCCGGTAGAGACGCCCGTCGGGCGAGCGGGTGCCCTCGGGGTAGATGCCGAACAGCTCACCGCGTTCGACGACCTCTATACCGCTCCTGATCGCCGCCTCGCCCGCGCCGCGCGCGCCCGAGCGGTCGACCGGGAGCTGACCCACACCTTTGAAGAAGGCGGCCGTGAGCCGGCCTTTGACACCCGGGCTGGTGAAGTACTCGGCCTTGGCGATGAAGGTGACCTTGCGGTCGAGCACGGCCGGCAGGAAGAAGGAGTCGGAGAACGACAGGTGGTTGCTGGCCAGAATGGCCGGCCCGTCGGCGGGTACGTTCTCCAGGCCGTCCACCCAGGGCCTGAAGGCGAGCTTCAGCGACCCTCCGATGGTGAACTTCATCGCGCCGTACAACAACCGAGTGCCTTCCTGTGCGTGTGGGTCAGACCATATCCCGGGGCACCGTCAATGGCTCCGACGGCCCTGGTCGGTGTCAGTGCGGTCGCGTACGGTGAAGGTCCTGCAACTCGTGTGCGGGCGCGCCCCATGACACCCGTGTCCTGACCGTCATGGCGTACAGCCCCTTTGTACGACTGCTGCACGACTCCTACGACTCCTACGACTTTCAGACCGGGAGGCCAAGGTGCCGCTCCTGACCGGAGCCGAGCCGTATCGCCATGAGGGCGGGGAGACCGCGGTCCTCCTCTGCCACGGCTTCACCGGTTCGCCGCAGTCGCTGCGCCCCTGGGCGGAGCATTTCGCCGAGCACGGCCTGACCGTCTCGCTGCCCCTGCTCCCCGGGCACGGCACCCGCTGGCAGGACCTGCGGGTGACCGGCTGGCAGGACTGGTACGCGGAGGTGGACCGCGAGTTGCGGCTGCTGCGGGACCGGTGCGCGCGGGTGTTCGTGGCCGGCCTGTCCATGGGCGGCGCGCTCGCCCTGCGGCTGGCCGCGCGGCACGGCGACGCGGTGAGCGGCGTCATGGTCGTCAACCCGGCGAACAAGGTGCACGGACTGACCGCGCACGCGCTCCCCGTGGTCCGCCACCTGATCCCGACGACGAAGGGGATCGCGAGCGACATCGCGGACCCGTCGGTCACGGAGCTCGGGTACGACCGGGTGCCGCTGCACGCGGCGCACTCCCTGCGCGCCTTCCTGCGTCTGCTCGACGGCGAACTGCCCCAGGTCACCCAGCCGCTGCTGCTGCTGCGCAGCCCGCAGGACCATGTGGTGCCGCCCGCGGACTCGGCCCGGATCCTCGGCCGGGTCTCCTCGCTCGACGTGACGGAGATCCTGCTGGAACAGAGCTACCACGTGGCGACGTTGGACCATGACGCGGAGCGGATCTTCCAGGAGAGCACCGCGTTCATCGGCCGGCTCGCACCCGGCTCCGTCGACGAGCCCGGTCTCGGCAAGGAAGGGACGACCACAGGTGGCTGAGCACGACTCGGACCGCGAGGACCGCGAAGGGCGTGAGGACCGGGAAGCGCACGAGGTCGGCCCGGGCCGTGACGGCCGGGGGCCGGAGGAGCAGGCCGTTCCCTTCGACGAGGACGCCGCGTGGGCGGCGATCGTCGCCGGGTACGGGGAGGAGCCGCCGGACCCGGCGGGCGCCAAGCCGTTCAAGTCGGTCGAGGATCTGGCGCTGCTGGAGTCCGAGACCAATGACGAGGGGTCGGCGCAGGCCGAGGCCCCGGCGAAGACCGGGGAGAAGCCGGCCAAGCCGCTGGGCGGTTCCGTCGCCTTCGCGCCGGGCGTGGGCCCGCGGGACTACAGCGTGTCCGAACCATCGGACGACGACTTCGACGACGGCGACGAGGGCCATTTCGTACCGCCGGAGCCGCCGCCGCTGCCCGAGTCCGACCTCACCTCCAAGGCCGCCTGGCTGGGAGTGCTGGGCGGCCCGGTACTGCTCCTGCTGGCGATACTGCTCGGCTGGGAGATGACCTGGTGGCTGACCACGCTCTGCATCGGCGGGTTCCTGGGCGGCTTCGCCACCCTGGTGATGCGGATGCGCACCGACGACGAGGACGACGATCCCGGCCGCGGCGCGGTGGTCTGAGAGCGGCCCCTCACCCGCACGGCCCACGCGGTCTACGCGACCGCCGGCACTCTGAGGGCGGCCAGCACCGGCAGGTGGTCGGTGGCCGCCCTCAGGTCGGCCTCGCTCACCCCGGGCTGGTCGAGCGGGACACCGCAGCCCAGGACCTCGACGCCCTCCGTGGCGAACAGGGCGTCGATGCGCTGATGCGGCTCGGTGGGCGTCGAGGTGTACTCACCGCCCCAGGGCGCGGCCGCCCAGCAGTCCGTGAGGGAGTCGCCCAGCCGCCGGAAGGTGCGGCCGTCCGGCCGCTCGTTGACGTCACCGCCCGCGACCGCGTGCTCCACGCCCATCCCGGCGAGCCGGTCCAGGAGCATGCCGCCCTGCGCGTACCGCTCGTCCTTCGCCAGCGACAGATGACAGCTCAGCACCCCGAGCCGGGCACCGCCGAACCGTACGACGACGGTGGCGAAGCCCCGCCGGTGCAGCCCCGGGGTGAGTGGCAGCAGCACGTCCTCGGTGCGCTCGACGGTCGCCCGCAGGGAGCACAGGACGGCGGGCCCGGCGGCCGTGGCACCTCCGGACAGGGTGACCAGTCCGGAGGCGGAGGCGAGCCGCGCCAGCTTCTTGCGCCACCGGAAGAACCGCGGCGCCTCCTGCACGAGCACCAGGTCGGGTGCGCACGCCCCGATCACCCGGGCCAGCGCGTCGGTGTCATCCCGCATCGAACGGATGTTGTAACTCAGCACCCGGACCACGGCCGAACCGTCCGGCTCGGTACGGGAGTCGGGCAGCAGCGGAGTCGTCGCCATACGGATCAAGATACGCCGACCCGCCCGACCGGGAGGGTCACACGGGCCGCGACCGACGCGTGCGGGTGGTCGAGCCGCTCGGCGCGCTGCTCCCGGGTGAGCAGGGCACGTTCCCGGAACGTCTTCAGGCCCGCCCCGAATGCCTTGGGACTGTCGGACGACTCGAGCGTGCTGCCGTTCGCCACGGCCGACGGCCCCCTTCTCGCGCTGGTGGCACGCCTTGCAGCCGTACGACGGCCCCGCTGCCCGAAGGCGTCGTCGGCCACACCGGAGTGAGGACCCGGCCGACGGCCGCTACGGCCCGCGCGCACGCCTGGTCCGCGTCGGCGACGGACCCGGTCAGCAGGCTCGGCAGGGCGGGCCGGTCCGCACCCCGCCGCGTTCCTCACCCCCGAACACCCGGGTGACGAAGTCGACGGTCGACAGCGACGGTGGGCGGAGAACAGGCCTGCGGCCGTCCTGCGCAGCCTGCGGCCGTCCTGCACAGCCTGCGGCCGTCCTGCGCGGCCCGCGCCGTCCTGTACGGAAGGCCGCAGGCACGTGCGGTGCGGAAACGGCGGCGCCCGCCGTCCCCGAGGGGACCGGGCGGGCGCCGCCGTGCGCGTGGGAAAGGGAGATCACATGATCGGGTCGGGCTGGCGGGCCAGGTCGGCTGCGCCCACCAGGCCGGCCTTGTTGCCGAGTTCGGCGGCGCGGACCTCGGCCACCGGGCGCCAGTTGCCGCCGACCAGCCAGCGCTTGTAGGACTTGCGGATCGGGTCGAGGACCAGCTCGCCCTCCTCGGAGAGACCGCCGCCGACGATGAACGCGGACGGGTCGAAGAGGGAGGCCAGGTCCGCGAGGCCCGCGCCGACCCAGCGGGCCAGCTCGCGGTAGGAGTCGACGGCCACCGGGTCGCCCTGGCGGGCGGCCATGGAGACGTGCTTGCCCTCGATGCCCTCGGGAGTGCCGTCCCCCAGGGAGAGCAGCGTCTCCGCGTTCTCGGGGGTCGCGTTGGCGCGCTGGGTGGCGTACCGGACGAGGGCGCGGCCGGAGGCGTACTGCTCCCAGCAGCCCTGCGAGCCGCAGCCGCACAGCAGGCCGTCCGGCACCATCCGGATGTGCCCGAACTCGGCGGCCACGCCGAAGTGGCCCCGGCGCAGCTTGTTGCCGATGATGACGCCGCCGCCCAGGCCGGTGCCGAGCGTGATGCAGATGACGTTGCGGTGGCCCTTGCCGGCGCCGAACTTGTACTCGCCCCAGGCCGCGGCGTTGGCGTCGTTCTCCACGACGACGGGAAGACCCGTGCGGGCCTCGACCTTCTCCTTGAGCGGCTCGTTGCGCCAGTAGATGTTGGGGGCGAAGTACACCGTCGAACGCTGGCGGTTGACGTATCCGGCCGCACCGATGCCCACGCCGACGATCTCGTGGCCCGCGCGTGCTCCCTCCACCGCGGAGGCGATGGCGTCCACGATGCCGTCGGGCGTGCCCGGGGTCGGCACCTTGTGGACCGAGAGGATGTTGCCGTCCTCGTCGACCACGCCGGCCGCGATCTTGGTGCCGCCGATGTCGACGCCGATGGTGAGTCCCATGAATCCCTCAGTTCCGGTCGAGCCCCGCTACCGCCCACGGTACCCGAGGCCCTGCCGCCGGGTTCCCGGCACCGGCGGGACCGCCCACCGGCTCGGAGCTCTCAGTCCAGGTCGATGTGCTCTTCGCCGGGACCCGGCTCGTCGCCCCGGTCCCGGCCCGGACCGCCCTCGCCCCGGGCCTCGTCGGGGTTCCAGGGACGGGTGCCCCGGGCCGTCCAGCGGCGTTCCTGGTCCTGGACCGCGGAGCGGTAGGCCGCGAGCAGCTCGTTGCCCGCGGCGGCGAGGTGGTCGAAGACGTCCGGGTTGCGTTCGACGACCGGTTCCACGGCCGCCTTGGCCTGCTGGACGACCTGGCGCACCATCTGCTGCGCGGTCGGCCCGGCGACCGCGTCGAACAGGGGGGACTGGAGGCCTCCGGTGAACTGGTCGAACTTCTCGGCGACCGCGTCGACGAGCTTGCGCAGTTCCTCGGCCGCCGAGCCGGGCGGCGGGCCGTACTGGGCGCGGCGGCGGGCCTTCTCCGCCTCGAGGTCCTCGGCGCAGGCCGTCGCCCAGGCGTCCGCGTCGGAGGCGGTGCGCGCCTCGCCCACGGCGCGTACGTCGTCCACGGGTTCGTCCCCGGCGGCGTCGGGTGGGGGGAGCTGATCGCTCATGACGGACTCCTGACTACGGTGGGCCCCTCCGACGTTACCCGAACGGCAGCACCGGCTTCACGGGGTGCGCGGCCACAGCCGCGGATCCGGCCGGAACCGGATGCGCAGCTCCCCCTCGCGCAGGGCCGCGCCGTCCACGGTGCAGCGGCGCAGCGCGGAGGGCAGCGGGACGGTCCGCCGGAACGGCCCGGCGGTGACGGCGAGTTCGTCGCCGCGCCGGATCAGGTCCAGTTCCTCGCGCCGGGCGCCGGGCAGGGGGATGTGCCAGACCAGTACGCCGTCGTCGGCGGTGGAGGACTCCCCGCCCGGGGGGAGCCGGGAGTGGGGAGAGCCGGTGACGGGCCACTCGACCCTGCCCCGCGTCCCCTCGGCGGCCGGCATGCCGGGGACGGCGAGCGCGGCGAGGTCGTCCGGGCCCCGCGGGTCGCGCCCCAGGTGGGCGACCGGGTGGACGTCGTACGTCTCGCGCCACTCGTCCAGGGCCTTGCGCTGCTGGGCGACCAGGCCGACGAGCCGGCCGTCCTCGACGTTCTCGGGCAGGAGGCGCCCGGCGACCAGCGCGTCGGTGCGCAGTCCGCGCAGGGCGAGGCCCAGACCCGCGGTGCGTACCGCGTCGGCGCCGGCCGGTCCGGGTTCGGCGACCAGCCGTACGGCGGTGTCCCGATCGGCGAGGACGGCCTCGACCGCGGCCAGTTCGGTGTCCCAGCGGGCGGCCGTCTCGTACAGCCACTCCGCGGGCATCGAGACCCCGGCGAGGCGGCCGAGTACCGGGCGCAGGGCGCGGGCGGCCTGGCGTTCCGGCGGGAGCAGGCGGCGCAGGCAGCGGCGGAGCTCCTCGGGGAGGGCGAGGAGGGCGAGGGCCTGCGGGGTGGGCGGGAGATCGACGACGAGCAGGTCGTACGCCTGCGACAGCGCCGCGTCCCGCAGGGCGCGCAGCACGGAGAGCTCCTCGGCGCCGGGCAGCGGGCCGAGGTCCTCGGGGTCGAGCCGGGACGCGCCGAGCAGGTCGAGCACCGTGGCGGCCCGGTCCTGCAGCGCGGCCAGGTCGGCGCGGAAGTCCGCACCGGCGTCGACCCGCCGGGCGGTGAGCCCCTGCTCGACCTCGACGGGCTCGGCGCCCACGGGTGTCCCCAGTACGGCGCCCAGCGTGTCCACCCGGTCGGTGCCCAGCACCAGGACGCGGGCGCCTCCGCGGGCGGCGGCGAGCGCGGTGGCCGCCGCGACGGTGGTACGTCCGTTGCCGCCGGGGCCCGTGATCAGGAGGGTACGCATGAGGGTGAACGGTACCCGGGCCCGTGCCCGACCGGTGCCGCTCCCTCCCGGCCGGTGCTACTCCGCGACCGGCTTCCCGCCGGACCCGGCGGCCGGCTCCTCGCCCGACTCCACCCGCTTCTTCAGCCCCGCCAGGGCCCGGTCGATGATGACCTTCTCGGCCTTGCGCTTGATCATGCCGAGCATCGGGATCTTGACGTCGACGGTGAGCCGGTAGGTGACCTCGGTGGTGCCCGCGCCGGTCGGCGTCAGGAGGTACGAGCCGTCCAGGGAGCGCAGCATCTGGGACTTCACCAGCGTCCAGGAGACCTCGTGCTCACCGGTCCAGGTGTACGCAAGGGTCTGGTCGTCCTTGATCGCGCCGGCGTCCATGACGAGGCGCACCTGCTCGGCCCGGCCCCGGTCGTCGGACGTGAGGACCTCGGCCTCCTTCACCTCGCCGGTCCAGTCCGGATAGCGGGCGAAGTCGGCGATCACCCCCATGACATCGGCCGGTGCCGCCTCGATCGTGATGCTCGAGCTGGTGTGTTCCGCCATCGCCGTGGCTCCTCCAGGTGCGGGCCGGTGGTTCGGATCGCCGTGCGCGGCCCCCGCGCACGCCCGTGCAGCGGAAGGCTATCGCGCACCCGGCGGACGCCACTCATCCGACCACGACTCGTCCGACCACGACTCGTCCGACCGCGACTCGTCGGACGTCCTCACCACTCGAGGGCCCAGGGCCGGCCGCCGGCCGCGAAGTGCCCCACGTTCACGCACTCGGTGGCCCCGACCCGCATGCGCCGGACCAGCGGCTGGTGCACATGCCCGAACAGCGCGTACCGCGGCCTGGTGCGGTGGATGGCGTCCAGCAGGGCCCGGCTGCCGCGCTCGAAGCGGCGCGCGACGGTGTCGTACACCAGCTCCGGGACCTCCGGCGGGATGTGCGTGCACAGCACGTCGACCTCGCCGACGGCCTCGATCTTCGCCGCGTACTCCTCGTCGCTGATCTCGTACGGCGTTCTCATGGGCGTACGCAGACCGCCGCCGACGAAGCCGAACACCCGGCCGCCGATCTCCACCCGTTCGCCGTCGAGGACGGTGGTGCCGGGGCCGGCGTACTCCTGCCACAGGGCCGGGATGTCGACATTGCCGTAGGTGGCGTACGTGGGTGCGGGGAAGGCGGCGAACAGCTCGGCGTACTGCTTGCGCACCGCCTTCTCGATCGCCCCGGCGCGGTCCGCGCCGATGCCCGCCCACAGCCGGGACTGGAACGCGCGCGCCTCCTCGAAGCGGCGGGCGGTGCGCAGTTCCACGATCCGGTCGGCGTTCTCCACACCGAACAGGTCGGGGAAGATGCCGCGGGAGTGGTCGGCGTAGTCGAGGAAGAGCACCAGGTCGCCCAGGCAGATCAGGGCGTCCGCGCCGTCGCCGGCGCGGGCCAGGTCACGGGCGTTGCCGTGCACGTCGCTGACCACATGGATGCGCGTGCGCCGGTCCCCGTCTGGTGTGGAGGCCATGGCGATCAAGGGTAGGCGTGTCCGTCCCGTGTGAACAGTGGTGTCCGGACCTGCGGTAACTGGCTCGGCGGGGAGGCAGTGGAATACTGTGCGCGGTGGAGCACCCAGCTGTGTGACGCAGCGAACATCTCACCGGGACCCCCTGTCGTAGCATCCATACCGGCGGGTAACGTCCGGGCAGTCCACTCGTGCTCGGGTTTTCAACAGCTGAATTCTCGAGCACCCCACCGAGCCTTGGACCACACCGCCGCCACAGCGCACCACGTCGTGACGCCGGCGCCCCAAGAGGAGCAGCAGTCTTGCGCGAGTTCAGCCTTCCGGCTTTGTACGAGGTCCCCGCAGACGGCAATCTGACCGACATCGTCCGCAGAAACGCCGCGCAGCACCCCGATGTCGCCGTCATCGCCCGCAAGGTCGGCGGCGCGTGGCAGGACGTGACGGCGACCGTCTTCCTCGGCGAGGTGCGGGCGGCTGCCAAGGGGCTCATCGCCTCCGGCGTCCGGCCCGGCGACCGGGTCGGGCTGATGTCCCGCACCCGCTACGAGTGGACCCTGCTGGACTTCGCGATCTGGAGCGCCGGCGCGGTCACCGTGCCGGTGTACGAGACCAGTTCGCCGGAGCAGGTGGCCTGGATCCTCAGCGACTCCGGCGCCACCGCCTGTGTGGTGGAGAGCGACGGCCACGCGGCCACGGTGGAGTCGCTGCGCGACCGGCTGCCCGCGCTGAAGCACGTGTGGCAGATCGAGGGCGGCGCGCTCGAGGAGCTGGGACGGCTCGGTCGGGACGTCACCGACGAGACGGTCGAGGAGCGCAGCTCCGTCGCCCGGGCCGACGACCCGGCGACCATCGTCTACACCTCCGGCACCACCGGCCGCCCCAAGGGCTGCGTGCTCACCCACCGCAGCTTCTTCGCCGAGTGCGGCAACATCGTGGAGCGGCTGCGCCCGCTGTTCCGCACCGGCGAGTGCTCGGTCCTGCTCTTCCTCCCGCTCGCGCACGTCTTCGGCCGGCTGGTGCAGATCGCGCCGATGATGGCGCCGATCAAGCTGGGCTGCGTCCCGGACATCAAACAGCTCACCGACGAACTGGCCGCGTTCCGGCCGACGTTGATCCTGGGCGTGCCGCGGGTCTTCGAGAAGGTCTACAACTCGGCGCGGGCCAAGGCGCAGGCCGACGGCAAAGGCCGGATCTTCGACCAGGCGGCGGACACCGCCATCGCGTACAGCAAGGCGCTGGACACGCCGTCGGGCCCGTCCCTCGGTCTGCGGATCAAGCACAAGGTCTTCGACCGGCTCGTGTACGGCAAGCTGCGCGCGGTGCTCGGCGGGCGCGGCGAGGCCGCCATCTCCGGCGGCGCGCCGCTGGGCGAGCGCCTCGGCCACTTCTTCCGCGGCATCGGCTTCACGGTGCTGGAGGGGTACGGGCTCACCGAGTCCTGCGCGGCCACCACGTTCAACCCCTGGGACCGGCCGAAGATCGGCACGGTCGGACAGCCGCTGCCCGGCTCGGTGGTCCGCATAGCCGACGACGGCGAGGTGCTGCTGCACGGCGAGCACCTGTTCAAGGAGTACTGGAACAATCCGGGCGCGACGGAGGAGGCGCTGGCCGACGGCTGGTTCCACACCGGCGACATCGGCACCCTCGACGAGGACGGGTACCTGAGCATCACCGGGCGCAAGAAGGAGATCCTCGTGACCGCGGGCGGCAAGAACGTGGCGCCGGCCGTGATCGAGGACCGTATCCGCGCGCACGCGCTGGTCGCGGAGTGCATGGTGGTCGGCGACGGGCGGCCGTTCGTGGGCGCGCTGGTCACCGTCGACGAGGAGTTCCTGGTCCGCTGGGCGGCGGAGCACGGCAAGCCGGTGGGGGCCACGGCGGCGTCGCTGAGCGAGGACCCCGATCTGATCGCCGCGATCCAGACGGCGATCGACGACGGGAACGCGGCGGTCTCCAAGGCGGAGTCGGTGCGGAAGTTCCGGGTGCTGCCCGCTCAGTTCACGGAGGAGTCGGGGCACTTGACTCCGTCGTTGAAGCTGAAGCGGAATGTGGTGGCGAAGGACTACGCGCACGAGATCGAGGCGATCTACGCCAAGTAGTCGGTGACGGGGCGCGGTTCGGAGTGCCGGTTGGTCGCCGTCGGCGAGTGCGGGTGCGGGTGCTCTGTGGCTGGTCGCGCCCGCGCGGCGGAGCCGCATGATGTCACAGCCCCGCGCCCCTGGGGAACTGCCCTACAGCAGCGCTTTCAAGCGTTCGGCCAGAAGGTCCCAGCGCCATTTCTCCTCGACCCAGGCCCGGCCCCGCTCGCCCATCCTGCGGCGGAGTTCGGGGTCGGCGAGGAGGGTGACGATGCGGTCGGCGGACTCGGCGGGGGTGTCGCCCCGGACGACCCAGCCGGTCTCGCCGTCGAGGACCGCGTCGGGGGCGCCGCCCGAGTCGCCGGCGACGACGGGCAGGCCGGTCGCGGAGGCCTCCAGGTAGACGATGCCGAGCCCCTCCACGTCCAGTCCGCCGCGCCGGGTGCGGCAGGGCATCGCGAAGACGTCCCCGGCACCGTAGTGGGCGGGCAGCTCGGACCAGGGCACGGCGCCGGTGAAGCGGACGGAGCCGGCCACCCCGGTGTCCTGGGCGAGCCGGCGCAGGTCCTTCTCGTAGGGCCCGCCGCCGACGATCAGCAGCACGGCGTCCGGCTCGGCGGCCAGGATCGCGGGCATCGCACGGATCAGCGTGTCCTGCCCCTTGCGCGGCACCAGCCGGGAGACGCAGACGACCACCGGGCGGTCGGTCAGGCCGAGCCGGGCCCGGACCTCGTCGCCGCCGGAGCCGGGGTGGAAGGTCTTCTCGTCGACCCCGGGCGGCAACTGCACCATCCGCGAGGCCGCGCCGGGCGTGAGCGCCCCCGCGATCCGCGAGCGCGTGTACTCGCCGAGGTAGGTGATCGTGTCCGTGGACTCGCCGATCCGGCGCAGCAGTTGCCGGGCGGCGGGGAGCTGGGCCCAGCCCGCCTCGTGGCCGTGGGTGGTGGCCACGATCCGCTCGGCGCCCGCCCGGCGCAGCGCCGGTGCCATCAGCCCGAGCGGCGCCGCCGCCCCGAACCACACCGAGGTGCAGCCGTGTTCGCGCAGCAGTCCGACGGCTTGCCAGGTGGCCTGCGGGGTCGGCAGCAGCATCGTCGTACGGGCGCGCACGACGGTGAAGGGCTGCTCGGCGTCGAAGGCGGCCGTCGCCTCGACGCCCTCCCGGGTGCGCTTCCAGGTGGAGGCGTGGACGACGAGGCGCTCGGGGTCGAGCCGCAGCGCCATGTTGTGCAGGAACGCCTGGATGCCGCCGGGCCGGGGCGGGAAGTCGTTGGTCACGATCAGGGTCTTGTGCATCGTCGCCGACCCTACCGAACCGCCGGGACCCGGCACCGAACCGGCCCGGGAGGGCCGGTCGGCTCCGGGTCCCGGCGGGCCGCTGTGGCACGCTCACCGGGGTCCGCGACATCATGGCCCCTCAGGACCGCACACGGACGGGCAGGGATCACGTGGACACGATGGGCTCGCGCGGGTCCCCGGCTCGGCCGCTCGCACTCTGGGCGCTGACGAGGACCGTCCTGCTGCTGTGGGTCCTGAAGGTGGTCGTCTTCCCCGGACCGGACGTCACCAGCGACGTGTCCGGGATCTACCGGGGCTGGTACGACGTCCTGCGCACCGGGACGTTCCCGCTGGACGACGTGACCTGGCAGTACCCGCCCGCGGCGGCGCTGGCGATCCTCGCCCCCGGCCTGCTGCCGTTCCTGGAGTACACCACGGCCTTCTTCGTCCTGGTGCTCCTCGCCGACCTGGCCACCCTGGCACTGCTGCTGTACGCGGGCGGACGGCCGGGCCGGAGCCGTCGCGGCGCCTGGGTGTGGGTGGCGGGCGTGCCGCTGCTCGGGCCGACGGTGTACGCCCGCTACGACGTGATGGTGACCGCGGTGGCGGTGGCCGCGCTGCTGGCCGGTGCCCGGCGCCCCCGGCTGCTGGGGGCGCTGGCGGCCTTCGGCGCGTTGCTGAAGGTGTGGCCGGCGATGCTGCTGCTCGGTGTCCGCCGGCGTTCCGCGTGGGTGTCGGCCGCGGTGACCGGTGTCGCGGTGGCGGGCGTGTTCGCGGTGCTCATGCCGGGCGCTTTCGCGTTCCTGGGCTTTCAGCGCGACCGGGGCACGGAGGTGGAGTCGCTGGGCGCGCTGGTCTTCCACGTCGCCCGGCACCACGGCTGGGACGGCCAGGTGCTGCTCAACTACGGCTCGGTGGAGTTCCTCGGCCCCTATGTGACCTGGGTGAGCACGGGCGCCATGGTCCTGACCGGGGCGGCCCTGGCCTGGCTGGTGCTGTGGCGGCTGCTGGCCACCCGCTTCGAGCCGCACACCCTCGCCGACGCCGCGTTCGTGGCCGTGCTGATGTTCACCACCACCAGCCGGGTGATCAGCCCGCAGTACATGGTGTGGCTGGTCGGGCTCGCCGCGGTCTGCCTGTGCCACCGTGGGAGCCGGATGCGGCTGCCGGTGGCCCTGGTGCTGGTCGCGTCGTTCGTGACGGTGCTGGAGTTCCCGCTGTGGTTCGCGCACGTCGTGGCCAGTGACCCGCTCGGCGTCGCCCTGCTGTTCCTCCGCAACGGCCTGCTGGTGGCCGCCACCTTCCTCGCCGCCCGCGCCCTGTGGCGCGCGACGGTCCCCCGAGGGATCCCGCCCGCGGCACCCGCTCCCCACCCCCGGAGCGCCGCGGAAGCACCGGTCTCCTCCTGACCGGTCTCCTCCCGGTCCCGGCCCGGTCTCCCGGTGCGGCGAACGCCCGGGCCGGATCAGTGGAGCTGCTCGCGCAGGTAGTCCTGCCAGGCGATGGTGAAGGCCTCCGGTGTGGTGCCGAGGACCCGGTGCATCGCGTCCTCGACCGCTCCGTCCCGCCGCGCGTGCGCGCCCACGGCACGATAGAACGCGCCGAGGCGTTCCTCGCCCCAGCGCTCCGCGATGAGGCGGCAGGCCATCCAGCCGCTCTCGTAGGCGCGGGCGAGGCCGTCGGCGTCGCCGGAGAAGCCGAAGTCGCCGTCGTCCGGCAGCCCGGAGGGCACCTCCCCGTGACTCACCGCACGGGCGAGTTCCGGTGCCGCGTCGGCCGGGAGGTGGTCGCCGCCCCGGTAGCCGACCCAGTCCGCGAAGCCCTCGGACAGCCACAGCGGGGTCGAGGCGGTGGTGTGGGCGCGGGTGGCGACATGGGTGGTCTCGTGGGTGACCACGACCTGCCGGCCCGAGTCGCCGAGCAGCCCGAAGGCCTCCGGGTTGACGATGACCCGGTCCGCGGGTGACTTCGCGCCGGCGCCGGTCTCGCCGGTGGTGACGGCCGCGATCCCCCGGTAGGAGGAGGCGGGCGAGCCCAGCAGCCCCGCCATCTCCTCCAGGGAACCCGGGACCAGGACGACGACGCGCCGTTCCCACCGCGGGCCCCACACGTCCGACACCGACGGCACCGCGCGGTCGGCCAGTTCGGCGTAGTCGCGCAGTTTCCCGTCGGGCTGCCCGACACCGAGCACCAGGCTCCGCTCCCCGTGCACGGCACGCACCACGCCCTGGTCCCAGAGCTGTCGGCCGGCCTTCCCGGCCGGCCGGTCGGAGTCGACGGACCACCGGCCGTCGTCGTGCCGCATCAGGCGCAGGGTGCGGGCGGTGGTGACCGGGGCCCGGTCGTAGCCCGCGACGCGGTAGCCGAGGTCGGCGTCGACGGTGGCGGTGTCGCCCGTGCGGCGCACCGCGGTCACGCGGTAGGTCCAGTCGGCCAGCGGCACCTCGCGCAGGCCGGCGTACCCGGCCCGGGTGCCGGTACGGGCGTAGGCGGCGGCGTCGTGGCCGAGGAGGGCTTCGGCCCGCCGGTCGAGCAGTGCCTGCACCTCGGCGCGGGCGCCGTCGACGGCCGGCCGGTCGCCGCAGCCGACCAGGGAGACGAGCAGCAGACACAGCACCGTCACCGGCGCACCCGACACCCGCCTTCGATCAGCCACCCTTGTGAGGGTACGGACGCCGGGCCGCTCCGGTCAGACCCTGGTGACGGACGAGACCGGCATCATCCCGACCGGGTCGTAGCGCACGGGGGCGCCGGGGTAAGGGGCGTGGATCACCTGGCCGTTGCCCGCGTACATCCCGACATGGCTGGCGTCGGACCGGTAGAGCACCAGGTCGCCGGGCCGGGCCTGGGAGAGCGGGACCTGCCGGCCGGCGTGCCGCTGGGCCTGCGAGGTGCGTGGCAGGGCCACCCCGGCCTGCGCGTACGACCACTGCATCAGGCCGGAGCAGTCGAAGCCCGAGGGCCCGTTGGCGCCCCAGACGTAGGGCGAGCCGAGGGCGGAGCCGGCGGCGGCGACGGCGTCGGCCGCGCGGCCGGAGGCGGCCGCGGTGCCGAGCGGGCCGGAGCGGCCGGATCGGGCAGCCCGCTCGTAGGCGGCGCGTTCGGCGTCGGGGAGCGCGTCGAGCAGCCGCCGGGCCTCGGCGAGTTTGCGCTCCACGGTCTTCTTGTGGGCGGCGGCCGCCTTGCGGCTCCGTTCCAGCTCTTCCAGCTTGTGGGACGCCCTCGCGCGGTTCTGGTCCAGGGAGCGCCCGGCCTTCTGGAGTTCCTTCAGCCGGCCGGCCTGGCGGACGGTGAGCCGGTCGAGCACCGAGGCCCGCTCGAGGTAGTCCTCCGGGTCGTCGGAGAGGAGCAGGATGAGGGAGGCGTCGAGGCCGCCGGAGCGGTACTGCGCGCCGGCCAGCGAACCGAGCGACTCCCGCAGGGTGTTGACACGCTCCTGCTGCCGGGCGATCTCGTCCTGGACGGTGTTGATCCGCCCCCGCAGGGTGTCCGCGCGGGAGTCGGCCTCGTTGTACGCCTCGGTCGCCCGCTCGGCCTCCTCGTAGAGGCGGTCCACGTCTGCCGTCGGGTCGTCGTGCGGGACGGCCGTCGCCGGTAAGGCACCCAGGGCGGCTGCCGCCGCGGACAGGAGACCTACGGCGACGGTGGTGCCCCGGTCGAGACCGGGGGAGGGTGCAAGGCGTCGATGGGACCCCACGGGGACCGCGCTCCTTCCGCTGACGGACAGGGAAACGCGGCAGACAGTAACCCCGAGGCGGGCGGCCGACCAACGACCCGGGTGACCACGCACGGTGACGCCCCGCCTCTGACCGCAGGTCACAGGCGGGGCGTGGGGTCGGACGGCGGACCGCGGTTCCCCCGAACGGAGGCACGCGACCCTGCCGCGGCCGACAGGAGGCCGACAGGAGGCCGAGCCGGGTCCGACAGATCCTGTGGGCCGCCGCGGGTCGGCCGTTCCTAGACGCGGACGCCGAACATGAACGGGCCGCCGATGGTGTTCATCGACTCGTAGCGGACGACGGTGCCGCTGCGCGGGGCGTGGATGATCTGGCCGTTGCCCGCGTAAAGACCCACGTGGTGCAGGTCGTTGAAGAAGAAGACCAGGTCGCCGACCTGGAGCTGGCTGGCCGAGTAGATCCTGGTGCCCGCGCCGGTCTGCGCCTCGGAGGTGCGCGGGAGGCCGACGCCGGCCTGGGCGTACGCCCAGGAGGTCAGGCCCGAGCAGTCGAAGGAGGACGGGCCGGTGGCGCCGTAGACGTAAGGGGTGCCGAGCTTGCTCTGGGCGGCGGCGAAGGCGGCGCCGGCGCGGCCGGAGCCGCTCGAGACCGGGGCGGAGGTGCCGGTACCGGCGGCGGTGCCGGCGTCGGCACCGGAAGCCTTGAGGACCTCCCGCTCGCTGGCGCGGGTGGCGCGGGCCTCCTCCTCGGCGAGCTGCGCCTTCTCCTCCGCGGTCAGGCTGTTGAGCAGCTTCTGCGCGGCGCCCAGCTTGCCCTGGACTTCCTTCTTCTTCTTGCCCAGTTCGGTGCGGGTGGAGGCGAGGTCCTCGAGCTTGCCGGAGGCCTCGGAGCGCTGCTGAGCGAGCTCGCGCTGCTTCTCCTGGATCTTCTTCAGCGCGTCGACCTGCTGGGTGCTGAGCTGGTCGAGGGTGGCCGCCTTGTCGAGGTAGTCGTCCGGGTCGGCGGAGAGGAAGAGCTGGAGCGAGGGGTCCAGGCCGCCGCTGCGGTACTGGGCGCTGGCCATCGAACCGAGGCCGTCGCGCAGCTCGTTGAGCTCCTGCTGGCCCTTGGCGACGTTGTCCTGGATCGTGGAGATCTCCTTCTGGAGCTTCTCCTGCTTCTCCTTGGCGCCGTTGTACTTCTCGGTGGCCTGCTCCGCCTGCTGGTAGAGCTTGTCGACCTTGGCCTTCACCTCGCCCTTGCTCGGCTTCTCGCTGGGGGCCGCGTTGGCGGCCTGCGAGCTCAGGACGACGGCAGCTGCGGCAGCGGTGGTGAGCACAGTGACACGTGCCCGGTTCGGCTGCTTGGGACGACGGTGGGACGCCACGAAGGCGAGCTCCTTCTTCCTCCAGCCGCCTACCGACACGCCGGCGGGCGGGACCTCCGCCGTCGCCACCCCATGTGAACGATCACCCGAGCGGAGGTTCGAGGCCTGACCCTAGTGATTGTCTTGTGATCAGTTCAAATCCTCGGGCACGAAATCTACGTCACAGTGCGTTTCTCTGCCCTCAACTCACGTGCAGTGATGTCGGTCTGACGCTACGTTGCGTGAATACCGCGCCAATTCGGTCAATCGGCGGGTACGTTGCGGTTGGTACTTACGTTCCGGATGGGACGTACCGCACCGCCGTCGCCACTGGGCTTCGCGTCCTGCGCCCTACGCCCGGGAGAAGCGCTTCAGCAGGACCGCCGACGCGACCGGGCGGGCACCCGCGCGGGCGACTCCGTCGGCGACCTCGCGGTCGGTGGAGACGACGATGACCGGCCGCCCCGGCGGCTCGGCCCGGACCAGCTGGCGGATCAGCTCGTCGGCGGTGACACCGGGCTTGGAGAACAACACCCGCACCCCGCGCGGCGGCGCCAGCAGTACGGGAGCGGCCAGTTCGGCCCCGTCGAAGACGCAGGTCACCTCGGCGCCGGTCTGTGCGGCGAGCTGGGCGAGCTGGCCGAGCACCCGCAGGCGCTGCTTCTCCAGCGGCATCTGGGGATAGCCGGTCTTGGTGACGTTGTAGCCGTCGACGACGAGATGCGCCTGCGGCAGCGCCAGCAGCTGGTCGAGGACGGCCGGGTCGTCCTCGGACAGCGCCCGGGCCGCGATGTCCTTGGGGGACATGCGTCCCGGCTCGACGGCGTCCACGGTCTCGGCGGGCCGGACGGACACGGGGGGCAGCGCGAGCTCGCGCCGGAGCCCCTGGGCGGCGTCCAGCACGGTGTCCAGGAGCAGCCGCACCCGCATGTCCTCGACGCTGCGCCCCTCCCGGGCGGCCCGGCGGGCGGCCTCCAGGGCGGCCTCCGACTCGCCGAGGCGCGCCTTGAGCCGCCGGCTCTCGCTCTCGGCGGCGGACACCTGTGCCTGCCCGTCGGCGCGGACGGCGTCCAGCTCCCCCTGCAGTTTGCGCAGCGCGGCCGCACCGCGCTTGACGTCACTGAGCGCGGACCGCAGCTTGCGGTGCAGGGAATCCGCTTCTTTCCTGGCCGAGTCCAGGTCGCCGCGCAGCCGCTCGGTCTCGGACCTGGCGTGCTCACGGGCGCGGGCGAGTTCGGCGCGCAGCCGCTCCACCTCGGCCCGGTTCTCCTCGTCGGCGCGCTCGGCGTCGGCCCGCTGGGCCTCCTCGCCCGCGGCGGTCACCAGCTTCACCCAGCCGGGCGGCCGCATGACATAGGCCGCGGCCGCCACGTCCAGCGGGTCGGCGGCCGGGGGCGGGGAGCCCGACTCGAGGGCGCCGGACAGTTCCGGCTGGGCCTCTTTCAGCCGCTCCGCGATGCGCTGGCGGAACAGCGGTTCGCTCTCCAGCGCGGCGGCCATGGCGTTGCCGGCGAACTTGGCGCGGCGGTTCGGGGCGAACCGGGCGTACTGCCTGAGCTGGGCGGGCAGCTCGGCGACCGTCAGTCCGCCGAAGCCGTCGGAGACGATCTGGACGACCCGGCGGCGCACGCCGTCGGGCAGCGGACGGTCGAGCACCTCAGCGGCGCCGCCCTCCGGCTCCCCGCCCGCGGTCTCCACCATCCGTCACACCCCAATGCCTGTGCGCGACCCCGCGTGCGGGGTCTTCCGAGCGGGGCCCGCTCCCCTCAGGAGCCGGCACCCGGCCTGTCGACGAGTTCCACCTGGTCCACGGCGTTGCACCAGCGGCACCGCACCGACTCGATCGTCTCACCGAGGACCTCGCGCTCCTCGACCTTCGGCTCCCCCGCCAGGTCGAGGTGGACGTACTCGACGACCTTGGACGAGCGGGTCACGTCGAACCGGGTGAGGTTGCCGCAGAGGGTGCAGCGCCACCGTGTCGAGGCAGTCGGTTGGGGGACCGTCATCGTGGCTCTTCGCCTTTCTTCCAGTGTCCGTGACGCACCGGGCACCCCGGCGCGTGTGGCACGTAACCCTACGGCCTGGCGGGTCCTCGCCGCCCGCCCGTCCACGGCGGCGAGGCGGTCTGTACGGTTACGTCCCCTTACGTCATGCTCTGTGTTCATGATCCGTGACTGGGGGACGTCGGCTGCCAGAGCGCTGAGGCGCCCGTCGGCACCGGTGACCCACACCCTCATCGTCCTGTGCTGCGCGGTCTTCCTCATCGGGCCGGCCGCGGGGCTCGATCCGGCGTACGGGTCCGGGGAGGAGTTGCTGGCCGCACAGCGGAGCTACTTCCACCGCTGGGGCGTGGTCCCCGCAGAACTGTTCGAAGGTTCCCCCGGCGCCGCTCTCACCCCCGCCACGGCCCTGTTCGTCCACGGCGGCTGGGTGCATCTGCTCGGCAACATGCTCTTCCTCCACGTCTTCGGGACGATGGCCGAGGCACGGATGGGCCGCCTGCAGTTCCTCCTGTTCTACCTCGGCTGCGGCTACCTGGCCCTGCTCGGCTACGCCGCCGTCCACATGGACTCCGAGCAGTCCGTGGTGGGGGCCTCGGGGGCGATCTCGGCGGTCCTCGGCGCGTTTCTCCTCCTGTTCCCCCGGGCGCGGGTGACCAGTCTGCTGCCGTTCCTGTTCTTCCTGCCGGTGCGCTTCCCGGCGTGGGTCGTGCTGCCGTTCTGGGCGGTGTCGCAGTGGCTGGCGGCGATGCCCGCCTCCGACGGTCCCGGTGTGGCGTATCTGGCGCACCTGGTGGGCTTCGGGCTGGGCTTCTGCTGTGCGTGGGCGCGTTTCCAGGGGGCGACTACAGTGAGAGCCGCCCCAGCTCCGGCCCCCGAGGGAGAGAACCAGCCGTGATCACCGCGATCGTCCTCATCAAGACCAGCGTGGACCGGATCCCCGAGATCGCGGAACAGATCGCCGCGCTGGACAGCGTCAGCGAGGTCTTCTCCGTCACCGGCACCTACGACCTGATCGCCATGGTGCGGGTGAAGCTGCACGAGGACCTGGCGGAGGTCATCCCGGGCCGGATCAGCAAGATCCCGGGCGTGGAGGGGACCGACACGCACGTGGCGTTCCGCGCGTACTCGCAGCACGACCTGGAGGCCGCGTTCGCGATCGGCCTGGACAGCTGAGGCGACCACCGCGGCCGGGCGGCCGGTGCTCGCCCTGGCCGGGACGCTCGGCGAGGGCGCGCACGAGGTGCCGGGCGTGGACGCCTGCCACGGCATCCTCCCCGCCCCGATGCCCCTCGCCGAGGCGCCGGGCCCGCGGCGCCGAACTCCTCACCGACGCCACGGAACGCGCCCTGCGCATGATCGTCCTGGGCACCCGCCTGCCCGGCCCCGCCTCCGCCGGGCTTTGGCCCGTCGCCCCGGGCGGCCCGGCTCAGACGGACGTGTCCGGTACGCAGCGGCCGTCGACCGTGCGGTAGCCGCACCGGGCGCCGTCCCGCACAAGCTCCCTGACGGCGCGGACGAAGCGCTCCACGTGTTCGTCCGGGGTGCCCGCGCCGAAGCTGACACGGATCGCGTCGAGGGGCCTCTCGCCGGACGCCGCCCCGGGGGCACCGCACTCGCCCGGGGTCCGCGGGTCGCCGCCGAGCAGGGCGCGCAGCAGCGGGTGGGCGCAGAACAGCCCGTCCCGTACGCCGATGCCGTACTCGGCGGACAGGGCCGCGGCGAAGTGGGAGCTGTTCCAGCCGTCGACGACGAAGGAGAGCACGCCGACGCGCGGCGCGTCGTCCCCGAACAGGGACAGGAACCGCACCTCGGGCACGTCCGCGAGCCCGTTTCGCACCGTGCGGATCAGCCGCTCCTCGCGGGCGGCCAGCGCGTCGAACCCGGCCTCGCCGAGCGCCTCGCAGGCCGAGGCGATGGCGTGGGCTCCGATGACGTTGGGCGAGCCCGCCTCGTGCCGGGCCGCGCCGTCGTGCCACCGGACGTCCAGCGAACCGTCCTCGCGCCGGGTGACGGTGCGGCTGGCGCCGCCGCCCGCGAGATAGGGCTCGGCCCGGCGCAGCCAGTCGGCGCGGCCGGCCAGGACACCGGAGCCGAACGGCGCGTACAGCTTGTGCCCGGAGAAGGCCACCCAGTCGACGTCCAGGTCACGCACGCTCACCGCGCGGTGCGGGGCGAGCTGGGCGGCGTCCAGGACGATCCGGGCGCCGTGCGCGTGGGCGGCGGCGGCCAGCTCCCGTACGGGCCACAGCTCGCCGGTGACGTTGGAGGCGCCGGTGACGCAGACCAGGGCCGGGCCGTGGGGCTCACGGTCGACGAGGGCGCGCTCCAGGGACCGCACGGCCTGCTCCGGACTGTCCGGGGCGTCGAGGAGGGTGACGCGGGAACCGCCGCGCCAGGGCAGCAGCGAGGCGTGGTGCTCGGTCTCGAAGACGAAGACCCGGCAGTCGTCCGGGAGGGCGGAGGCGAGCAGATTGAGCGAGTCGGTGGTGGACCGGGTGAAGACCACCTGGTCTCCGGTACGGCAGTCGAGGAACTCGGCGACGGTCCGGCGGGCGTTCTCGAAGAGCTCGGTGGAGAGCCGGGAGAGGTGTCCCGCGCCCCGGTGGACGCTGCCGTAGTACGGCGCGTACGCGGCCACGGCGTCCCACACGCGCTGGAGCGCGGGGGCGCTGGCGGCGTAGTCGAGCGCGGCGTGGCCGATCTCGCCGCCGGTGACGAGCGGGACGGCGACGTCGCGCCCCAGGACCGGCAGCAGCGCACCTCCGAACCGGTCGCCGGAGACGGCGGGGGTGACGGCGGGGACGGCTGAGACGGCTGAGACGGCTGGGACAGCGGAAACGGACATGGGTGAACTCCCGTGGAGGCAGGCGGAATCACCACGCGAGCGCACACGGCTCAAGCGTGGGAGAGGCGAGAAAACGGTGAGAAGGGGCGAAAAGGGATGCGGAGGCGGGGCTCTGCGGCCTCTTCGGGGCCGTCAGAAACGCCCTAGCGCATTCGCTGGTTCACCGGGAGGCTCCCTCGAACGACCAGGACCCCTGGTGTGTCCACTCGATCGAGTGCGAGGGGTCCGCGCTTGCCGCGAGCCCTGCTGCTCGCGGCCTGGTCCTCACCCGGGGCACCCCGCCACGGACGGAGGGTTGCCGGACAGCCGGCCGGGGCCTGATGACTGTCGCTCATGACCTGGTCCACGATCCTGCCACACGGTCCGCTACGCGCGGGGCGCGGTCCGGATCCTGGACGGTTCCGGACCGCGCCCCGGTCGCGTCGGACGCGGCCGGGCGGCGGCCGAACGGGGGCCGGCCGCCGCGGCGGCGGTTCACGCGTTGCTGACCGCCACCCAGTGCTCCAGGACCCGCTTGGCGGCTCCCGAGTCGATGGAGTCGGCGGCCTCGGCCATCCCGGCCCGGATCTGCTCCGCCAGGGTCCCGGTGCCCGGCTTCAGCGCCACCAGCGCCGCCGCCGAGTTCAGCAGCACCGCGTCCCGCACCGGGCCCCGCTCGCCGTCCAGCACCCGCCGGGCGACCTCGGCGTTGTACGAGGCGTCGGCGCCGCGCAGCGCCTCCAGCGGCACGGGCTCGATGCCGACGTCCCGCGGGTCGAAGTGCTCCTCGGTCACCTTGCCGTCCCGGACCACCCACACCCGCGAGGTGCCGGTGGTCGTCAGCTCGTCGAGGCCGTCGTCACCGCGGAACACCAGCGAGGAGTGGCCGCGGTCGGCGAACACACCGGCCATGATCGGCGCCATCCTCGGGTCGGCGACCCCGACGGCCTGGGCCCGGACCCGGGCCGGGTTGGCCAGCGGGCCCAGGAAGTTGAACACCGTACGGATGCCCAGCTGTCCTCGCGCGGCGGCCACATGGCGCAGCGCCGGGTGGAACTTCACCGCGAAGCAGAAGGTGATCCCGGCCTCCTCCGCGACCTCGGCGACCCGCTGCGGGGTCAGCTCCAGGTTGACGCCGAGCTTCTCCAGGACGTCGGAGGCGCCGGAGGCGGAGGAGGCGGCCCGGCTCCCGTGCTTGACGACCTTCGCCCCGGTGCCCGCGATGACGATCGAGGACATCGTGGAGATGTTCACCGTCTTGGCGCCGTCGCCGCCGGTGCCGACGATGTCGACGGTCTCCCCCGGCACCTCGATCGCGACGGCGTGCTCGTACATCGCCCGGACGCAGCCGACGATCTCGTCGACCGTCTCGCCCTTGGCCCGCAGGGACACGGCGAACCCGGCGATCTGTGCGTCGGTGGCCTCACCGCGCATGATCAGGTCCATCGCCCAGGCGGTGTCGTCGGCGGACAGGTCGTGTCCGTCCAGCAGTCCGTTCAGCAGGACGGGCCAGGAGCGGTCCGCCGCGGTATTGCCTCCTGCGGGGGTCACAGCGCTCATCTGCCGCTCCTGGGTCATAGACAGGTGTAAAGGGGGTTCACCCCCCACCTTATCCAGCCCGGAGCACGGCGAAGGGCCCCCGTCCGGTCTGCGGACGGGGGCCCTTCGCCGTCGTGTGGCGACTTGGGTGTCGTACGGGTTTCAGGTGATCAGTGGTGGCCGTGGCCGCTCGTGATCTCCTTGTACTCCTCGACGGTCGGCTTCGAGATCTGGGACCCCTCGCCGTAGTACCCCTTGCTGAGCTTGGCGCGCAGCCTCTCGGTCGGCTTCACCTTGCGCTCGACGCCGTTCTCGTCGACCAGCGGGCCGATCTCGACCGGCTTGTACTGCTCGTGCGCCGTGAGGGTGTGCAGCTGCTCCTGGCTGAGCGGCTCGTGGACCTCGATGAACTCACCGTGCGGCAGGCGCTTGATGATGCCCGACTCGCGGCCGTGCAGCACCTTGTCCTTGTCCCGGCGCTGCAGGCCGAGGCAGATCCGCTTGGTGACGATGAACGCCACCACGGGCCCGACGAAGAACCCGATCCGGACGAACCAGGTGATCGCGTTGATCGACAGGTTGAAGTGGGTGGCCCACAGGTCGTTGCCACCGCCGACGAGGGAGATGAAGTACAGGGTGATCCACGCGACGCCGAAGGCGGTGCGCGTCGGGGCGTTGCGCGGGCGGTCCAGGATGTGGTGCTCGCGCTTGTCCCCGGTGACCCAGGACTCGATGAACGGGTAGACCGCGATGGACACCAGGACCAGCCCGAAGACCATCAGCGGGATGAACACACCCAGGGCGAGCGTGTGGCCCCAGAAGTTGATCTCCCAGCCCGGCATCACACGGACCAGGCCCTCGGAGAAGCCCATGTACCAGTCGGGCTGGGCTCCGGTGGAGACCATGTCCGGCCGGTAGGGGCCGATGTTCCAGACCGGGTTGATCGTCGCGACCGCCGAGACGACGCACAGCACACCGAAGACCAGGAAGAAGAAGCCTCCGGCCTTGGCGATGTACACCGGCAGCAGCGGCATGCCCACGACGTTCTTGTTGCTCTTGCCGGGGCCCGCGAACTGCGTGTGCTTGTGGTAGAAGACCAGGATCAGGTGCGCCACCACGAGGCCGAGCATGATGCCCGGCAACAGCAGGATGTGGATCGAGTAGAACCGGGCGATGAAGTCGTCCCCCGGGAACTCCCCGCCGAAGAGGAACATCGAGATGTACGTGCCGACGATCGGCACGGACAGGATC
The DNA here is from genome assembly GCF_016757295.1 of Streptomyces sp. M2CJ-2. Classification (NCBI taxonomy): domain Bacteria; kingdom Bacillati; phylum Actinomycetota; class Actinomycetes; order Kitasatosporales; family Streptomycetaceae; genus Streptomyces; species Streptomyces sp. M2CJ-2. The sequence goes on along the minus strand of NZ_JAESIF010000031.1, from coordinate 29,799 downwards.
GCGCCCTGCGTGAAGCGGATGCCGGTGCCGGAGAGCAGGTCGTCCGGGAGCGAGTAGCCGGTGAACCCGGTGAACATGCCCAGGACGAGCAGCAGGAAGCCGAACACCCAGTTGACCTCACGCGGCTTGCGGAACGCACCGGTGAAGAACACGCGCATCATGTGCACGAACATGCCGGCCACGAAGATCAGCGCGGCCCAGTGGTGGATCTGCCGGATCAGCAGACCGCCACGGACGTCGAAGCTGATGTCCAGCGTCGACTTGTAGGCCTCACTCATCAGCTGTCCCTGCATCGGGACGTAGCTGCCGTGGTACACCACCTCGTTCATCGACGGGTGGAAGAACAGCGTCAGATACACACCCGTGAGGATGATGATGATGAAGCTGTAGAGGCAGACCTCACCCAGCATGAACGACCAGTGGTCCGGGAAGATCTTGCGCATGTTGGCCTTGGCCAGGGAGTAGATCCCCAGCCGGCTGTCCGCCCAGTCGGCGACCCGTTCGCCGGCCGGCGCCTTCCCACGGGAGCGACCCGCGCCCGATGGGTTCGTGCTGCTGGTCGTGGTACTCATCCGCGCTCCCAGAATGAAGGACCGACGGGCTCGTCGAAGTCGCCGAGCGCTTCGAGGTAGCCCTCGTCGTTCACACCGATGCGCAGCTGCGGCAGGGCGTGTCCGGCGGGACCGAAGATGACCCGGGCTCCGTCGGCAAGGTCGAAGGTGGACTGGTGGCAGGGGCACAGGGCGTGGTGCGTCTGCTGCTCGTACAGGGAGATCGGGCAACCGACGTGGGTGCAGATCTTCGAGTACGCGAGGATGCCCTGGTGCGACCACTCGAGCGACTGCTTGTCCTTGATGTCGTCCGGCTGGATGCGGACGAGCATCAGGGCGGCCTTGGCGATCTCGTTCATGAACCCGTGCTCGTCCTCCTCCAGGCCCTCGGGCTTGGCGAAGGTCAGCGAGCCCACGGCGATGTCGGACGCCCGCATCGGCTCGTTCGTGTTCATGTTGATGAGCAGCTTGCCCTTGGACCACAGGGTGTTGCGCAGCTTGTCCTCGGGCAGCGGCCCGAGGTCACGCAGCAGGACCACTCCGGAGAGCGGGAACAGGGCGAGCGCGCCGAACATCGTGTTGCGGATCAGCTTGCGCCGTCCGAGCGCCGACTCCTTGGCGCCCTGGCGGAAGTCGTCCATGACCTTCTCGCGGACCTCGGGCGGGGCCGCGATCGGGTGCCGCTCATCGGTGAGCTCGTGGTCCGACATCAGCGTGCGGGCCCAGTGGACCGCGCCGGCGCCGATGGCGAACAGGGCGACACCGAGGGTCGTACCGAGCGCGAAGTTCATCGCGCCGATCTGACCGAGCGGGAAGATGTAGACGGTCTTGTCGATCGGGATCGCCACGAACGAGACGATGAAGGCGACGGTGGCCAGCATCGACAGCGTGAACAGGAGTGCGACCGTACGCTCGGACCGCTTGGCGGCCCGCTCGTCGATGTCCTGGATCCGGGGCTCGTGCGGAGGCAGCCCGGGGTCGGCGAACGGGTTCTTCTCGTCCGCGACGCGGACCGCGCCGCCCTGCACTGCGGGCAGCTTCTCGTCGGGAGTCTCTTGGCTACTCATGACTTCCTGGCCTTTGCGGTCCGAGCGGCGACCCAGACGGCGGTCACGATCAGCCCGCCGAGTCCGAAGATCCACGCGAACAGACCCTCGGACACCGGGCCGAGCCCGCCGAGCGTCAGTCCGCCGGGGCTCGAGGTCTCCTTGCCGTTGACCGCGTTCACGTAGGCGATGACGTCCTTCTTGTTCTGCTCCGACAGCGAACCGTCGGGGAAGGAGGGCATGTTCTGCGGGCCGGTCAGCATGGCCTCGTAGATGTGCTTGGGGTCCACGTCCTCGAGGCTCGGGGCGTACTTGCCGTGCGTGAGCGCACCGCCCTGGCCGGTGAAGTTGTGGCACTGCGCGCAGTTGTTGCGGAACAGCTCACCGCCCTTGGCGATGTCGGCGCCCTCGGGGCCGTACTGCTCCTCGGTGGGAATGGCCGGACCGGCGCCCAGGGAGGCGATGAACGCCGCCAGCTGGTCGATCTCGGCCTGGTTGTAGACGGCCTTCTTCCGCGGGAGCTGCGCGCTCTGCGAGGTGGCGGCCGGCATCCGGCCGGTGGCCACCTGGAAGTCGACGGCCGCGGCGCCCACGCCCACCAGGCTGGGGCCGTCGGTGGTGCCCTGACCGCCGGTGCCGTGGCAGCTGGCGCAGCCGACGGCGTAGAGCTTCTTGCCCTCCTCGATGGCGAGGGACTGGGCGGTTTCGTCGGCCTGCGCCTTGCTCGCGGGTGCGAACACGGCGTACAGCCCCCCGGTGCATGCCAGCGCGAGGAGCAGAACGACGAGCGCCGCCAACGGGTGGCGTCGTCGTGCGGAGAGCTTTTTCACGGATTACCCCGGTGTCAGGATCTTCTGCGTCGATGCTTCTGGATGAGTGCGCTCTTCGAGCGCGCGGATTCGAGCCCGCCTACTTGATCATGTAGATCGTGGCGAAGAGCCCGATCCAGACGACATCGACGAAATGCCAGTAGTAGGACACGACGATGGCCGCCGTCGCCTGGTCATGGGTGAACCTCCGAGCCGCGTAGGTCCGGCCGAGGACCAGCAGGAAGGCGAACAGGCCGCCCAGAACGTGCAGGCCGTGGAAGCCGGTGGTCAGATAGAAGACCGAGCCGTACGGGTCGGAGGAGATGGTCAGACCGTAGTGCTTGACCAACTCGGTGTATTCCAGGACCTGACCGCCGACGAAGACCGATCCCATGATGAACGTGACGATGAACCACGCCCGGAGCTTCTTCACGTCACCGCGCTCGGCTGCGAACACGCCGAGCTGGCAGGTGAGGGAGGAGAGCACCAGGATCGTGGTGTTCGTCGCCGAGAACGGGAAGTTCAGGGTGTCGGCCTTCTCCGACCAGAAGTCGGGTCCGGTCACCGATCGCAGGGTGAAGTACATCGCGAAGAGGGCCGCGAAGAACATCAGCTCGGAACTCAGCCAGATGATGGTTCCGACGCTGGTGAGGTTCGGTCGGTTGACCGACGGGAGCGCGTGCCCGGTGTCTACTGTCGTTGCTGTCGCCACGCCGACATTATGTCGGTCGCTTATCCCGCCCTCACCCCGGGGGGTGCCGTTCGGTGTGTTCGCCCCTCCTGTAGTGCCCGGATGGCCCATCGAAGCGACGTCCGAACCAGTGTTGACAAGCTGCCGGAAGGGGTAGCATCCGCGCCATCGGCACGCGCGGTACCGCCGATGCCGAGCCCCCTCAGAAGCGTGGAGGAACAATGCAGGCGACCGCCACGGTGCTGGTCTACAGCGACAACGCCAACACCCGGGAGCAGGTGCGGCTCGCCACCGGCCGGCGGCCGGCCCCGGACGTGCCCGTCGTGGAGTTCCTGGAGTGCGCGACCGTCCCGGCCGTCCTCCGGGAGCTGGACCGGGGCGGCATCGACGTCTGCGTCCTGGACGGCGAGGCCACGCCCATGGGCGGCATGGGCCTGTGCCGGCAGATCAAGGACGAGATCTTCGAGTGCCCGCCGGTGCTGCTGCTCATGGGCCGGCCCCAGGACGCCTGGCTGGCCACCTGGAGCCGTGCGGAGGCGGCTGTGACGCTGCCGGTGGAGCCGGTGGAGTTCGCCTCGGCCCTCGCCTCCCTGCTGCGGCAGAAGAGCGCCCTGAACGTCTGACCGCACGGTCCTCACCGGCGCGGCGCTCGCGGTGGCTCTCGGCCCGTCGTTCGAGGTCAGGCCGGCTGCGGGCGCAGGCGTGCCTTCTCCTCGGGGGCGGGGCCCGCCGCGGCACCGCCCGTCAGGGCGCTGCCCGCGCGCCAGTCGGTCCAGCTGAGGTTCCAGTCGCCGAAGCCGTTGCCGAACGGCTCCATGTCGGCGCCGCCCGAGTTCACGACCGTGACCAGGTCACCCTTGCGGACGGTGCCGTAGAACCACTCGGCCTCGCCGGTGCTCATGCCGACGCAGCCGTGGCTGACGTTGGCGTACCCCTGGGAGCCGACGGACCAGGGGGCTGCGTGCAGGTACTCGCCGCTCCAGGTCACCCGGGCGGCGAAGTGGACGGGCATGTCGTAGGACTCCGCGGAGCCCTCGGCTATGCCTATGGTGCTGCTGCGCATCTGCACGGTGCGCTCCTTGCCGAGGACCACCTTGACGCCGTTGCGTGTCTCGAACCCGGGTTTGCCGGCGGTGACGGGGATCGTTTTGATCTGCTTGTCGCCCTTGTACACCGTCAGCCGGTGCGACGCGACGTCGGTGACGGCTATGACGCGCTCGCCGGTCCTGATCGTCAGCGGTTCGGTCCGGCCGCCCCGGAGGCGGTCGTTGATCCTGACGCCCTCCAGGGTGCTGCGCACCCGGACGGTGGCGTTCTCGGGCCAGTAGTCCTTCGGGCGGAAGTGGAGCTTCTTGTCGTCCACCCAGTGCCAGATGCCCGCCACCGAGGGTGTGGAGGTCACCTTCAGGCCGCGCTCCACGACGGCGCGCTGCGCGGGGTCCTTGATCGGTTCGGTCAGCTCGGCGGTGAGCGGCTGGCCGACGCCGTAGGTGCCCGCTTCGGGGCCGAAGGCGACGCCCAGGTGCTTGCTGGCGGGCTTGCCGGTGGTGAGGGCGAGGACCTTGCGGCCGGGGGCGCCGTCCACGCCCTCGGTGCTCACCCGGATCGTGTAGCTCGCGTCGGCGACGAGCGGGGAGGTGCTGTGCCAGCGGCTGCCGTCGGCGGCGAGTTCGCCCGCCACGTGGCGGCCCTTGGTGTCCACGGCCGTGACGTCGGTGATGCGCCCGTCGGAGTCCTCGGCGACGACCTCCAGGGGCGTGTCCGGGTCGGCCGTCCCGCCTTCGGCGGTGGGGCCGTTGAAGGATATCTGGTCCGCCGCGTCGTAGGGCTCGGCGGACAGCGGGTCGCCGGCGGCGGAGCAACCGGCGACGCCCGCACCCAGGGCGATCACCAGCAGCATGCGGCCGACGACGGTGCGGTTGCGCGGATCACGTCTCATGGCCTCACGCTAGGAAGCCACGTCAAGTCCGGCGCGCCGGAAGACTCGAACGAGTGACATGGAACGTGGCAGACGCAGGGCCCGGACGCTCCTGACGGAGTGTCCGGGCCCTGCGGCGCGCGGCATGTGCTACTGGGTGCGGTTCTCACCGTGGTAGTACTCGAGGACCCAGCCCAAGATGCTGAGCAGGATCAGCGGCAGCGCGAAGTACATCAGCCACCAGCCGACGGCGATGGCCAGGAAGCCGACGGCACCGCCGAGCCCGAGACCGAGCGGCTGCCAGCTGTGCGGGCTGAAGAACCCGACCTCGCCGGCGTCGTCGGCGACGTCCGCCTCCTTGTTGTCCTGCGCGCCCACGTCGACCCGCCGGGCGGTGAAGCCCAGGTAGAAGCCGACCATGATGCTCAGGCCGAAGGCCAGGAAGAGGGCGGTGGTGCCGGCCGGCTCCTTCGACCACACGCCGTAGACGACCGCCACGACGAGCAGGAAGAGGCTCAGCCACATGAACATCTTGCCCTGGATCTTCACTTGCCGGCCTCCTTGCCACCGGAGAGGACCTTCTCACCGTGACCGGCGTTCTCGAGCTGGTCGAGGGCGGCGATCTCCGGGTGGTGGAGGTCGAAGGCCGGGGATTCGGAGCGGATCCGCGGCAGGGTGAGGAAGTTGTGCCGGGGCGGCGGGCACGAGGTGGCCCACTCCAGGGAGCGGCCGTAGCCCCACGGGTCGTCGACCTCGATCTTCTTGCCGTACTTGGCCGTCTTCCAGATGTTGTAGAAGAACGGCAGCAGCGACATGCCGAGCAGGAACGAGGCGATCGTGGAGACCGTGTTCAGCGCGGTGAAGCCGTCGGCCGCCAGGTAGTCCGAGTAGCGGCGCGGCATGCCCTCGGCGCCCAGCCAGTGCTGGATCAGGAAGGTGCCGTGGAAGCCGATGAACAGCGTCCAGAAGGTGATCTTGCCGAGCCGCTCGTCGAGCATCTTGCCGGTGAACTTCGGCCACCAGAAGTGGAAGCCGGCGAACATCGCGAAGACCACGGTGCCGAACACCACGTAGTGGAAGTGCGCCACCACGAAGTACGAGTCGGTGACGTGGAAGTCCAGCGGCGGCGAGGCCAGGATGACCCCGGTCAGACCACCGAACAGGAAGGTGATCAGGAAGCCGATGGACCAGAGCATCGGGGTCTCGAAGCTCAGCGACCCCTTCCACATGGTGCCGACCCAGTTGAAGAACTTCACGCCGGTCGGGACCGCGATCAGGAAGGTCATGAAGGAGAAGAACGGCAGCAGGACACCGCCGGTGGCGTACATGTGGTGCGCCCACACCGTCACCGACAGACCCGCGATCGCGATCGTCGCGCCGACCAGACCCATGTAGCCGAAGATCGGCTTGCGGCTGAAGACCGGCACGATCTCACTGACGATGCCGAAGAACGGCAGCGCGATGATGTACACCTCGGGGTGACCGAAGAACCAGAACAGGTGCTGCCACAGCAGCGCCCCGCCGTTGGTGGCGTCGAAGATGTGCGCGCCGAACTTCCGGTCGTACTCGAGCGCGAACAGCGCGGCGGCCAGCACCGGGAAGGCGAGCAGGACCAGGACACCGGTCAGCAGCACGTTCCAGGTGAAGATCGGCAGGCGGAACATGGTCATGCCGGGAGCGCGCATGCAGATGATCGTGGTGATGAAGTTGACCGAGCCCAGGATGGTGCCGAAGCCCTGGAGGGTCAGACCCATGATCCACATGTCGGAGCCGGCACCCGCCGAGCGGACCGCGTCCGAGAGCGGGGCGTAGCCGGTCCAGCCGAAGCTGGCGGCCCCGTCCGGGGTGAGGAAACCGCCGATCGCGATCAGCGAGCCGAACAGGTAGAGCCAGTAGGCGAACATGTTCAGCCGCGGGAAGGCGACGTCGGGGGCGCCGATCTGCAGCGGCATGATCCAGTTCGCGAAGCCGACGAACAGCGGCGTCGCGAACATCAGCAGCATGATCGTGCCGTGCATCGTGAACGCCTGGTTGAACTGCTCGTTCGACATGATCTGCAGACCCGGCCGGGCGAGTTCCGCGCGCATCACCAGCGCGAGGATGCCACCGATGCAGAAGAACGCGAACGACGTCACCAGGTACATGGTGCCGATCGTCTTGTGGTCCGTGGTCGTCATCCACTTGACCATGATGTTGCCGGGCTGCTTGCGCCGTACCGGCAGCTCGTTCTCATAGGAGTCCACAGTTGCCGCGGCACCCTGGGATTCGTTGAGGATGCTCACAGTGTGCTCGTCTCCCGGTTCTTCTCGTGGCTCGTCTGCGCGATGCCGGCGGGAACGTAACCGGTCTGCCCCTTCTCCGCGAGCTCCTTGAGGTGCGCCTCGTAGCGCTCGGGGGAGACGACCTTCACGTTGAACAGCATCCGGGCGTGGTCGACACCGCAGAGCTCGGCGCACTTGCCGAGGAAGGTGCCCTCACGGTTGGGGACCACCTCGAAGGCGTTGGTGTGGCCCGGGATGACGTCCTGCTTCATCATGAACGGCACCACCCAGAAGGAGTGGATGACGTCGCGCGAGGTCAGGACGAACCGGACCCGCTTGCCCTCGGGCAGCCACAGGGTGGGGCCCGGGTTGTTCGTCTGCGGGTTCCGCGTGGAGGGGGTACCGCAGTCGTTGACACCGCCGGCGTCGGCCGGGAAGGCGTTCCTGTAGCGGTCCGGGATCGCGTCGAGTTCCTTGGAGGTCTTCGCGTCGCCGGAGGAACCCTCGACGTTCTCGATGTAGTTGAAGCACCAGCTCCACTGGAAGCCGACGACGTTCACGGTGACGTCGGGCTTGTCGAGCTTCATCAGCTCGGACTCGTCCCGTGCCGTGAAGTAGAAGAAGACCGAGACGATGATGAGCGGAACCACGGTGTACAGCGCCTCGATGGGCATGTTGTACCGGGTCTGCGGAGGTACCTCGACCTTGGTGCGGCTGCGCCGGTGGAAGAAAGCACTCCACAGGATCAGGCCCCACACGAGCCCGCCGATGGCGAGCGCGGCCGCCCACGAACCCTGCCACAGGGAGAGGATTCGCTCGGCCCCCTCTGAGGTGGGGGTGGGCATACCAAGGCGAGGGAAGTCCTCCCATGTGCAACCGGTGGCGGTCGCCAGGACCAGGCCCGCGGTCAGTGCCTGCAGCAGCTTCCGCCGCATCGGGCGCCGCGGCTTGGGGGTACCACCCACGCCCTTCAGGCCGTGGGGGAGGTCGGAGCCGTTGGGACTCACGTAGCGCCTTCCCGAGAGTCTCGCCCGCGCTGTACGGCTGCGGCCTGTCCTTCTCACCGGTCGGTCGCCGCCCTGCGTCGGGCAGGGGTTTGGATGTTTATGCGGACCAAACCCTAGCCGACGCCTTCCGGGGGGTCGCGGGGAGGGGGGCATACGCGCCGCCCGTCACCCCGAAGGGAGGGGAAGGGGACACCCTGCCGCCCGAAAGTACCGCTCGCACGGGGGACTCGGCAGTCGGGCGGGTGTGCGGTGAGAGCTCGGTGGGTATAGAGGGCCCGGTCTTTCGCCCCTCCCCGTGGCGGAACCGCCGAGGGGGGACGGCCCCCTCGCCGCTCGGCGAGGAGGCCACGCCTTACCGTTGCCGTATGGCCTACTTTGACGCCGCGTCCGCCGCCCCGCTCCACCCCGTCGGCCGTCAGGCCCTGCTGGCCGCACTGGACGAGGGGTGGGCGGATCCCGCACGGCTGTACCGGGAGGGCAGGCGGGCCCGGCTGCTGCTGGACGCGGCGCGCGAGGCGGCCGCCGAGGCGGTGGAATGCCGCCCGGACGAGCTGGTGTTCACCCCGTCCGGCACCCGGGCGGTGCACTCCGGTGTCGAGGGGGCGCTGGCCGGGCGGCGACGCGTCGGATCGCACCTGATCGTGTCCGCGGTCGAACACTCGTCGGTCCTCCATGCGGCGGAAGTACACGAGGCCGGGGGCGGTTCGGTCACCGAGGTCGCGGTGGACCGTACGGGCGCCGTGGATCCCGCGGCGTACGCACGGGCCTTGCGGCCGGACACCGCGCTGGCCTGTCTCCAGTCGGCCAACCACGAGGTGGGGACCGTGCAGCCGGTGGCCGAGGTGGCCGAGGCGTGCCGGGCGGCCGGCGTACCGCTGCTGGTGGACGCGGCCCAGTCGCTGGGCTGGGGGCCGGTGGCGGGTGACTGGTCGCTGCTCACGGCGAGCGCCCACAAGTGGGGCGGTCCGTCGGGGGTCGGGCTGCTCGTGGTGCGCAAGGGGGTGCGGTTCGCTCCCCAGGGGCCGCTGGACGAGCGGGAGTCGGGGCGGGCGGCCGGGTTCGAGAACATCCCGGCGGTGGTGGCCGCGGCGGCGTCGCTGCGGGCGGTGCGCGCCGAGGCGGCCGAGGAGGCGGCCCGGCTGCGGGATCTGACGGAGCGGATCCGGACGCGGGTGCCGGCCTCGGTGCCGGACGTGGAGGTGGTCGGCGATCCGCAGCGGCGGCTGCCGGGGATCGTCACCTTCTCGTGTCTCTTCGTCGACGGGGAGACGGTGCTGCACGAGCTGGACCGCGCGGGCTTCTCCGTGTCGTCCGGTTCCTCGTGCACGAGCAGCACGCTCACCCCGAGCCATGTGCTGAGGGCGATGGGGGTGCTCAGCGAGGGCAACGTCCGGGTCTCGCTGCCGCCGGGGACGGAGTCCGAGGACGTCGAGCGGTTCCTGACCGTCCTGCCCCGGGTGGTGGCGGAGGTGCGGGAGAAGCTGGGGGCTCCGGTGGCGGCGGGGGCCGCGGAGCACACCGCCGGGGGAAGCGGCGCCCTGGTGGTGGACGCGCTGGGCCGGCGCTGCCCGATCCCGGTGATCGAGCTGGCCAAGGTGATCGGCGACGTGCCGGTGGGCGGCACGGTCCGGGTCCTCGCGGACGACGAGGCGGCCCGGCTGGACATCCCGGCGTGGTGCGAGATGCGCGGGCAGGAGTACGTGGGCGAGGAGCCGGCGGACCACGGCTCGGCCTATGTGGTCCGCCGGCTCTCCTGAGCGGGCGCTTGCCTCGGGCCGGAACCCGGGGGCGTCAGGCCAGGTGCTTCTGCACCTCGGCCGCGGGCTCGTCGCCGTAGGCCTGCGCGAAGCGCTCCATGAAGTGGGCGCGGCGCAGCTGGTACTCCTGGGTGCCGACGGTCTCGATGACCAGGGTGGCGAGCATGCAGCCGACCTGCGCGGCGCGCTCCAGTGAGACGCCCCAGGCCAGTCCGGACAGGAACCCGGAGCGGAAGGCGTCGCCCACACCGGTCGGGTCCGTCTTGCGCTCCTCCTGGGCGCAGCCGACCTCGACCGGGTCCTCACCGGCGCGTTCGATGCGTACGCCCCGGGCGCCGAGGGTGGTGACGCGGTGGCCGACCCTGGCGAGGATCTCGGCGTCGGTCCAGCCCGTCTTGGTCTCGATGAGCCCCTTCTCGTACTCGTTGGAGAAGAGGTAGGTCGCCCCGTCCAGCAGTATGCGGATCTCCTCCCCGTCCATCCGGGCGATCTGCTGGGAGAAGTCGGCGGCGAACGGGATGCCCCGCGAGCGGCACTCCTCGGTGTGCCGGAGCATGGCCTCCGGGTCGTCGGCGCCGATGGAGACCAGGTCGAGGCCGCCCACCCGGTCGGCGACGGTCTTCAGCTCGATCAGCCGGGCCTCGCTCATCGCGCCCGTGTAGAAGGAGCCGATCTGGTTGTGCTCGGCGTCCGTGGTGCACACGAAGCGGGCGGTGTGCAGCGTCTCCGAGATGCGGACGGACTCGGTGTCGACGCCGTGCCGGTCCAGCCAGGACCGGTACTCGTCGAAGTCGGGGCCCGCGGCGCCGACGAGGATCGGCCGGGTGCCGAGCTGGCCCATGCCGAAGGCGATGTTCGCGCCCACGCCGCCCCGGCGCACGTCGAGCTGGTCGACCAGGAAGGACAGCGAGACCGTGTGCAACTGGTCCGCGACGAGTTGGTCGGAGAAGCGCCCGGGGAACGTCATGAGGTGGTCGGTGGCGATGGAGCCGGTGACTGCGATGCGCACGGCGTGGACTCTCCTGAGCGAGGGGGATTGACACCCCACGCTACCGGGTGCGAGCCGTCCACTTGAAGCCGCCAAAACTACCCGATAGTAGATCTTTCTTCGTGACCTTCGACATGCGTACGGTGCCGCTATGACGAACCTCAAGGTCCACGCCCCCACGCAGGCCGACCTCGAAGGCGACCTGGAGTCGCTGCGCGGCGACTGCGCCCGGATGGCCTCCCGCTGGACGGCGCCGGACCACGGCGACACCCGGCCGGTGCCTCCGTCCCTGATCCACGGCGTGTCCGTGCCGTCGTCCTCGGCGCGGCTGCTGGACGCGATGTCGGATTACGGCGACTGAGCCGGGCCCTCGCCGGTCAGGATCACGGCTCCCGGGGAAACGGACGGGAACCGCGCGCTCCCCCGCTGCGTCCCATCGCTGTCCCCCGTGAAGGGGATACGGGATACGACCCACCAGCAGTCCCGGTGCGACCGGGAAGGGTCTTCAGGGACAGCTGTGCAGCCGAAGGAGCGATGCGGTGAACACCGAGCGGCCCGACAACGACGACGCCGAGGCGAGGGCCTCCGGCAGCGCGCGCGACACCGGGGGCGCTTCGGCCGACGGCCCGACGAAGGACGCCCCGGAGCAGCAGGCTCCGGACGACACCTCCGCATCCGGCTCCGCCACACCCGAGGCCGACGCCGAGGCCCCCGTCGAGGCCGACGCCGGGAAGGCGCCGGAGCCGTCGGCAGACGCCCCGGAGACCACCCGGGTAGGGGAAGCCGCCGCCACGCAGGCCGGCGGCGGCGAGGGCCCGGAGAACGGCCCCGCAAAGGCCCCCCGGCCCCAGGCCGGACAGCCGGAGTCCGAAGGCCCGGACTCCGGTGACGCGAAGGCCGGCACCGCCGGGCCACAGACCCCGGAGCCCGAGGGCACGAAGCCCCCGGAAAGCGAGCCCGAGGCGCCCTCGGCGGACGGCACGGACAGCCCGGCACCGGAAGCCGCGGAGGCGGAGGCGGGCAGCAGCGAGGAGCGGGCTCCGAAGAGCGAACCCTCGACGGCCGACCAGGATCAGGACGAGAACCCGGAGACCGGGGTCTCGGAGGCCGACGACGCGAAGACCGACGCCACGCGGGCCGGCGCCGCCGGGCCGTCGGTGCCGGACCCCGTGGACGCGAAGGCCCCGGAGGGCGAGCGCGAGGCATCCGGGAGCGCACCCGGTGAGACCCGTCCGGACCGGGACGGGCAGCCGGAGTCCGTGGGCGGCGGGGCCGGGGCGCCGGAAGGTGACGCAGGAGCGCCTGAGTCCGCCGCCCCGCAGGCGGCCGTCCGCCCGGAGTCCGGGGACGGCGCCGGTCGTGACGGAGACGGCGACGGCGGTGGGGCCGGACGGCGGCGGTCGCCGGTGCTGGTCGCGTCGGTGGCCGCGGCCGTGCTGCTGGTCGGGGGCGGCGGGGCCTACCTCGCCGCCGGTGCCGTCGGCGGGTCGGGCGGCGGTACGACTCCGGGGGCGAACGGGGACGCCACTCCCCCGCCCCTCACCCTCGACGCCTACGCCGAGGGCGGGCCGCACGGCATCGCACCCGGTGAGCCCAACCCGTACGGCGCCGCCTACCGCGCCGACGGCACCCTCCCCGACGGCCCCGACTCGGCGCCGGTCTACCGCGCCCGGGGGCAGATCACCGAGGCGCAGGTGGCCGACCTGGCGAAGGCCCTCGACGTCGGCGGCAAGCCGGTGGCGGAGGGCGACTCCTGGCGGATCGGCGGCAAGGACGGCAGCGGGCCCACCCTGCGGGTGGACCGGGACGCCCCCGGCACCTGGACGTTCAGCCGGTACGCGCCGGGCACCGACGACTGCAAGGGCGAGGCGTGCCGGACGCCCTCGGCCGACGACGCCCCGGCGGTGACCGAGGAGGCCGCGAGGAAGGCCGCCGCGCCCGTGCTGAAGGCGCTCGGCCAGGACGACGCGAAGCTCGACGCGAGCCAGGTCATGGGCGTCAAGCGGGTGGTGAACGCGGAACCCGAGGTCGGCGGGCTGCCGACGCACGGCTGGACGACCGGTGTGGTCGTCGGCGCCGGGGGTGAGGTGGTCGGCGGCAGCGGCCGGCTGTCGACGCCGGTGAAGGGCGACACGTATCCCGTGGTGAGCGCCGAGAAGGCGCTGGAGCTGATGAACACGACCCCGGGCGCCGGCGGCCGTACGGAGATCGGCGGCTGCGCCACTCCCGTACCGCTGGAGGGCGAGCAGCAGGAGCAGTCGGAGCCGTGTGTCACGGCGACGACCCTGCCGGCCACGGACACGGTCACCGTCGACGAGGCGGTGTTCGGGCTGGCCGCGCACTCGGTGGACGGGCGGCAGGCGCTCGTACCGTCCTGGCTGTTCGAGACGCGGTCGACGGCCTCGCAGGACGGCGGCACGGTGACCTACCCGGCGGTCGCCCCGGAGTACCTCGCCTCCGGGGCGCGGCCCGGGGAGTCCGGCACCGGGCGGCCCACGGGGCCGGGCGACGGCGACGAGCCGACCTCGGCGCCGTCCACGCGCGGTGTCCGGGTCGAGGGGTACACCGCCGAGGGCGGCGAGCTGACGGTGACCTTCACGGGCGGGGTGTGCGCCGACTACGAGGCGACGGCGAGCGAGCGCGGTGGCCGGGTCACCGTCACCGTGACCGAGACGCCCTGGCCGGACAAGGTGTGCATCCTGATCGCCAAGCAGTACCAGCAGACGGTGCGGCTCGACGCACCGCTGGGCGCCCGTGAGGTGGTGGACGCCGACGGCGAGCCGGTGCCGGTGCACAAGGACGGCGCGCGGCTGCCCACGGCGCCCTCCTCCGGCAGGACGCGATGAAGCGCTGAGGACGTTTGGACGGCACGAAGGCGGCGGCCCCGTCGGAGGGGGCCGCCGCCTTCGTCATGCGCCGTGCCGTGCCGGCCGGGAGGGGTCCCGGACGGGAAGGGGCCGGCTCAGCTGAAGGAGTCGCCGCAGGCGCAGGAGCCGGTGGCGTTCGGGTTGTCGATGGTGAAGCCCTGCTTCTCGATGGTGTCGACGAAGTCGATGGTGGCGCCGCCCAGGTACGGGGCGCTCATCCGGTCGGTGACGACCTTCACCCCGTCGAAGTCCTTCTCCACGTCGCCGTCGAGGGAACGCTCGTCGAAGAAGAGCTGGTAGCGCAGGCCGGAGCAGCCGCCGGGCTGGACGGCGACGCGCAGGGCGAGGTCGTCGCGGCCTTCCTGGTCGAGCAGCGCCTTGACCTTCGCCGCGGCGGCGTCGGTCACGATGATGCCGTCGGTGGCGGTGGTGGTCTCGTCCGATACGGACATCTACATCTCTCCCGGGTTGTACGGAGACTGCTTGCCGACGGTTGCAACCGGCGGGGCCGCGGATTCATTCCGGGCCGGGAGCTCGTTCTCTCGGCTCCGTCCTCATGCTCGCACACGCCCCGGCGGGCGGAAAACGGTCCGTGCGGCCCGCTTCGGAATCGTTCCGGCGGGGCTCCGGGAATGAACGGCGGGGCGCCGGGATTCACGTCACATGGACGCTATGGCCGTCGTCAAACTGACGTGAACCGGATATGATAGATAGCGTCAATTCGACGAGAAGTCGTCGAACCGGTGTCCCGCTTGTCCCGCCGGGCCGTGCTTCACGGGCCCGGCGAGCCGCAGAACAGAAAGGGTGCGTGTCGTGACCACCGCCCAGACCCAGGAGCTCGACGTACAGCCGACGCCCCTCGCCCTGCTGCTCCTCGGCCGAGAGGCCGACCCGAGGAGCGAGCGCGGTGTGGAGTGTCCCGGCGACCTGCCCTCGCCGTCCGACCCGGACCTGGTGGAACGCGCCCGCGCCGCCAAGGAGAAGCTCGGGGACAAGGTCTTCGTGCTCGGCCACCACTACCAGCGCGACGAGGTCATCCAGTTCGCCGACGTCACGGGCGACTCCTTCAAGCTGGCCCGGGACGCCGCCGCGCGTCCGGAGGCCGAGTACATCGTGTTCTGCGGCGTGCACTTCATGGCCGAGTCCGCCGACATCCTCACCGGCGACGACCAGAAGGTCGTCCTGCCGGACCTCGCGGCCGGCTGCTCCATGGCGGACATGGCCACCGCCGAGCAGGTCGCGGAGTGCTGGGACGTGCTGACCGAGGCCGGCACAGCCGACCGGGTCGTGCCCGTCTCCTACATGAACTCCTCCGCCGACATCAAGGCCTTCACCGGCAGGCACGGCGGCACCATCTGCACCTCCTCCAACGCCAAGCGCGCCCTCGACTGGGCCTTCGAGCAGGGGGAGCAGGTCCTCTTCCTCCCCGACCAGCACCTCGGCCGCAACACGGCGGTGCGGGACATGGGGATGTCCCTGGAGGACTGCGTCGTCTACAACCCGCACAAGCCGAACGGCGGGCTGACGGCGGAGGAGCTGCGGGCCGCGAAGATGATCCTGTGGCGGGGCCACTGCTCGGTGCACGGCCGCTTCAGCCTGGACTCGGTCAACGACGTGCGCGAGCGCATCCCGGGTGTCAACGTGCTGGTCCACCCCGAGTGCCGGCACGAGGTCGTGGCCGCGGCCGACCACGTCGGGTCGACCGAGTACATCATCAAGGCGCTGGAGGCGGCCCCGGCCGGCTCCAAGTGGGCCATCGGCACGGAGCTGAACCTGGTCCGCCGACTGGCGAACCGTTTCGCCCCCGAGGGCAAGGAGGTCGTCTTCCTCGACAAGACGGTCTGCTTCTGCTCCACCATGAACCGCATCGACCTCCCCCACCTGGTCTGGGCCCTGGAGTCCCTCGCCGAGGGCAAGCTGGTCAACCGCATCGAGGTGGACAAGGAGACCGAGGAGTACGCCAAGCTGGCCCTGGAGCGCATGCTGGCACTGCCGTAACCACGTCGACGACGGCGAAGGGCCTGCGCGGAACCGAGGTTCCGCGCAGGCCCTTCGCCGTACGGGCGGACCGGTCAGACCTGCGCCGGCTCCGGGTCGTCCGCGGACCCGGCGGACTCCTCCGCTCCCGCGTCGCCTTCGGGTACCGCGCCCTTCTTCGCCGCCCGCTTCTTCGCCCGGCGCTCCTTGCGGAGTTCCAGCATGGCGTAGAGGGTCGGGACCAGGAGCAGGGTGAGCAGGGTCGACGTGATCAGGCCGCCGATGACCACCACCGCGAGCGGCTGGGCGATGAAGCCGCCCTCGCCGGTGACACCGAGCGCCATCGGGAGCAGGGCGAAGATCGTCGCCAGGGCCGTCATCAGGATCGGGCGCAGCCGGTGACGGCCGCCCTCCAGTACGGCCTCGACGACGCCGTAGCCGCGGTCGCGGTACTGGTTGATCAGGTCGATCAGCACGATCGCGTTGGTCACCACGATGCCGATCAGCATCAGCATGCCGATCATGGCCGGGACGCCCATCGGGGTGTCCGTGACGAGCAGCAGGCCGAGCGCGCCGGTCGCCGCGAACGGGATGGACACCAGCAGGATCAGCGGCTGGGCGAGCGACCGGAAGGTGCCGACCAGCAGCATGAAGACGATCGCGATCGCGGCCAGCATGGCCAGGCCCAGGCTGGCGAACGCCTCGTCCTGGTCCTCGGACACACCGCCGATCTCGGCCGTAGCGCCCGCCGGGAGCTTCAGCGTGTTGATCTCGGTCTGGAGTTCCGCGCTGACCGCGCCGGTGTTGTCGCCGGTGGGCCGGGCGGTGACGGTGGCCGAGCGCTGACCGTCGATCCGGGTCATGGAGACCGGGCCGTCCACCAGCTCGACGGTGGCGATGTCACCCAGCTTCACCGGGCCGAGCGGCAGCTTCTTCAGCTCGGCCAGGGTGGTGGCCGGCCGCTCCGAGCGGATGACGACGTCCCGCTCGGTGTCGTCCAGCACCACCTTGGCGGCCGGGGTGCCCCGTACCGCCTGGGCGACGGCCGCGCCGAGCGTCCGGTCGTCGAAACCGGCCGCGGCGGCACGGGAGTCGGCCTTGACCGAGATGCGCGGCACGCTCTGCGACAGGTCGCTGGTGACGTCGGTGACGTCGTCCAGGGAGGCCACGGCCTCCTGCACCTGGTCGGCCGCCTTGCGCAGCACCTGCGGGTCGGCCGCCTTGACGACGACGCTCAGGTCCTGGTTGCCGAAGCCGTCGCCGGCCGCGACGGTGGTGGTGCCGATGCCGTCGAGGTCGGCGAGGCCCTTCTCGAGGTCGGCCCGCACGTCCTCGTGGGAGGCGGAGTCCTCCAGCATCACCTGGTACGTCGCCTGGTTGGTGTCCGTACCGCCGCCGAAGGCCGCCATGAAGCCGGACGAGCCGATGGTGACCTGGTGGTCCTTGACGTCCTCGGTCTCGCCGAGCAGCTTCTCGACCTTCTCGGCCTGGGCGTCGGTCGCCGCGAGGCTGGTGCCCGGCTCCAGCTCCTGACGGAGGGTGAGGACCTTCTGCTCGCCCTGGTCGAAGAAGTTGGTCTTGAGCAGCGGCGTCATGGCGAGCGTGGCGATCAGGACGACAACCGCGATGGCCAGGCTGGCCAGCCTGCGCCGGGTGGCGAAGCGCAGCACGGAGAGGTAGCCGCGCTGCAGGCGGCTCTTCGCCTCCTTCTCCTCGGCCAGCCGGCGGGCCTCCTCGGCGTCCTCGGGGGTGCCCTTCGGGGGCCGCAGGAACCAGTACGACAGGACGGGGACGACCGTCAGTGACACCAGCAGGGACGCCAGCAGCGCGGCGGTGACGGTGAGGCTGAAGGAGCCGAACAGCTCGCCGACCATGCCGCCGACCAGGCCGATCGGCAGGAAGACGGCGACGGTGGTGAGCGTCGCGGAGGTCACCGCGCCGGCCACCTCGCGCACCGCCTTCATGATCGCCTCGTGGCGCTCCTCGCCGTAGCCGAGGTGCCGCTTGATGTTCTCCAGGACGACGATGGAGTCGTCCACGACCCGGCCGATCGCGATGGTCAGCGCGCCCAGGGTCAGCATGTTCAGCGACAGGTCGCGCGTCCACAGCACGATCAGGGCGAGGACCACGGACAGCGGGATGGAGACCGCCGTGACCAGCGTCGAGCGGATCGAGGCGAGGAAGACCAGGATCACCAGGACCGCGAAGACGAGACCGAGCGCGCCCTCGGTGGTCAGGCCCTCGATGGCCTGGGACACCGCCGGGCCCTGGTCGCTGACGACGGTGAGTTCGGCGCCCGAGCCGAGGTCCTCGCGCAGGTCGGGCAGCAGGTCGGCGACGGCGTTCGAGATGGTGACCGCGCTGCCGTCGTGGTCCATGGTGACCACCACGGCGAGGCTGGGGCTGCCGTTGGTGCGGGTGAGGGAGGTGGCCGTGGCCTCCTGCTGTTCCACGTCGGCCACCGAACCGAGGCGGACCGGCTTGCCCTTGCCGGGCTCGCCGGTGACCATCAGGTCCTCGATCTGCTGGATCGAGGTGTAGCCGCCGCCCACCTGGACGGTGCGGTTGGCGCCGTCCTCGTCGAAGGAGCCGGCCGGGACGGTCGCGCCGCCCGCCTGCAGGGCCTGGGTCAGTGCCTGGGGCGTGAGACCGGCCTTGGCCAGCTTCGCGTCGTCGGGGGTGACGGTGACCTGGAGGTCCCGTACGCCGTCCACCATGACCTGGCCGACACCGTCGACGTCCTTCAGCGCGGGCACCACGGTCCGGTCGAGCTGGTCGGCGAGGGCCTGCTGGTCCTTGTCGGAGGTGACGGCGAGGACCACGGCCGGGATGTCGTCGGTGGAACCGGCGACGACCTGCGGATCCACGGCGTCGGGCAGCATCGCGCGGGCCCGGTTGACGGCCTGCTGGACGTCGGCGACGAGCTGCTCGGTGTCGTTGCCGTAGTCGAAGGACGCCATGATCACGGCGTTGCCCTCGCTGGCCTTCGAGGTGACGCCGGAGATGCCGTCGACGGCCTCCAGGTTGGCCTCGATGGGCTCGACGACCTGCTTCTCCACCACGTCGGGGGACGCGCCCTGGTACGGGGCCACCACGGAGACCATGGGCAGTTCGATGGTGGGCAGCAGCTGCTGCTTGAGCTGAGGGATCGCGATCGCCCCGAACACGAGCGCGATGATCGACATCAGTCCGATCAGCGCCCGTTGCGCGAGGCTGAATCTGGCCAGCCAGGACATGGGTGACGGGTCTCTCTTCCGTGAGCGGTCAGGGGTACGGGACGTACCTGGAGGGGGCAGGGTCGGGCGCGAAGGGGCGTCCGTTCTCCACACTGGGGCATCGGCGAGGGCCGATCCGTAGGCCCGAGGTCCTGTTCCTCGGGCAGCGGCTACTCCCGTCGCAGTACGCGCGGTGGCGTTCACTCCACCCTCGGACGGACCAGCCCCGACTCGTAGGCGGTCACCACCAACTGGGCCCGGTCGCGGGCACCGAGCTTGGCCATGGCCCGGTTGACGTGGGTCTTCACGGTCAGCGGGCTGACCTCCAGGCGTTCGGCGATCTCGTCGTTCGAGTGGCCGCCCGCCACCTGGACCAGCACTTCGCGCTCCCGCACGGTCAGCGAGTCGAGCCGCTGCGCGCGGGCCGGGTCGCGGTCGGCGTCGTCGGCGGTGCCCTCCTGGGCGAGGAAGCGGGCGATCAGGCCCTTGGTGGCGGCCGGGGACAGCAGTGCCTCCCCCTCGGCGGCGATCCGGATGGCGTTCAGGAGTTCTTCGGGTTCGGAGCCCTTGCCGAGGAAGCCGGAGGCGCCGGCCCGCAGCGACCGCACCACGTAGTCGTCGACCTCGAAGGTCGTCAGTATGACCACGCGGACCCCGTCGAGTTCGGGGTCGGCGCTGATCAGGCGGGTGGCCGCGAGGCCGTCGGTGCCGGGCATCCGGATGTCCATGAGGACGACGTCGGCGCGCTGTTCACGGGCGAGGCGGACCGCCTCGGCGCCGTCGGACGCCTCGCCCACCACCTCCATGTCCGGCTCGGAGTCGACGAGCACGCGGAACGCGCTGCGCAGCAGCGCCTGGTCGTCGGCGAGCAGGACTCGGATCGTCATACGGACTCCCCCCGGGGGCGCTGGTCACGGGCCGTCCTGGGCTGTGGACGTGCGGGGCTCGACGGGCAGGATCGCATGGACACGGAACCCGCCGCCGAAGCGGGGGCCGGTGGTGAGGGTGCCGCGCAGGGCGGTGACGCGTTCCCGCATGCCGAGCAGGCCGTGCCCGCCGCCGTGGCCGGCGCCGTGGCCGCCGGCGCCGGTGCCGTCGTCGAGGACGGTGATCTCGATGCGGGGGCCCACCCTGACGACGCTGACCTCCGCGTTCGCCTCGCTGCCGGCGTGCTTCTGGACGTTGGTGAGGGCCTCCTGGATGACCCGGTAGGCCGCCAGGTCGACGGCGGCGGGCAGCGCGGGGCCCTGGTCCTCGCGGGCGACCAGGACCCGCAGGCCGGCACTGCGGAAGGTACCGGCGAGTTCGTCGAGGCGGTCCAGGCCGGAGGTGGGCTCGGTGGGTGCCTCGGGGTCGTCGGACTGACGCAGCAGACCGACGGTGGCGCGCAGTTCGCCCAGCGCCGAGCGGCTGGCCTCCCGTACGTGGGCGAGGGCCTCCTTGGCCTGGTCGGGCCGCTTGTCCATGACATGGGCGGCGACCCCGGCCTGGACGTTGACCAGGGCGATGTGGTGGGCGACCACGTCGTGCAGGTCGCGGGCGATGCGCAGGCGTTCCTCGGCGACGCGGCGGCGGGCCTCCTCCTCACGGGTGCGTTCGGCCCGCTCGGCGCGTTCCCGGATGGCCTGGACGAAGGCGCGGCGGCTGCGGACGGCGTCCCCGGCGGTGGCGCCGATCCCGGTCCAGGCGAGGAGCCCCAGGTTCTCCTGGGCGTACCACGGCAGCGGGCCGGCGATCACGGCGGCGCCGGTGAGGACGGTCATGGTGAGCAGGCCGACCCGCCAGGTGGTGGGGCGGTCGGTGGTGGAGGCGACGGTGTAGAGCGCGACGACCGCGCACATCGCGACCGGGGCGCGGGGATCGCCGGTGACGGATTCGACCACGGAGGCGGCGCCGGTGAGGGCGAGGACCGCGCGGGGGACGCGTCGCCGGAGGACCAGCGCGGCGGCGCCGAGGGCCATGAGGGCCAGGCTGAGCGGGTCGGGGGTGCGCAGCTCCCAGGTGACGCCGTGCGGTCCGTGCGGGTCCACGAAGGATCCGGCCACCATGCACACCAGGACGCCCGCGGCCAGGGCGGCGTCCAGGGCGAAGGGATGGGCGCGCAGCCGGCCCCGGGCGCGCTGGATGGTACTCACGACCGTTCACCGTACGGCGTCCCGGGCGCCGCCGTGACGTCCGGTACGGCGCGCGGTGCGCGGGCCGGTGGTGGGCCGCCCGTGAGGAGCCCGGCAGGCCCGGGGTTCCCGGGCCCGGGGTTCACGGGCCCGGGATCAGTCCGTCGTCGCTGAGCAGCTCCCGGACCTCCTCGATGGTGGCGTCCGGGGAGGGCAGGATGAGGTCGGAGGGTTCCAGCGCGTCGTCCGGCAGCGGTTCGCCGAGTTCGTGGACCCTGGAGAGCAGGGCGGTGAGGGTGCGGCGGAAACCGGGGCCGTCACCGGTCTCCATCTCGGTGAGGAGTTCCTCGTCCAGTTTGTTCAACTCGGCGAGGTGGCTCTCGGCCAGAGCCACCTGCCCCTCCCCCATGATCCGTACGATCATGTCGGCCTCCTGGGTCCCGGCGAGGACCTCGGTCGTCGGCACGGCTTCCCGTGCGGCGGTCACTGCTTGTCGAACCGCGGGGTGTCCTGCGGCTGCTGGGCCTGGGACTGCTCGCTGCCGCCCTCGATGGCCTGCTGCCCGGCGGAGGGGCCTCCCGCCAGCTCGGCCTTCATGCGCTGCAGCTCCAGTTCCACGTCCGTACCACCCGAGAGCCGGTCCAACTCGGCCTGGATGTCGTCCTTGTGCATGCCGGACTGGTCGTCCAGGACGCCGGAGGCGAGCAGCTCGTCGATGGCGCCGGCCCGCGCCTGGAGCTGGGCGGTCTTGTCCTCGGCACGCTGGATCGCCAGCCCGACGTCGCCCATCTCCTCGGAGATGCCGGAGAAGGCCTCGCCGATCCGGGTCTGCGCCTGGGCCGCCGTGTACGTGGCCTTGATGGTCTCCTTCTTGGTGCGGAAGGCGTCGACCTTGGCCTGGAGCCGCTGGGCCGCGAGGGTGAGCTTCTCCTCCTCGCCCTGGAGCGTGGCGTGCTGCGTCTCCAGATCGGTCACCTGCTGCTGGAGGGCGGCACGGCGGGAGAGCGCCTCTCGGGCCAGGTCCTCCCGGCCCAGCGCGAGCGCCTTGCGCCCCTGGTCCTCCAGCTTGCCCGACTGGGACTGGAGCTGGTTGAGCTGGAGCTCCAGGCGCTTGCGGCTGGTCGCCACGTCGGCGACACCGCGCCGGACCTTCTGGAGCAGCTCCAGCTGCTTCTGGTACGAGTAATCGAGGGTCTCGCGCGGATCCTCGGCCCGGTCAAGGGCCTTGTTCGCCTTCGCGCGGAAGATCATCCCCATACGCTTCATGACACCGCTCATGGGCTTCGCGCGCCCCCTTCTGACGGACTCCGGCTCACAGCTCTGCGACAGAACCCACAGTACGGGCCCCGCATCCATTACCGCACTGTTCGGGGACGGATGTGCTCATCCCCAAGGACGACTGAGTGGCCGCCCGCTCCGGCCCAGGGAGTAGGTGACCCCCGGGGCGGACGGGACAACACACCCCAAGACGTGCGCAACGCCCCCTCTGTCCTTCTACGGACGACTGGTGTTGCCGGATCGTTCCCCCCCGGGACTGGGGTCCAACCCCGCGGACCCCGTACCCTTGGGTTTTGTGTTCCGTAGCCGTGCCAAGGAAGAGAAGGCCCACGCCGACAAGGCGGCGGTGACCGACTCCAAGCAGACCCGCCACCCGGAGGCCCCCAAGGGCCGTCCCACGCCCAAGCGCAGCGTGGCCCAGACCCAGCGTCGCAGCGTGGCCAACACGTCGATGACGCGCAAGGAGGCGAGCAAGCGGCAGCGTGACGAGCGCCGAGCCGCGATGGAGCGTCAGCGCCAGGCGCTGGCCAGTGGCGACGAGCGTTACCTGCCCGCCCGTGACAAGGGGCCGGTGCGCCGCTTCGCGCGCGACTTCATCGACTCGCGGTTCCACATCGCGGAGTACTTCCTGCCGATGGCCGTGGTCATCCTGGTGCTGAGCATGGTCCGGGTCCCCCAGCTGCAGAACATCGCGCTGCTGCTGTGGCTGCTCGTGATCGTGACGATCGTGCTCGACTCCGTCGTGACCGGCTTCCGGCTGAAGAAGCGGCTGGCCGAGCGCTTCCCCACCGACAACCGGCGCGGTGCCGTCGCCTACGCCCTGATGCGTTCGCTCCAGATGCGCCGGCTGCGGCTGCCCAAGCCCCAGGTCAAGCGCGGAGAGCAGCCCTGAGCACCCTGCCGTTCGCCGAGGGCCAGGCGCCCTCGGCGGGCCCGGCACGGCCCGCGGTACCCGCGCCGGCCTCGCCGGTCGGAACCGGCGGACCGGGCGGGCCCGGTGGTTTGCGGGAGGTCGTACGGCTGGAGCTGGTGGCCCGCCAGCTGGACGAGCAGATAGTGGGGCGGTTCCCGGTCGGGCGGCGGCTGCGCGTGCTCGACGTCGGCATGGGCCGGGGCTCACAGGCACTGCGGCTGGCACGGGCCGGTCACTCGGTGACCGGTCTCGAGCGGGACGCGGAGATGCTCGCCGCCGCGCGTGCGGCGCTCGCCCGGGAGCCGGAGGGCATCCGGGAGCGGATGCAGGTCGTCGAGGGCGACGGCCGGGACACCGGTGTGCACTTCCTGCCGGGCAGCTTCGACGTGGTGCTCTGCCACGGCGTGCTCATGCACGTGGCGGAGCCGGACCCGCTGGTGGCGGGGCTGGCCCGGATGCTCGCCCCCGGCGGACTGCTGTCGCTGCTGGTGCGCAACGGTGACGCACCCGCGATGCGGTCCGGCCTGCGTGGCGACTGGGCCGGCACGCTGACCGCGTTCGACGCGACCTGCCACATGGACGAGGAGTCGGGGCTCGAAATACGGGCCGACCGGCTGAAGAAGCTGACGGCGACGCTCGCCGGGCTCGGGGCGCCGCTGCACACCTGGTACGGCGTGCGGGTCTTCACGGACACGGCGGCGGACGACACGCGCGCCCCCGGCGTCCTTGACGACCTGGCGGTCCTCCTGGAGGTCGAGGAGCGGGCCGGTCGGACGGACCCCTACCGCGGGGTGGCGTCGCTGCTGCACCTGTGCGGTGTACGGGGCTGACGCGCGGGCGCGGCCGGACGGGCCCGAAGCGGGCGAGGGCCGGAGCCCTCGCCCATGAAATCGGGCCTCGGCTCTCAGACCTCGGTGCTCGCCTGGTCCGCGTGGAGACTCATCGGCCCGTAGATCTCCGTGGTGTCCTCCAGCAGCCGCACCTGGTCGGCGCCGCCCTCCAGCAGGGCCTTCCAGTTCTCCCCGATCCAGGACTCGGCGTCCCCCTGCGTGGTGAACTCCTCCGGCTGCACCGCGGGCTCGACCTGCGTCCCGTCGGCCTTCTCGAACCGCCACGTCCATGCCGCCATGTACGCCTCCGTGGGTGTCAGCACACTGCACAACAGGAGCCGGATCTTGGTCCGGCTCGGGCAAGAGCCTAGGGCAGGACACGGGGGCCGTGCGATGGATCATGCGGGGTGGCTGCCCGGTCGGGCGCGCAGGAGCCGTGGAGACGGGTGAAAATCGGGTCCGTGGAACTCACTCTGCTCGGTACCGGTGCCCCGGCGGGGCTGCCCCGCCCCGACTGTCCCTGCGCCGCCTGCGCGTCCGCCGCCGGCCCGCACGCGCGCGCGGCGACCGCGCTGCTGGTGGACGGCTCGCTGCTGCTCGACCTCATGCCGGGCGTGGCGTTCGCGGCGGCCCGCGCGGGGCACTCGCTCGGCGGTGTGCGCCAGGTGCTGCTCTCCCATCCGCACGACGGGCCCGCGGTCGAGGTGCCGGCCGGTCTGCCGCAGCCCGGCCGGGTGCCGGACGGGCGGGAGCTGGCGCTGCTGACGGGCCACAGGGTGCGGGCGGTGGCGCTGGACTCGCCGGGCACCGGGTACGCGGTGACCGGCCCGGACGGGCAGCGGCTGCTGTATCTGCCGCCGGGCGCGGCGCCGGCCGGTCTCGAGGAGCCGGCCGAACCGTACGCCATGGTGCTGCTGGACGTCGTGGGGCGCCCCGACGCGCTGGCGCGGTTGCGGGCGGTGGGCGCGGTCGGGCCGACGACGGACGTCGTCGCCGTGCACCTGGACCACGACGTGCCGCCCGGCGCGGAGGCGCGCCGTCGGCTCGCGGCGGCCGGGGCGCGCGCCGTGCCGGACGGCACCACGCTGGAGGTGGGCGCCTACGAGGACGTGCCCGATCTGCCGCGGCGGACGCTGGTGCTGGGAGGGGCCCGGTCGGGCAAGTCGGTGGAGGCCGAGCGCCGGCTGGAGACGCTCCCGGAGGTGCTGTACGTGGCGACCGGCGGGTCCCGCAACGGGGACACCGAGTGGGCGGCCCGGGTGTCGGCCCATCAGGAGCGGCGGCCCGGGTCGTGGCGGACCGTCGAGACCTGTGATCTGGTGCCGCTGCTGGAGGACGACGGGCCGCCGCTGCTGGTGGACTGTCTGTCGCTGTGGCTGACGGACGCGATGGACTCCGTCGGGGCGTGGGACGACGCCGAGTGGGCCGACGGCGGGGAACGGGCGCTCAGGGAGCGGGTGCGTGAGCTGACGGACGCGGTGCGCGCGACCCGGCGGACCGTGGTCGCGGTCTCCAACGAGGTGGGCTCGGGCATCGTGCCCGCCACCGCGTCCGGCCGCCGTTACCGGGACGAACTCGGGCGGCTGAACGCGGCGTTCGCGCAGGAGTGCGAGCAGGTGCTGCTGGTGGTGGCGGGGCAGGCGCTGGTGCTGAAGGGGTGAGCGGGCGGGCCGGGTCAGCCCATCGGCTTTCTCGCGATGATCCGGTACGCGTTGGCGAACGGGGTGTGCCGCAGCAGCGGGGCCAGTGCTAGGTCCGTGATCGCCGCGGCGGCCACCACCGGGGTGCCCGCGCGCAGCAGGACGGTGCGCGCATGCCGCTGGAACGGGGTCGGCGGGATGGCGCGCCAGGGGGCGTCCGGGGCGGGCAGGGCGTGGGAGAGGGCCAGCGCGGTGGCACCGGCCAGGTCGTACGGAACGTGCACCGCGCGGTGCCCGGAGCCGGATCCGAACGGGGCCCTGGACCTGGTGGTGGCGATCTCGCAGCCGAGTCGCTCCAGTTCGGCGCGGAGGTTGCGCGGCGGGAGCAGGTGCAGTCGGCGGGGCTGGTCGTAGGAGAGCCACCACCGGCCGAACAGGGCGGCGAACGCGCTGCGGGGGTCCAGGGTCTCGATGAGCAGATGGCCGCCGGGGCGCAGGGCGTCGAGGGCGGCGTGGAGTTCCGCCCTCGGGTCGGTGGTGTGTTCGAGGTGGTGCAGCATGCTGACCACGTCGTAGCGACCCGCCACCCGGGCCCGCAGCCGCGGGGACGTCAGCGGGCCGATGTGGGCCTCCTCGACCCGGCCAAGGGCGCGGGCGCGTTCGACGCGCGGGGTGAGGTCGGTGCCGTCGAACGCGGTGTACGGGAAGAACTCCCGCGCGGTGTCCGGGAAGCGGGCGTGGCCGGTGCCGACGTCCAGCCAGCTCTCCGGTTCGCCGAAGCGCAGCATCGTACGGGCCGTGGCACGGCGGCGGCGCGGGGCGTCGCGCAGCGCGAGGACGGCGTCGGTGACGGCGTCCCGGGGGGCCCCGCGCAGCACCCGCCGGTGGAAGGCGAGGCCCTCGGCGGTGAGGCAGGGGTTCTGGAAGGTGTGCCCGCAGTCCCGGCAGGCGTCGACGGTGAACCGGCCCGGCCGGTGCCGCCGCAGGTCGCCGGTGCGCAGCCGGTTGCGCAGCCGTGCCGAGCCGCACCAGGGGCAGTCGGCGCGGCGCGGCTCGTGCACCCGCGCGGAGGCCTGCTGGGCGGGTACGACAACGGCGCCGGCGCCGGGCACGGCGGCCGACGGGGAGGCGATGGGTGCGTCGGGCACGGACATGGGCGGCTCCCGGTGGGTCGGACGAGCGGGCGAGTAAGGCGAGCAGGACGAGCAGGACGAGCAGGGGGGACGCAGGGGCGGGCGAGCGGAACGTCACCACACATGGATGACATTCCCTTGCAAAACGTTACGGATCGGATGGCCGTCCGAGGCGTAACGACGTCGGGGTGGCGTCACCCGGCGGGCGGGAGATCATCGACGGGACCTGGGACTCCGTGGTGCTCGATCCGGGCCGGTACTGTTCGGCGAATGAGCTCGCTTAATCTCGACGACTTCACCGATCTGATCGAGCGTCCGGACGGCGGGGTGCGCCGTGACGCGGAGGCGCGCCGTGAGCGCCGGGTCGTGCCGCCCGGGTCGCTGGGCCGCCTCGACGAACTGGGCGAGTGGCTGGCCGCCGCGCAGTCCGTGGTGCCGGTGCGGCCGGTCGAACGGCCGCGGGTCGTCCTCTTCGCCGGTGACCACAAGATCGCCGAACTGGGCGTCTCGTCGCGGGCACCGGGCAGCGCCGGGGAGCTGGTGCGCGAGGTGCTGGAGGGCGGCCGTCCGGTCTCCGTGCTGGCCCGGCGGCTCGGGGTGCCGGTGCGGGTGGTCGACATGGCCCTGGACTGCGATCCGGAGACCCTGCCCGAGGACGTCGTACGGCACAGGGTGCGGCGCGGCGGCGGGCGCATCGACATCGAGGACGCGCTGACCCTCGAGGAGGCCGAGGCGGCGTTCCGGGCCGGGGTCGCGGTGGCCGACGAGGAGGCCGACTCCGGTACGGATCTGGTGGTGCTCGGCGATGTGAGCGTGGGCGGCACCACGGCGGCGGGTGTGCTGGTGGGCGCGCTGTGCGGGACGGACGCGTCCGTGGTCACCGGGCGCGGCGGGCTGGCCATCGACGACCTGGCCTGGATGCGCAAGTGCGCGGCGATCCGCGACGCGCTGCGGCGGGCCCGGCCCGTGCTCGGCGACCAGTTGCGGCTGCTGGCGACGGTGGGCGGGGCCGATCTCACCGCGATGACGGGCTTCCTGCTCCAGGCCGCCGTACGGAAGATGCCGGTGGTGCTCGACGGCGTCGTGACGGCGGCGTGCGCGCTGGTGGGGCAGCGGATCGCGTTCCGGGCGCCGGACTGGTGGCTGGCCGCGCACGACAGCGGGGAGCCGGGGCAGGCGAAGGCACTGGACCGGATGGCGCTGGAGCCGCTCCTCGCCCACGGGGTCACCGTCGGGGAGGGCACGGGTGGTCTGCTGGCCCTTCCCCTGGTGCAGGCGGCGGCGGCGCTGGCGGCGGAGCTCCCTGAGAAGCCGGAGAAGCCGGAGAAGCCGGAGTGACCGGGGGCGCCCGCCCTTTTCCTCGCTCCCGCCGCCCCTTCCCTTCCCGTCCCCCAGGGGCGCTGCCCCCTTGACCCCGACGTGCGGGTCGGCGGGTGGTCGCTCGCGCGGTTCCCCGCGCCCCTTTCAGGGGCGGGGTGGGTCCGGTTTGCCGCCGAGCCAGTCGTCGAAGGCCCGGCGGGGGCCGGACCAGCGGCGGTCGTGGTGGTAGGCCCGCAGGAGGGCCTTGGCCCGGGCGCGGTGCCTGTGCCGGTAGAAGCGTCTGGCCCACGGGGAGCCGGGGCGGGCCAGGCGCAGCGAGCCGATCAGGGCGACGAGGGGCACGATCACGCCGAAGACGGCGGTCCTGGCCTTGCCCTTGCTCAGGGCGATCAGGGAGAAGAGGAAGTTGACCGCCACGTTCAGGGCGACGCTCGCTCGGTCCTGGAGTTCGTCCGGGGAGACGTCGTTGACGCCGAACGGCGAGAACCCGGCCAGCAGCAGCCCGACCAGGGAGGCGGTGATGACGACCACCTCGACGCTCTGGCGGCCGGCCTCGGTCCAGTAGACGTCCTGGAGGTGCAGGATCAGCGCGAACTCGTCCAGGACCAGGCCGGCGCCGATGCCGAAGACGACCGCGCTGAGCGCCGCACCGAAGCCGTGCCGGCCGCTCGCCACCGCGCCGAAGCCGCCGACGACGGTGAGGATCACGCCGGGCACGACGTGGTGGATGTGCACACCGCCCGCCTCGACGTTGCCGAAGGGGCCCTTGCCGGCCCGGATCAGCCGGGTGACGACCCGGGTGATCACGAAGGTGAGGACGAAGGCGGTGAGGGCGAGGAGCAGCGGCAGCTTGCCCGGTTCGACGATGTTCCGCTGCAACCAATGCCCCATGAGCGCACTTTATCCATGGCCGCCGGGGGCGCCCTGCTGACCGCCGGGTAATCTGCGCCGGTGCCCGCGCCCTTCCCGACCTCGCTGGCCGACGGCCTCCGTTTCGCCTTCGGCACCCTCACCGTGTTCCCCGTCGAGGTGACCCGCTGGGACCGCCCGGCCGCACGCGGCGGCATGCTGTGCGCCCCGCTGGCCGGGCTGGCGGTCGGTGCCGTGACCGCCGCCTGCGGACTGCTGCTGCTGTTCCTCGGGGCGGGCGCGCCGCTCGCCGCCGTCGCCACCGTCGCCGTGCCCGCCGCGCTCACGCGCGGGCTGCATCTCGACGGGCTCGCCGACGTCGCGGACGGGCTCGGCAGCGGAAAGCCGGCCGAGGACGCGCTGCGGATCATGAAGCAGTCGGACATCGGGCCGTTCGGCGTGCTCACCCTCGTCCTCGTGCTGCTGGCGCAGGTGGCCGCGCTGACCCAGGCATACGGCGACTCCTGGGCCCGGGGCGCGCTCGCCGCCGTGGTCGCGGCGGTCACGGCCCGGCTCGTCCTCACCCTCGCCGCCCGCGCCGGGGTGCCGCCCGCCCGGCCCGGGGGGCTGGGGGC